>NZ_CP025030.1:611979-917969 GCF_002812705.1 Achromobacter spanius | reverse complement strand
CAGCATCAGGTCGGGCGTACCGCCTTCCATGCCGGCCGGGAACGGTTTGACGGCAGGGCCCAGGCAGGGCTCGATGTGGCGCACGGTGTCGTAGCCGAAGTAGCCGGCCAGGCCGCCGCAAAAGCGCGGCATGCCGGGGCGCAGCGCCACCTTGAAGCGGCTTTGGTATTGCTCGATGAAGGCCAGCGGGTCGCCTTCGTGCGTTTCCACAACCTTGCCGTCGTGCAGCACTTCGGTGAGCCTGCCGCTGGCGCGGATCACGGTGCGGGCGGGCAGGCCGATGAAGGAATAGCGGCCGAAGCGCTCGCCGCCCACCACGGATTCCATCAGGCAGGTCATGCGGCCGGCCAAGGGGCCCGCGTGCGCCAGCTTCAGGTAGATGCCCAGCGGGGTATCCAGGTCGGCGTAGGTTTCGGCCACCAGCGGGATGCGGTTGTAGCCTTGTGCGGCGAGGGCCTTGAATTCGATTTCGGTCATGTCGGGTCTCGTGAGCGATTTTTGATTTGCTTTCAGACCGGGCGCACAACAAAAAAGCCCGGTCCAGGTGTCTGGTTCCGGGCTTGGCTCTGTGTTTACACAGCTACGGCACTAGGCGGCATACGCGTCCAGGGCCGGGAGGGATCATCGCCACCCGGAAGACAAACGCCACCAGCGCCACGAGGCGCCGAGCATTTGGTTCTTGGGGTAAGCGTTCATTGATCCGGGTGTGTCTTTACGTGTTGGGGGTATTGCTGGTGTTCTGAAATTCAGCTTCAGGCACCGATCATGAGGCAACTTTCGCGGCGTTCTGGTTTTGGTTCCAGAGCGCCACCCACTGGGCGGCGTCAACAAGCGTGTCAACTATACCATCGACATCCAGCTCCCGCACGTCACGGCCTTCGTTGTAGCCATAAGGCACCACCAGCACCTGCGTGCCGGCCGTGCGGCCCGCCTGGGCGTCGTTGATCGAGTCGCCGATGGTGACGGCTTCGCCCACCGCCACGCCCAGCAGTTCGCAAGCGTGCACGACCTGGTCCGGGTCGGGTTTGCGGCGCGCGCAGGTGTCGCCGCAGACCACCGCGTCGAAAAAGCCCGCCAGGCCCGTGCGCTGCAACAGCGGCAGCGTGAATTCGGTGGGCTTGTTGGTGACGACGGCCAGCTTCAGGCCCTGGTCGCGCATGTGCTTCAAGCCGTCGATGACGCCGGGGTAGACCTGGGCGCGTTCGCCATTGACCAGGTGGTAGTGGCGATAGAAGGATTCCCGGGCGCGTTCGAATTCGGCGGGCGAGGGGTCGGCGGCGTGCAGGCTGCCGGCCAGGCTGCGGCGGACCAGGTTGTCGACGCCCTTGCCCACGAACGTGGCCACCACGTCTACACGCAGCGCCGTCATGCCGAGCTCAACGCGCATGGCGTTGGCGGCGAAGGACAGATCGGGGATGGAGTCCAGCAGGGTGCCGTCCAGGTCCAGCAGCGCGGCGCGAAAAGCGGTCATGTCGAATATTCCTGGGGCTTAGACGGCGGTGGTTTCGCCGATGGCGATCTGTTCGCGCATGGACTTGATGATGCCGGCGTAGTCCGGCTTGCCGAAAATGGCGGAGCCGGCCACGAAGGTGTCGGCGCCCGCGCGGCGGATTTCGGCGATATTGTCGATTTTTACGCCGCCGTCCACTTGCAGCACGATTTCCTGGCCGCCCGCCTGCATCCAGGCGTCGATCCGGGCGCGCGCTTCGCGCAGCTTGGTCAGCGCGCCGGGAATGAAGCTCTGGCCGCCAAAGCCCGGGTTCACCGACATGATCAGGATCAGGTCGATCTTGTCCATGACGTAATCCAGGTAGGACAGCGGCGTGGCGGGGTTGAAGACCAGGCCGGCCTTACAGCCGTTTTCGCGGATGAGCGACAGCGTGCGGTCCACGTGGCGGCTGGCGTCCGGGTGGAAGCTGATGTAGGCGGCGCCCGCCTTGGCGAACATCGGCACCAGGTCATCCACCGGCTCAACCATCAGATGCACGTCAATCGGCACTTGCACGTGGGGGCGGATCGCCGCGCACACCATCGGGCCGATCGTCAGATTGGGGACATAGTGGTTGTCCATCACGTCCACGTGGATCCAGTCGGCGCCGGCGGCGACAACGTTGCGGACTTCCTCGCCCAGGCGGGCGAAGTCAGCCGACAGGATGCTGGGGGTGATGCGAGTGGAGGCCATGGAGGATGACATGATGTTCGGGATCGGGGAGGGCATAATGTGCCATTATTGCAGTTTGGGGCGCGGCTTCGGAAAAGGCCCGGTTTCGCGGGACCGAAATCTGCGTTTCTCATACGTCTCCCAAATGTCTCCCAAGCGCCCGGCGCCGGTCTGCGGCCCGGGGCGTCCAGCCACACAGGAAGGACTGTGAAACCTTACGACCTGAGCGTCTCTGTCTCTCCGCGCTTCGTGCCTGAACAGTCTGATCCCAGCGAGCAGCAATTCGTCTTTGCCTATACCGTGCGCATCACCAATACCGGCGAACATCCCGCCCAGGTGATCAGCCGCCACTGGGTCATCACCGACGGCAACCAGCGCGTGCAGGAAGTGCGTGGGCTGGGCATCGTGGGCCAGCAGCCCCTGCTGGCGCCCGGCGAAACCTTCGAATACACCAGTGGCTGTCCGCTGCCCACGCCGGTGGGCACCATGCGTGGCACCTACCATTGCGTCGGCGAGAACGGTATCCCGTTCGAAGTGCCGATCTCTGAATTCGTCCTGGCCATGCCTCGCACCCTGCATTGAATGCTTGTGCCCGCCTTCTGTTGCACGCCGCCCGCCGCCCGTCGCCGGTTGCCCGTCGCCCGCTTTTTTCCTTTGCTCATGAAGCGCATTCTTAGCCTGTCCCTGCTGCCCATCCTGTTGGCCGCATGTTCCACCCCGTCGGATATTCCTCCTGATTCAGGCGACCTCGGTACGCCCGGCGTGGCGGCCCCCGTGGCCGACGGCCCGCTGGTGGTGCCGTCGCTGTCGGCGCTGCGCGATACGCCGGCCCGGGCGCTGGCCGGGAAGTTCAAACCGGCCAACTGGTCGGAAATGCCGGGCTGGACGTCCGACGACCTGACCCAGTTCTGGCCCTTGTTCCTGCGCAATTGCAAAGGCTTGATGCGGCAGACCAGCGGCAACCTGGCCGCGCCCGCGCGCGCCACGCCGCGCGTCTGGCAGCCCGTCTGCGCCGCCGCCATCGACCCGGCCCGCGCACCGGCCGCCGGCGACGGCGAAGGCGTGCGCCGCTTCCTGCAAACCTATTTGCAGCCGTGGCGTCTGAATGCCGCCGACGGCAAGCCCGCGGCCAACACGGTCACCGGCTATTACGAACCCCTGGTGCGCGGCTCGCGTCGCCAGGGCGGCAAGTATCAGTGGCCGCTCTACGCCGTGCCGGCCGACCTGCTGACGATCGACCTGGGTTCCGTGTATCCGGACCTGGCCGGCAAGCGCGTGCGCGGCAAGCTCGACGGCAAGCGCGTCGTGCCCTATGACACCCGGGCAGCCATCGAGTCCTCGGGACGCAAGCCCCCGGTGCTGGTCTGGGTAGACGACCCGGTGGACAACTTCTTCCTGCAGGTGCAAGGCTCCGGCCGCGTCCAACTGACCGATGGGCCGGATGCCGGCAAGACGATCCGTGTCGCCTACGCCGACCATAACGGCCAGCCCTATGCATCCATCGGCCGCTGGCTGATCGACCGTGGCGAGCTGACCGCCGATCAGGCGTCCATGCAGAACATCCGCGCCTGGGCGCAGCGCAATCCCAAGCGCGTGCCCGAGATGCTGAACGCCAATCCGGCGGTCGTGTTCTTCCGCGAAGAGCCCGTCATCGATCCCGAACAAGGGCCGAAGGGCGCCTACGCGATCCCGCTGTCGCCCCGGCGCTCCATCGCGGTCGACGCCACTTTCGTGCCGCTGGGTACGCCGGTGTACCTGAGCACGACCCTTCCGGCTTCCGACCGGCCGCTGCAACGCCTGGTGTTCGCGCAGGACACGGGCACGGCCATCCGGGGCGCCGCGCGCGCAGACTTCTACTGGGGTTACGGCGAAGAAGCCGGCCAGCAGGCGGGCCGCATGAAACAACGGGGCCAGATGTGGGTGCTGTGGCCCAAGCAAGCGGGGGAGCCCTCGGCAAGATGAGCCATCAAATTGTTATTTGCGGGGCCGGCGTCGTCGGCCTGTCCACCGCCCTGGCGCTGGCCCGGCGCGGCCAGCGCGTTGCCGTGCTGGCGCCGCGCGCATCCGTGCCCGCAGCGGACGCTGATCACTACCACCCGCGCGTCTACGCCATTTCGCCCGCCAGCCAACGTTTTCTGGCCGACCTGGGCGTCTGGGACGCCATGCCCGCCGCGCGGCTGACGCCGGTCGAGGCCATGGAGATCCACGGCGACGCCGACGGGCAAGTCAACCTGAACGCCTGGCAGGCGGCCTTGCCGCAATTGGCCTGGATCGTCGAATCCGGCGAGATCGAGCGCGTGCTGATCCAAGCCGTGCGGATGTTCGGCATCCCCTGGCTGGAAGACCGCTGCACGGGCTATCGGGATGGCGCGGTCGATACCGAAAGCGGTGCGCGCATCCAGGCCGAACTGTTCGTGGGCGCCGATGGCGCGGCCTCGCCGCTGCGCACGGCGGCGGGCCTGAAGCACGATGCGGTCTCGTACAACGACACCGGGCTGGTGGTGCACCTGGACGCGGAACGCGCCCACCACGGCACGGCGTTCCAGTGGTTCCGCGACGACGGCGTGCTGGCCTTGCTGCCGCTGCCCGACACCGCCAGCGGCCCGCAAGTGTCGATGGTGTGGTCCATGCGCAGCGAATTGGCGCAGGGCCTGCTGGCCTTGCCGCCCGAACAACAGGCGTCGCGCCTGGAAACCTTGCTGGCCGATGCCGCCGAGGGCCGGCTGGGCCGCTTGACGGTCCGCAGCAAGCTGCACGGTTTTCCGCTCACGCTGGAACGCGCGCAGATGGTGGCGCCCGGTATCGCGCTGGCCGGCGACGCCGCGCACCGCCTGCACCCGTTGGCGGGGCAGGGGCTGAACCTGGGCCTGGGCGATGTCGAGGCGCTGGCCCGCACCGTGGCGGGGCGCGAGCCGTACCGCTCGGCGGGTGACATCCGTGTGCTGCACCGCTACCAGCGTGCGCGCGCCGAACCGGTACTGGCGATGCGCCTGGCCACCGACGGCCTGCACAAGCTGTTCGCCTCGCGCGCCACGCCCCTGGTGTGGCTGCGCAACGCCGGCATGCACTGGGTGGAAAAAGCGCCCCTGATCAAGCGCCGCCTGATCGCCGGGGCGTCGGCCAATTGACGCGTATTTCCGGTGGTCTCTTGAGGTTTTCTTTTGGAACCTTGAGGGGCGGCCGGCGTCTGAAGGACACTCCGCCTTTCCGCGTCGCCCCGGCATGTCGTCCGGCCCGGCTCCCAGCCGGATGAGTTACGCTTTTCCCCAAAGAACACGATAAGTACAGGAGCACCCATGACTTTCCGCATCTCCGCCACGCTGGCGGCTTGTTTCCTGGCCGGCGGGCTGGGCTTGTCCGCTTCGGCCCTGGCGCAAGCGCCCGCCGAAGGCGGCAAGACCGTATCCACGCAGTCGGTCGGACAGCCCGGCAAGGGCGAGAAAAGCGTGTCCACGCCCCAGCTCGACGCCGTCAAGGAACGCTTCCAGCAACGCTTTTCCGGCATGGACGTGACCGCCGTGCGCCTGACGCCCTACGGCATTTTTGAAGTGCAGTTGGGCATGGACCTGATCTACACCGACGAAAAGGTCACCTGGGTCATGGAAGGTCCGTTGATAGACGCCATGACGCGCCAGGACGTCACGCGCGCCACGCAGGAAAAGCTCAGCGCCGTCACGTTCGACCAACTGCCGCTGGAACTGGCCATCAAGCAGGTCAAGGGCACCGGCGCGAAGAAGGTCGCCATTTTTGAAGACCCCAACTGCGGCTATTGCAAGCAGTTGCGCAAGACGATGGAAGAGCTTACCGACGTCACCGTCTACACCTTCATGTACCCGATCCTGTCGCCGGATTCCAAGGACAAGGTGCGCGACGTCTGGTGCGCCAAGGACCAGGGCAAGACCTGGGACGACTGGATGGTGCGCAACAAGAAGCCGGCCACCGCCAACTGCGACGTGCCTGAAGACAAGCTGCTTGCGCTGGGCCACAAGCTGATGGTGCGCGGCACGCCCACGCTGTTCTTTGCCGACGGCTCGCGCGTCAGCGGCGCCATTCCGCTGGACCAACTGAAAGAACGCTTGAACTGACCGGCGCTGGTCGCGCCGGCCGGGTGGCTGGCGCGATTGCCGCCTAGCCACCCGGAGACCTCACTTGAAAATCGCAATACTCGACGATTACCACGACGTAGCACGGCGCTATGCGGATTGGACCTCGCTGGGCGGTGACGCCGAGGTGCAGATCTTCAATAACTTCATTCCGGCGGAACAGGTCGAGGCCACGCTCGAACCCTTCGACGTGATCGTGGCGATGCGCGAACGCACGCCATTCCCCGCCGAACGCATCCGCGCCTTGCCCCGCCTGCGGCTCTTGATCACCACCGGCATGCGCAACAACGCCATCGACATGCAAGCCTGCACGGACCAAGGCATAGTCGTGTGCGGCGCGCCGGGCAGCGCCGACGCCAATACCGCCACGGCCGAGCTGGCCTGGGCGCATATCCTCGGCCTGTTCAAGCACCTGACAACGGAAGACGCGGCCATGCGGCGCGGCATGTGGCAAACCGCCATGCCCGAACCGCTGGCCGGCAAGCGCCTGGGCGTGGTGGGCCTGGGCAAGCTGGGCGCCGCCGTGGCCAAGGTGGGCCTGGCGTTCGGCATGGATGTGGTGGCCTGGAGCCCCAACCTGACTGACGAACGCGCCGAGGCCGCGGGCGTGACGCGGGTCGACAAGCACGAACTTTTTTCCACGTCCGACGTGGTCAGCCTGCACCTGATCCTGTCCGACCGCAGCCGCCACGTGGTGGACGCCGCGGCCTTGGCCGCCATGAAGCCGACCGCCTATCTGGTGAACACGTCGCGCGCCGGGCTGGTGGACAACGAAGCCTTGATGGACGCGCTGGTGAAGTTCCGCATCGCGGGCGCGGGCCTGGACGTGTACCCCGAAGAGCCGCTGTCGCCGACAGACACCGTGCGTGACCTGGACAACGTGATCCTGACCCCGCACCTGGGCTATGTCAGCCGCGAGAATTTCGAGGCGTTCTACCAGAACGCGCTGGACGCCGTGAAGGCGTTTCAGGCGGGCAAGCCGATTCGGGTGTTGAACCCATCAACGGCTGCGTGATCGCAGGCGCGCGGGTTCGCGCGCCTGTCCATGACACTACCCAGGCAACAGCGCGGGCAACTACCCGCGCGTGAACATCACCTTTTTCTCGACGATGCCGCTTGCGTCGGTCGACGCTTCGGGCGTGTCGCCGCAAGCCTCGTCCGCGTTGTCGTCCGGGTCCACCGCGTCAAACGCCGTGTCGCCATTCGCGTCCGGCACGCCGGTGGGCTTCAGGCCGACAAAGTCGAACAGGTCGCGGTCCATCAGGTGCGACGGCACCACGCGCGACAAGGCGTTGAACACGTTCCACGAACGGCCGGGATGCTGCTTGTCCCAGTCCTTGATCATCCGGCCCACTTCCTTGCGCTTCAGGTTTTCCTGCGAGCCGCAGAGGTTGCACGGAATGATGGGGAATTGCTTCAACTCCGCATAGGCGATCAGGTCCGTTTCGGCCACATAGGCCAGCGGACGGATCACGGTGTGGCGGCCGTCGTCCGACACCAGTTTGGGCGGCATGCCCTTGGCCTTGCCGCCATAGAACAGGTTCAGGAAGAACGTGGCCAGGATGTCGTCGCGGTGGTGGCCCAGCGCGATCTTGGTGGCGCCCAGTTCCGAGGCGACGCGGTACAGAATGCCGCGACGCAAGCGCGAACAGAGCGAGCACATCGTCTTGCCTTCTTCCAGCACGCGCGTGACGATGGAATACGTGTCCTGCGTCTCGATGTGGAAGGGCACGCCCAGGTCTTTCAGGTACTGGGGCAGGATGTGGTCGGGAAAGCCCGGCTGCTTCTGGTCCAGGTTGACGGCGATCAGTTCAAACTTGAACGGCGCGCGCTTCTGCAATTGCAGCAGGATGTCCAGCATGGCATAGGAATCCTTGCCGCCCGACAGGCAGACCATCACGCGGTCGCCTTCTTCAATCATGTTGTAGTCGGACAGCGCGCGCGTGGTTTCGCGGGCCAGGCGCTTGGTCAGCTTGTTGCCTTCGTGGCGGGCCTTTTCCTCGGCCTCGGTGCGATAGCGGACCTCGGGGGAGCGGACGGCGGGGGGCGGAGCAATATCGTTCATGGTCAGCGGGTGATCTGGATTTCCACGCCTACCGCCGCGCAGTCGGAAAAGGCCATGGGCTTGCTGATGCGCAAGCGCAACGAGCGGATTTCCTGGAAGTCGGCCAACAGGCGCGCGGCGACTTGTTCGGACAGGGTTTCGATCAGGTTCACATGCGCCTGCGTGCATTCCTCGACGATGGCCTCGCGCAGACGGCGGTAGTCCAGCACGCTGTGGATATCGTGGTCGTCCACCGAGCGATGGATGTCCACATCGAACTCGGCGTCGACATGCAGGGGCTGGGTGGCGCGGCGCTCGTGTTCGAGGATGCCGATGCGGGCGTCGAGCGCAAGCCCGGATAGGATGATGCGACGTGTGGGCATGGTGAAAACCTGGGTGGGACAGCCGGAATTGTAAGGGGACGGCGGATCGGGGGGCGGCGCGCTGGCTACAATTCAGCCACGTCCGTGCGCCCGTGAGGCGCCGGCGCGGTCAATAAGGGTTCAAATGCAACAAATGCACGATGCGGTCATTGTAGGCGGCGGCCCGGCCGGCGCGTCCTGCGCCCTGTGGCTGGCCAGACTTGGTTTGTCCCCAATATTAATTGAGGCCAGCGCCCGCCTGGGCGGCCTGGCCCAGGACAACCCCTTCGCCGACGACTGGATCGCGGTGCTGCCTCGCGTGACCGGGCAACAGGTGGCTGACAACATCGACGCCAGCGTGCGCGCGGCCCAGGTGCCGCTGCGCATGGAAACCCGCGTCGTCGGCCTGGTGCCCTGCAAAGGCGGCATTGAAGCCAGCTTGGTCGGTGCGGACGGCAACCAGACGCAGGTGCGCGGCCGCGCGCTGGTGATTGCGTCCGGCGTGCGCGCCAAGGGTTTGCCGGATCATCCCCTGGGCGCGTCATGGCCCGGCGTGCTGATCGGCCCGGGCTCGCCCATCGTCGCCCAGGACTATTCCGGCTTGTCGGTGGCGGTGCTGGGCGGGGGCGACAACGCCTTCGAAAACTACGTCTATGTGCGCAACCGGGGCGCCCGCGCCGTGCATCTGTATGCCCGCAGCGTGCGCGCCCAGCAGCAATGGGTTACCCGCGCCGGCCGCGAAGGCGTGCGCATCGGCCCGTACACGGTGGACCCCGCCAGCCGCAGTGTCGATGGCCGGCAATACGACTTGATCCTGGTGTTCTATGGCTGGGAACCGCAGGCCGCTTTTGCCGACAGCCTGCAACTGGCCCGCGACGAGCGCGGCTATATCCGCACCGACTTCGCCACCGCCGAAACCAGCGTGCCGGATATTTATGCCATCGGTGAAGTCGCCCACCGCATGCATCCGTGCGTGGTGACGTCGATGGCGGACGGCGTGGTGGCGGCCAAGGCGATCCAGCGCCGCTGGGAACGGGCGGGCGACTAAGTTTCCGCGCGGCTGCGTGGCAGCCAAGCCCGGCGTTCAGCCCAGGCGAAGCCTGCCCTCCAGATTGCAGAATTGGCATTTGCCCGCGCGGCGCACACACTTGCCCGACAAGTTGGTCATCCATGACCGCGTTCGGAGACAAGCATGTTGCAAGCGCATCGCTGGCTGGCCGCGGGCGTGATGGCGGCCGCCATCGCCAGCCCGGCCCACGCCGCCTGGCCTGAACGGCCGATCACCCTGATCATTCCGGCTGCCCCTGGCGGCACCACCGACATCGCCGCACGGCTGATCGCCGACAAAATGGCCGCCAAGCTAGGCCAGCAGGTCATCGTGGAAAACCGCGCGGGCGCGGCCGGCATCATCGGCGCGCAGGCCTTGGCGCGGGCCAAGCCCGACGGCTACACCCTGCTGATGGGCAACATCGGCCCCAACGCCATCAACTACGCCCTGTACAAGACACTGCCCTACAAGCCGGCCGATTTCGCGCCCGTGACGCTGGTGATCTCGGTGCCCAACGTGCTGGTCGTCAACGAAGCGTCGCCTGCCCGCAGCGTGAAGGACTTGCTGGCCGAGGCCAGGCGCGACCCGTCCCAGGTGTCGTTCGGCAGTTCCGGCGCGGGCCAATCGCCGCACCTGTCCGCCGAACTCTTCAAGCAGCGCGCGGGCATCGCGGGCACGCATGTTCCCTACAAAGGGGCCGGCCCTGCCGTGGCCGCGCTGCTGGGCCAGCAGTTCACCTTCATGATCGACAACTTGCCCAGCTCGATGCCGTTCATCCAGTCCGGCAAGCTGCGCGCGCTGGCCGTCACCAGCGACAAACGGCTGGCCGAACTGCCGGACGTACCCACCATGGCCGAGGCGGGCGTCAAGGACATGGTGGTCACGGCGTGGTTCGGCTTGATAGCCCCGGCCGGCACACCGAAGGACGTGGTCGACAAGCTCTACGCCGCCGCGCGCGACGTGGTGCGCAGCCCCGACATCAGCGGCCGCTTCAAGGCCATGGGCGGGCAGGCGGGCGGCAACACCCCCGCCGAGTTCACGGCCTTCATTGACCAGGAGCGCGCCCGCTGGAAGCAGATCGTGGATACGGCCGGCCTGGCCCGGGAGCAATAAATGATCGACAAGATTCAAGCCTCCATGGCCGAGGCCGTGGCCGTGATTCCCGACGGCGCGTCCGTGTTGGTCGGCGGCTTTGGCGAAGCGGGCGTGCCTTACGAGTTGCTGCAATGCCTGGCGGATGCCGGGCGGCGCGACCTGACCATCATTTCCAACAACGCCGGCACGTTCGAACGGGGCATCGCCGCATTACTGATCCGCAAGCAGGTCAGAAAGATCATCTGCTCGCATCCGCGCCCGCCCAATTCCGATGCCTTCGCGCGCGCCTACGGGGCCGGCGAGGTCGAACTGGAATGTGTGCCCCAAGGCACGCTGGCCGAGCGCCTGCGCGCCGCGGGCGCCGGGTTGGGGCCGTTCTACACCCCCACCGGCTACGGCACGGAACTGGCCGAAGGCCGCCGCCAGGAAGTGATCGACGGCGTGGGCTACGTGCTGGAGCATCCGCTGCGCGCCGACTTCGCGCTGATCCGCGCGCATCTGGGCGACCGCTGGGGCAACCTGATGTACCGCCACGCGGCGCGCAACTTCAATCCGGTCATGTGCATGGCCGCGGGCCACGCCATCGCGCAAGTGGACGAGGTGGTGCCGCTGGGCACCTTCGTGCCGGAACAGGTGATGACGCAGGGCATCTTCGTGAAAGCCGTGGTGCGGGTGGAGGCCTGACATGCAAGACGCGAACAGCACGAACAGCAGCAACAACACCAACGCCGCGAACAACGCGCAAGACATCAAGGGCCTGACCCGGCAACAGATTGCGCAATTGCTGGCCAGTGATATCCCGGACGGCTCCATCGTCAACCTGGGCATCGGCATGCCCACGCTTGTGGGCGACTATCTTCCGCCCGACAAAGACATCCTGCTGCACAGCGAAAACGGCATCCTGGGCATGGGCCCCGCCGCCAGCGGCAAGGACGTGGACCCGGACCTCATCAACGCCAGCCGCCAGCCCATCACCTTGCTGGGCGGCGCGTCCATTACCGAACACACGGTGTCGTTCGCGATGATGCGCGGCGGCCATCTGGACTACGCCGTGCTGGGCGCGTTCCAGGTGTCGGAAAACGGCGATCTGGCCAACTGGAAGACCGACGCGGCCGACGCCATCCCCGCCGTGGGCGGCGCGATGGATCTGGCCGTGGGCGCCAAGCAGGTGCTGGTCACCATGGAGCATCGCGGCCGCGACGGCACGCCAAAGGTGCTGCGCCAATGCACCTATCCGCTGACCGGCAAGGGCGTGGTGACGCGCATCTATACCGACCTGGCGGTGATCGACGTAACGCCGGATGGGTTGGCCGTTTACGCCATGGTCGCCGGCGTCGACGCCGCCTTCCTGCGTTCCGTTACCGATGCACCCCTGACTTTCCCGGCGACGCCGCGCGCGATCGTCCTGGACCCGGCCGGCGCGCCGCGCTACGCCTGATTGTTAGCGCCCGGCCCGGGCCAAGGAGACCGTTGATGATCCGTTCCCTGTTCGCCGCAGCCTCGCTCTGCCTGGCGTCTGTGGGCGCCGCGCAAGCCGCGCCCACGTATCCCGACAAGCCCGTCACCTTGCTGATTCCATACCCGCCCGGCGGCAGCGCCGACATGCTGGCGCGCCCCTTGGGGGCGGAACTGCAAAAAAAGTGGGGCCAGCCCGTGGTGCTGGAATACAAGCCCGGTGCGGGCGGAGCGATCGCCTCCGCGCAACTGGCCCGCGCCAAGCCCGACGGCTACACCCTGCTGATGGTGCTGGCCGCGCACGCCATCAACCCCAGCCTGTACCCGTCTCTGCCTTACGACACACGGAAAGACTTTGCACCGGTCTCGCTGGTGGCAACCTTGCCGATGCTGGTGGCCGCGCCCCTGAGCACGCCGGCCAACAACATTGCCGAGCTGATCGCCTACGGCAAGAGCCATCCCGGCAAGCTCAGCTTTGCATCGGCGGGCAACGGCAATACCAGCCATCTGGCTGCCGAGATGTTCAAGAGCCAGACCGGCGCCGACATGATGCATGTGCCCTACAAAGGCAGCGGCCCGGCCGTGGTGGCGCTGTTGGGCGGCGAGGTCTCGTTGATGTTCGACAGCATTTCTACGTCGTTGCCGCAGGTGCAGGCCGGCAAGTTGAAGGCGCTTGCGGTGACGGGCGAACGCCGTTCACCCCTGCTGCCCGATGTGCCGACCGTGGCCGAGACCGTCCCCGGCTTTGTGGTGAACGGCTGGTACGGCGTGCTGGCGCCCGCGGGCACCCCGCCCGCCGTGGTCAACGCCCTAAGCCGCGCCATCGCCGACGCCGTGGCGGTGCCCGCCTTGAAGCAGCAACTGATGGGCTATGGCTATGAAACCGTCGGGTCCACGCCGGAAGCCTTCGCCAGCCATATCGAGCGCGAACTGGACACGTGGAAGCAGGCGGTTGAGCAGTCGGGCGCCAAAGTGAATTGACGTCTGTCGTTCACCAGCAGGATATGTGGCGGGGCGACATCACTACATTCCCTGCGTGTTTCCTTTGAGAACTTTCTCATATTGCTTGCCAAGTGAAATCGAAACAATGACTGCCATCCCCCACTTGGGGAAACAGGCATTCGGAGATTTCGGTGAATAAGAAGATTGTTGCGGCAAGTTTGGCCTTTTCGTCCCTGCTGTTGTGCGGCAGCGCGATGGCAGCGGATGTGAAGTTGGTGTTCACGGGCAAGGTGTCTCCGTCCACCTGCAAAATCGGCGACAGTGATGAGGGCCAATACGTCAAGGCAGTTACACTGCCCAACGTCAGCACTCGTGCATTGGCCAAGCAGAACGATGTGGCCGGCCGCAAGCTGGTCGAGTTGAAGCTGTCCGGCTGCTCGGGCAGCAAGGTCACCACGCGCTTTAACAACGGTTCGAGCGTCGATCCCAACACGGGCGCCTTGATCAACCAGGCACTGCCCAGCGGCGACGGCGAGACGCCGTCAAACGCCCAAGTCCAGCTGCTGAACAGCAAATACCAGCCGATCCGCCTGTCCGACAACTCTGGCACTGAAACCTTCAGCATCGAGGGCAATGCCGCGAACATTGAGTTCTACGCGCAGTACCTGGCGGCCACCAGCAACACCACGCCCGGCCCGGTCCATGCCGAAGTCCTGCTGGACCTGATCTACGAATGAAGCCGATCCCCCTTGAGCGCATGCTCGGGGGGCTTTCGGACCACGCAAGCCGGGCCACGCTTCGCCGTTTCTGCGCGTTGCTGTGCCTGGCATGTGCGACCCTGCTGCCCCCTGCCGCCCAATCCAATGTGGTGATCGGTGGTACGCGCATCATCTACCCCGCCGAAGAACGCGAAGTCACATTGCGCCTGACCAATGAAGGCGGCAAGCCGGCGCTGGTGCAGGCCTGGATAGACGACGGCGACCTGGATTCAAGCCCCGACGAAACGGACGTGCCCTTCGCGATTACGCCGCCGCTGGCGCGCGTCAATCCGCGCATGGGTCAGACGCTGCGCATTGCCTATATTCCCCAACCTGGCGTTGCGACGGATCGCGAATCCGTGTTCTGGATGAACGTGCTTGACGTTCCCCCCCTGCCGTCCGCCCAGGTTGCGAACCACATGCAATTGGCTTTCCGCAGCCGCATCAAACTGTTCTACCGCCCCGCCGGCCTGTCCGGTTCACCCCGCCAGGCCGCCGAGCGCCTGAATTGGCGCGTGGTGGCCACCAGCAAGGGCGGGGCGCTGCAAGTGCGCAATGACAGCGCATTCCATGTGTCTCTGACCGCCGTGACCGTGCAGCTTGGCAATGGACGTGACGTTACCGTGCCCGCTCAAATGTTGCCGCCACTATCCGTGACGGATCTGGGTCTTGGAAAATTGTCGAATGCGGCGGGCGCCAAGGGCGCCGTGGCGTTTGAATGGATCAATGACTATGGCGCCGCCGAGCGGCGCGAAAGTCCGCTTGAGCCGTAGGCCGCGCCGTGTCTCGTCACGTACGGTTGAGCATCGCATTCCTGCTTTTTTCCGGTTTGCTCAGCGCCACGCTCCAAGCGCAGGAACCCGTTGAGTTCAATCCTGCGTTCTTTGGTGGACGCAACGGGAAAGCGGTCGATTTGTCGCGCTTTCAAGGCGGCAATGCGCTGACTCCCGGGGTCCATCAACTGGACCTGTATCTGAACGGCAACCACGTCGGGCGGCAGCAGGTCCGGGTGCGCGTGGCTGATACCGCCACTCCGTCGGCCACAACACCGGCCACCACCGCGGCGCATGCCGACGCCCAACCCTGCCTGCCCATGAAGGTGTATGAGCGGATCGGCGTCAACATCCCGCTGCTGAACGCGGAGCAGGCCGAGCCGGTGTCCGACGAACAATGCGTAGGGCTGGAGGGCCTGCCGCCTTCCAGCCGCTTTGATGTGGATATGTCAGAGCTGCGCGCGGACCTTTCCAT
This sequence comes from Achromobacter spanius, assembly GCF_002812705.1. NCBI lineage: Bacteria > Pseudomonadati > Pseudomonadota > Betaproteobacteria > Burkholderiales > Alcaligenaceae > Achromobacter > Achromobacter spanius. The sequence continues at coordinate 902,753 of NZ_CP025030.1, read as the reverse complement.
TCCGCAGATCTATATCAAGTCCACGGCGCGCGGCTATGTGCCGCCCGAAGAGTGGGACTCGGGCATCGACGCCGGCTTTCTGGGGTATGGCATCAACCTGTCGTCCAACCGCTTTGGCAACCGCACCGAGCGCCAGTTCTTCAGCAGTACAAACGCGGGCCTGAATCTGGGCGACTGGCGCTTTCGGCACAACGGGTCTTTCAGCTATACCGATCTGCCGGGCGCTCTCCAGCGCAGTCGCTATCAGGCGTTAAGCAGCTATGCGCAGCGTGAAGTGACCGCGGCCAGCGCCCAGCTGACGCTGGGGCAGTTCTACACGCCCGGCAATCTCTTTGACAGCATGCCGTACACGGGCATTCAACTCAGCAGCGACGAACGCATGCTGCCGGACTCGATGCGCGGTTTTGCGCCGGTGGTGCGTGGCGTGGCCGATACCACGGCCAAGGTCAGCGTGCGCCAGGGCACCAGCCTGTTGTATGAAACGACCGTGTCGCCCGGGCCTTTTGCCATCGATGATCTTTACAACACCGGTTACGCCGGGGATCTTGACGTGACCATCACCGAAGCGGACGGGCGAACCAAACAGTTTGTGGTGCCCTATGCGTCGGTGGCTCAGTTGTTGCGCCCGGGTAGTTCGCGTTTCAGCGTGACGGGCGGACGGTATCGCGATGACACCCTGGATGCACCGCCCGCGTTCTTGCAGGGAACGTATCAGCGCGGGCTGTCCGATACGGTGACGGGCTACGGTGGCGTCATCGCGGCGCAGCAGTATCGGGCGATGCAGGGCGGCGTTGCCTTGAGTACGCCGCTGGGCGCATTGGCGGCGGACCTGACGCAGTCGCACGCCACAACGAAATCAACGCGCAGCCCGTCAAGCGGGCGCAGTGTGCGGCTGAGCTATAGCAAGCTGGTGGAGCCTACATCGACGAACTTCAGCGTGGTGGCGTATCGGTTTTCCAGCGAAGGCTATCTGAGCCTTGGTGAATTTGCACGCCTGCGCGAATCGCGCGGCACGGTGGCATATGGTGGCAAAGAGCGCAGCCGCCTCCAGTTCAACGTCAGCCAACCCCTGGGCGAAGGCTACGGGCACGTGACGCTGGCCGGGGTGGCGCAGAACTACTGGAACCGCCACCAAAGCCGCGATACCAGCTACTACGCCAGCTACTCCAATGGCTACGCTTGGGGCAGCGTCAATATCAGCGTATCCCGCACGCGGGACCAGGGCGGCCGCTTCGGCAACCAGTATCTGCTTAGCCTCAACCTGCCCTTGGGGCGTGGGCCGAACTCGGCGTATCTCAGTACATCGTTGAACCTTGAAGGCAACGGCAAGCGCGGCACCAACGCTTCTGTTAGCGGATCAGCCGGTGATACGGGGCAGTTTGGGTACAACGTGTACGGAACGTATAACCGTACCGACAACCAAGGCAGCCGCAACCAGGGCGGCAGCTTGCGCTATGACACGGCACACGCGAACTACACCTTGTCGGGCAGCGGCGGCGGCGGCTATCGCCAGTTCGGCGCAGGCATGCGCGGCACCTTGATCGCCCACGCGGGAGGCATCAACGCGACCCAGGCGCAGGGTGAAACGATGGCGGTGCTTGAAGCGCCCGAGGCCTACGGCGCGGGAATCGTCTCGGGCGCGCGCGGGCGCATCGGCAGTAACGGTTATGGCGTCATGGCGGGCCTGATGCCGTACCGCCGCAACGAGGTCGGGCTGGATCCCAAGGGCACGTCACGTGATGTCGAACTGGAAATCACGTCGCAGCAGGTTGCCCCGCGCGCGGGGGCGGTCGTGTTGTTGCGTTACCCCACCGTGTCGGGTCGGCCGATCTTGTTGAAACTGGTGCGTGATCGTGGTGCGACGATACCCATGGGCGCGGAAGTCATCATCCCGGGTATCGACGCCGTCACGCTGGTGGGCCAGGGGGGGCGGGCCTTTGTGCGCGGCTTGCAGGGGCACGGGCAGTTGGCGGTCAAGTGGGGAGAAGCTGCCGACCAGCAATGCCAGGCCATCTATCAGGTGGACGAGCAGGCGGTGCCCGAAGACGCGCGTTACTACCCGCAGTTGGAGTTGTCGTGCACGACCGTCCAACCCTTTGCTCTACAGGAATCAGCGTCATGAATACAAACTTGCGGAGGGCGGTTTTTGGAGTCGCCCTGTTGATGTGCCTGGCGCGTCCGGCTTGGGCGAAATGTACCGGACTGTCTTTGACGACGACCATCACCGCGCAGCACTTGAAAGAAATGAAGCCGCCGCGTGACGCGGCGATAGGCAGCACGATATACAAGAAAACGATCAACGAGGGGATTGCCTATCTCCATTGCAACACCTTCGGCGAGCGGTTCGAGTATGGTTTGCAGGCGGGGGCGAAAGCGGTGCCGGGTTACAAAAACGTGTATGAGAGTGGCATCCCGGGCATTGGTATGCGCATATTCTGGACGCACGAAGGGGGTGTGTATATGAACTACCCCCGATATGGTTTTAAGCTCGGAAACTTCCACTATTCCCCGCCGCAGCATTTCGAGTTCGAACTCATCAAGATCGGCCCCATCAAATCCGGCGTGTCCTTCGCGCATCGCGCGGATGTTTATTACGGCGCGCTGCGCAGCAATATGGTGCTCTTCAGCAACGTGCCTTACGAGGTCAACAGCAGCGGCTGTACGGTGGACGGCGGGCCTTTGGTAGAGGTGGAACTTCTTACGATCAACAACCGTCACCTGGGTCATCGCGGCGCCACGGCCGCGGACAAGGCGTTTGGCATCAAGCTGAAATGCGATCAAGGCGTCAAGGTGGCCTATCGGATCGATGCGGATGGCACGCCGGAACACGTCATCAAGAACGCTCAAGGGGGCGAGATGGCGCGGGGCGTCGGCGTGCAATTGCTGCGGGGCGATCTCGGCAGCAATGTCGTCCAACCGCTTGCGACCCGTACTGAATTCACGACCGCCGTGACGACGGTTGACGAGGAAAAGCTGACCATCCCGCTGGTGGCGCGCTACTACCAGACCGATGACACGCTGGTGGCGGGAAAAATCAATGCCACGGCCACCGTGACGCTGTTCTACGAATAGGGATCAGTGGCCAGGGCAGTGACCGGGGCGGGCGCGGATGAAGCGGCCCGCCCACTTTCCTACACCGTCAGCACGCAGTCCAGCGCTTCGGGCGCGTTCAGCTTGACGCGGAACGCGCGCAGCTCGTCGCGCCGGAATACATGCACCGTCACGCGGTCGCCGGGCAGATACTGCGACAGCAGCATATCCAGGCCTGCCGGTGATTCCACGCGCAGCCCGTCCAGCGCCACCAGCACATCGCCCGCCGACAACCCACCCTTGTGGCCCGCGCCGCCTTCCAGCACCGTGGCGAGCATCACCGCGTCACCCTGCTTGCGGGGGCGGACATCCAGAGTCGGAATGCTCATCGCCGTCTTCCATTGCAGCGTGATGCCTTGATCGGCCAGCAGTTCGGCCAAGGGCACATCCGCCGTGCCATAGGCATGGCGCGCGATGAAGCGGCGAGTGTCGACGCCGGTGGCTTCCCGGATCAGGCCGGGCAGCGCGTCTTCCGCCAGGCCTTGCGGCTTGCCTTGATAAAAGTCGCGGCCGTAGCGGTCCCACAGCAGGCGCATCACGTCGTCCAGCGAATGCGCGTTGGCGCTTTCGCGGCGGATCAACAAGTCCAGCCCCAATGCCACCAGCGCGCCCTTGGTGTAATAGCTGACCAGCGCGTTCGGCGAATTCTCATCTTGCTTGTAATAGCGCGTCCAGGCGTCGAACGAGCTTTCCGCCACCGATTGCTTGGCGCGACCCGGGGTGCGGGCCACACTGGTGATGGTCTTGGCCAGCAAGCGCAGATACTCCGTTTGCGTGATGACGCCCGAGCGCAGCAGCAGCAAATCATCGTAGTAGGACGTGAAGCCTTCGAACACCCACAGCAGGCGGGTCAGGTCCGGCTGCTCAAGATGGTAGGGTGCAAAGGCCTGCGGCTTGATGCGCTTGACGTTCCAGGTGTGGAAGTACTCATGGCTGACCAGCCCGAGGAACCCGCGATAGCCTTCGCCCTGGCCTTGCTGGCCCAGCACGGGCAGGTCCTTGCGCGCGGTCATCAGCGCGGTGCTGGCGCGATGCTCCAGGCCGCCGTAGCCGTCGCCCGTGATCATCGTCATGAAGACGTAGCGGTTGGAACTGTCCAGGAAGGGCGCGCGCTTGGTGCGCGGTTCGAAGAATTCAATCTGCGTGTCGCAAATTTTCTTTACGTCGGTCGCGATGCGCGCCAGGTCCAGATTGGGCGCAACGCCGGTGAAGACCAATTCGTGCTCGGCGCCGTGGGATGTAAAGCGGGCAACCTGCGGTGTGCCCATTTCCACCGGATGGTCGATCAGCGCGTCGTAGTCGGGTGCCTGATACAGGCCGAAGCCGTGGCGGCGTGCCGCGCCGCGCTGGCCGGCGGCTTCGGGCAGGCTGGTGTAGACCTTCCAGCCGTCGATGCCGCGCGGGGGCGCAAGGTCCACCAGGCAGGGCAGGTGATCTTGCCCATGCACACGCAGGAACACGCTGGTGCCATTGAAGAAGCCGTGGGTTTCGTCCAGGTGCGCGCCGCGTACCGACAAGTCCCAGGCGTACACCACGTACTCCACCCGCAGCGGGCCGTCGGTGGGGGCGACCTGCCAGGTGTGGTTGTCGATCTTGTCGACAATCACGCGGCGCGAGCCCGCGTGGGCCGTTACGGATTCGATCTGGCGCGAGAAGTCGCGGATCAGGTAGCTGCCCGGAATCCAGGCCGGCAAAGACAGGCGCTGACCGTCGGGCGAGGGCGTGTCGATCGTTAGGGTTATCCGGTAGCGGTGTCCGGCCGGGTCATGGGGCGTCAGGCGGTAAAGTACGGGGCAAGCGTTGTCTTTTTTCATGCTCGTATCTTATTTCATACTTCCTACTGGAGACATTCAATGAGCGAGTCGTTTGTACTGGTCGAAACCCGGGGCCGCGTCGGTCTGCTGACGCTGAACCGCCCCAAGGCGCTCAACGCGCTGAACGATCAACTGATGGATGAGCTCGGCGCGGCGCTGCTGGCGTTCGAGGACAACGCCGACATCGGCTGCGTGGTCATCACCGGCAGCGAAAAGGCGTTTGCCGCGGGCGCGGACATCGGCGCCATGAAAGACTGGTCGTACATGGACGTGTACGGCAGCGAATACATCACCCGCAACTGGGAAACCCTGAAGCGCATTCGCAAGCCCGTGATCGCCGCCGTGGCCGGCTACGCCTTGGGCGGCGGTTGCGAACTGGCCATGATGTGCGACATCATCATCGCCGCCGACACCGCCAAGTTCGGCCAGCCCGAAATCAAGCTGGGCGTGATTCCCGGCGCCGGCGGCACGCAGCGCCTGCCGCGCGCGGTGGGCAAGGCCAAGGCCATGGACCTGGCCCTGACCGCCCGCATGATGGGCGCCGAAGAAGCCGAACGCGCCGGCCTGGTGTCGCGCGTGGTCGCTGCCGACAAGCTGATGGAAGAAGCGCTGGACGCCGCCACCGTCATCGCGTCGATGTCGCTACCGTCCGTCATGATGGCCAAGGAATGCGTGAACCGCGCGTTCGAAGGGTCCTTGAACGAAGGTCTGTTGTTCGAGCGCCGGGTGTTTCATTCCCTGTTCGCCACCGAAGACCAGAAGGAAGGCATGGCCGCATTTACCGAAAAGCGCAAACCGGACTTTAAACACCGTTAAAGCTTGTTACTACCGCAAAACGCCTGCGGTTTTGTCGCAGAAAGCCCAGCGCGCCCATTCCGGCGCGCTTTTTCATGGGCGCGTGGGTGTTGCACGGCCGTTGCGCATTGAAACGTCTGGGCAGCACCTTGTTGCAGGCTTCTTCCCTATGCTGGTTGAGCGACATCAAGAGGTGCCGCGCCAGAGCGGCTTGCCCCACTGGCAAGTCCCGCGCGGCGGCTCGCTAGCAAACAAAATCAAGAAGGAGCCTTGCATGCGTACATTTATTGCTCGCCGCCGGTGGTCCACCGCGGTGCTTGCCGGTGCCTTGAGCGCCTGCGCCATGACCGCCACCCAGGCTCAAGCGCCGCAGTCCACGCTGCGGCTGGTCTCTGAAACGCCGTATCCGGCGTCGTCCGCGCCCGCCCCGCAAATGAGCGAACAGGAACTGCGCGACACGGCGATCGACGCCTACGTCTACGCCTATCCGATGGTGCTGATGGAACTGGCGCGCCGCAAGGCCACCGCCGTACAGACGCCTCTGGATGGGCGTGCGCCGGTCAACCAGTTCGGCCACAAGACCGCTTTCCCGGATCCGCGCGCCGCCGACGCCCCGTGGCCCAGCGCCGATGCGCTGTATTCCAGCCTGTGGTTCGACGTGTCGCAAGCGCCCTTGATCGTGAACCTGCCGGATACCGGCGGCCGCTATTCGGTGCTGTCGGCGCTGGATATGTGGAGCGACGTGTTCGCCTCGCGCGGCACGCGCACCAACGGATCCGGCGCTCAGTCGTTCGCCATCGTCGGCCCCAATTGGCAGGGCAGCGTGCCCGCGGGTGTCGACGTCATCCACAGCCCCACCTCCACGGGTTGGCTGATCGGCTGGACGCAGGCCAAGGGCCCGCAGGACTATGCCGCCGTCAATCAGATCCAGGCAGGCATGACGGCCTCGCCGATGATGGCGCCGATGGCCGCGACCCCGTCATCGCGCAACCGCAACGCCGGCAACGCGTATCCGCAAACCGGCTCGCGCGTGGGCTCGGCGCCCATCGGCAGCGGCTTGCCGATGCCGATGCCGGTGACGGTGCCCGACGGCACGCCGGCCGAACAAGCCGCCAGCATGGACGCGGCCTCGTTCTTCACGCTGTTCTTTGATGTGATGCGCAACAACCCGCCGCACGCCAACGACACGCCGATTCTTGACCGCATGCGTCGCATCGGCCTGGATAGCCGTCAACCGTTCTCGTACGGACGCCTGAGCCCGGCCGTGCAGCAGGCGCTGGCCGACGCGCAGCCGATGGCGGGCCGCCGCATTGCGGATGGAGTGTCGCGCCTGGGCACGCCGATCAATAACTGGAATACCGTGCTGTCGGGCATCGGCACCTATGGCACCGACTATTCCCGCCGCGCCGCGATTGCCTATGCAGGCCTGGGCGCGCCCACGCCGGAAGACGTGCTTTACCCGGTGACCATGTCGGACTCCAAGGGTCGCCAGCTCGATTCGAACGAAGACTACGTGCTGCATTTCGACAAGGGCCAACTGCCGCCGGCCAATGCGTTCTGGTCGTTGCATGTCTATAACGACAAGCATGGCTTTGCTGAAAACCCCGCCAACCGCTACGCGCTGCGCAGCACCGACGACCTGAAGTACAACGACGATGGTTCGCTGGACATCTACATCCAGCGCCGGGATCCGGGTGACAGGAAGCGTTCGAACTGGGTCAGCACGCCGGCCGCCGACGGCAAGTTCCTGTTGAGCATGCGCCTGTACTGGCCGCAGGACACGGCGCTGGACGGCCTGTGGGCCCCGCCGCCCGTCAAGGAAGACTGATCTTCGGCGTGGGTTAGCACCGCCCACCGGAACCAAAAGCGGCCCTTCGATGAAGGGCCGTTTTTTCGTGCCGAGGCCGCGCTGCGCAAGGCTTGCGCAGCGCGCGGCCAGCGCGGTTCGCGTCCCTAATTTCGATGTTTGCCGGGACGTTGCGCGCACCTTACAAACTCCCGAAAGTTCATTTGCTTGGGCAAAAAGATTCAAGCTATACTCTGCGGGTTTGACGCTTGCGGGATAAGAACACGTGGCGGCCGGGTAGGTAAAAGTAGTTGAAAGACACTACTTTTGTGCAGGCTAAGCCGGTTCTGACAGGGGCAAGAAGTAGCGGGGTGTTTGATGCATGAGCCAATGCAAAACTCGATGCAAAGCACGGTGCGGGACTCAATACGAGACACAGCGCAAGGTGCACAGCAACGAGGGTTGTCGGGCCAGGGCGGTAAAGAGGGTGGAGTTGGCGGTGGTGGCATCAATAGTGATGGCATCGTCGATGACGACATCAAGGTCCTGGTTCTAAGCGACGCGGATCGCGTGGCGCTGAATGCTCAGGCAAGCCGCGGTCTCCTGTTGGCACTGGCGGCGCAAGGCGCCATGGGGCTCGCAGCAGCGGTAATTGCGGGAGTTGTCGGAGGGGCGGCGGCTGGTTGGTCGGCGCTGGCGGGGGCGGGAGCGTATTTCATACCCAATGCATTGTTTGCATTGCGCCTGGCTGTCAGTGTTCGGGCCGGTAAAGCCAATCCCTTTACCTTTCTCTCTGGTGAGTTGATCAAGTTGTTCGCAACCGCATTGCTGTTGTGGATGCTTTCGCGTGTGGCACAGGACAGTCTGGTTTGGCCTGCCGCATTGCTGGGTCTGATACTCACATTGAAGGGTTATCTCTTGCTCTTGATGTTCCGCAAGTTGTCTTAGCGCCGAGCAGTAAGTAGCGGCAAACGTGATCGTGGAATCGTCCGACTCGCAAGGGTTCGGGCATACAGCAAATAGGGTAGGATTCAAATGGCTGCTGCCAGCGACGTGTCGCCTCAGTCCGCGTATATTCAGCATCACTTGGTGCATCTGAACAATACCGGTGAAAAACAGAGCGCAATTGCTCAGTTCGACATCATCAATTACGACTCGTTGTTCTGGTCCGGCCTGATGGGTCTGATCGTCATTTTCTTTCTGTGGCGCGCTGCTCGCCGCGCCACCAGTGGCGTGCCGACCCGCTTCCAGGCTTTCGTGGAAATGATCGTCGACATGGTCGACGACCAGGCCAAGGGCATCGTCCACAACGCCAAAAGCCGTCTTTTCATCGCCCCGCTGGCGCTCACCGTGTTCCTCTGGATCATCCTGATGAACGCGCTGGACTTGCTGCCGGTTGACCTGTTGCCCTCCATCTGGCGCCTGACCGGCCTGGGTGCCGAGCACGGCGATCCCCTCTATTACCACCGCATTCTGCCGACGGCCGACCTGAACGTGCCGATGGGCATGTCGCTGGGCGTGCTGCTGCTGATGTTCTATTACGGCATCAAGATCAAGCACCCGGGCGGCTTTGTCAAAGAACTGTTCACCGCGCCGTTCCATGCGCATGGCCTGGGCGCCGTTGTGCTGGCCCCGTTCAACCTGCTGCTGAACCTGATCGAATACGCCGCCAAGTCCGTGTCGCTGGGCATGCGGTTGTTCGGCAACATGTTCGCCGGCGAACTGATTTTCATGCTGATCGCCCTGCTGGGTGGCGCCTGGACCGGCTTTAACGGTGCCAGCATCGGCTTGGGAATCGGCCACATCCTGGCCGGCTCCATCTGGGCGATCTTCCACATCCTGATCGTCCTTCTGCAGGCCTTCATCTTCATGATGCTGACGCTGGTTTATCTCGGCCAGGCACACGAAGGTCACTGATCCCCCGAATTTCTTGCGCTGGCCACCCGGCCAGCGTGGGATAGCAAGATTATCTTGCATTGAGCTGTACCCCTTATTTTCAATTTTTGACTTCAGATTTCTAACCAAGGAGTTGTCATGACCAACGTCGCTTTCGTTGCCCTCGCTTGCGGTCTCATCATCGGTTTGGGTGCTATCGGCGCTTGCATCGGCATCGCATTGATGGGCGGCAAGTATCTGGAAGCTTCGGCTCGTCAGCCTGAGCTGATGAACGCTCTGCAAACGAAGATGTTCCTGCTGGCCGGCCTGATCGACGCGGCATTCCTGATCGGCGTGGGTATTGCCATGCTGTTCGCCTTCGCCAACCCGTTCGTCGGTTAAGGCAGCGCCCGCCGGCGAATAGGCGGGTCATGACGTTGGCGGCGATGTGGGCATAGCCCCGTCGCCGGCCAGCAAAGTATCGAGTGCTCCGTGACGCCCCTTTCCGGGTGCGGTCGGAGCCGCAAGGTGTTAAAGGAACGACCGTGAATCTGAACGCGACGATCATTTTCCAGATGCTCGTGTTCTTCGTTCTGGGCTGGTTCACGATGAAATTCGTGTGGCCTCCTCTGACGAAGGCGATGGACGAGCGCCGCCAAAAAATCGCCGACGGCCTTGCCGCCGCCGAGAAGGGCAAAGCCGATTTGGCTCAAGCCCAGGCGCGTGTCAGTCTGATCGAGGCTTCTGCCAAGTCCGAAAACCACGCCCGCATCATCGAGGCCGAGAAGCAAGCCGCCTCCCTGATCGAGCAAGCCCGCCGTGAAGCGGAAGCTGAACGCGCCCGTATCGTGGCTCAAGCCGCTCAGGATGCCGCGCAGGAAGTCCAGCGCGCTCGTGACTCGCTGCGCGACGATGTTGCCGCGTTGGCTGTCAAGGGTGCTGAACAGATCCTCAAGCGCGAGGTTGACGCCCGCGCCCACGCCGAGCTGCTCAACCAGCTTCGCGCGCAGCTTTAATCCGGGACCGTCATGGCTGAACTTTCCACTGTTGCCCGGCCCTACGCTGAAGCGCTCTTCAGCGCAGCGCGCGACGACAAGGCCGGCTTGCCGGCCTGGGCCGACCTGGTCAGCGAAATGTCGCAGGTCGCCTCCAACCCCGACGTGCGCGAGGCCATGGCCGACCCGCGTCTGGGCGATAAGCAGCGCGTCGAGCTGTTCTCCGGCCTGATCAAGGCCGAACTGCCGCAGGCCGCCCGTAATTTCATCGAGCTGCTGGTCGAAAACGACCGGCTGCTGCTGCTGCCCGACATCGCCTCGCAATTCGTGGTGCTGCGCAATCGTCACGAGGGCACGGCGCAGGCGGAAATCACCAGCGCGTTCGAACTGAGCGACGCCCAGGTCAAAGACCTGGTCGACGCGCTCGAACAAAAATTCGGCCTCAAGCTCAAGCCCAACGTCACCGTCGACCAGTCGTTGATCGGCGGCGTGCGCGTGGCTGTCGGCGACCAAGTGCTCGATACTTCCGTACAAGCCCAATTGGTCCGCATGCGCGATCAGCTCGCCGCTTAAGGCAACTAACAGGATTCCAGGAGTCAATATGCAACTCAATCCCTCCGAGATCAGCGAACTGCTCAAGAGCCGCATCGAGGGCCTGGGCGCTTCGGCTGATGTCCGTACTCAGGGCACCGTCGTGTCCGTGACCGACGGTATTACCCGCATCCACGGCTTGTCCGACGTGATGCAGGGCGAAATGCTCGAATTTCCCAACAACGTTTTCGGTCTGGCGCTCAACCTCGAGCGCGACTCCGTCGGCGCCGTTATTCTGGGCGACTACACCGGCATCTCCGAAGGCGACCAGGTCAAGACGACCGGCCGCATTCTGGAAGTTCCGGTTGGTCCGGAACTGAAAGGCCGCGTGGTCAACACGCTGGGCGAGCCGATCGACGGCAAGGGCCCGGTCAACGCCAAAGAAACCGACATCATTGAAAAAGTGGCGCCTGGCGTTATTGCCCGCCGCTCGGTGTCGCAGCCGCTGCAAACCGGCGTCAAGGCTATCGACTCGATGGTGCCGATCGGCCGTGGCCAGCGCGAGCTGATCATTGGCGACCGCCAAACCGGCAAGACCGCTGTCGCCGTCGACACTATCATCAGCCAGAAGGGCAAGGGCGTCACCTGCGTGTACGTCGCTATCGGCCAGAAGGCTTCCACGATCAACAACGTGGTGCGCAAGCTGGAAGAGCACGGCGCGATGGAATACACCATCGTCGTGGCCGCTTCGGCTTCGGACTCGGCCGCCATGCAATACCTGGCTGCCTACGCCGGTTGCACGATGGGCGAATACTTCCGCGATCGTGGCGAAGACGCCCTGATCGTTTATGACGACCTGACCAAGCAAGCCTGGGCCTATCGCCAGGTGTCGCTGCTGCTGCGCCGTCCGCCGGGCCGTGAAGCCTACCCGGGCGACGTGTTCTACCTGCACTCGCGTCTGCTGGAACGTGCTGCCCGCGTGAACGAAGACTACGTCGAAAAGTTCACCAACGGCGCCGTCAAGGGCAAGACCGGTTCGCTGACCGCACTGCCGATCATCGAAACCCAGGCAGGCGACGTGTCCGCCTTCGTTCCGACCAACGTGATCTCGATCACCGACGGCCAGATCTTCCTGGAAACCGACCTGTTCAACGCCGGTGTCCGCCCCGCAATCAACGCCGGTATCTCGGTGTCGCGTGTGGGTGGCGCTGCTCAGACCAAGGTCGTCAAGAAGCTGTCCGGCGGTATCCGTACCGACTTGGCGCAGTACCGTGAACTGGCCGCCTTCGCGCAGTTCGCTTCCGACCTGGACGACGCCACCCGTCGCCAGCTGGAACGCGGCAAGCGCGTGGTCGAACTGCTCAAGCAGCCGCAATACCAGCCGCTGCAAGTGTGGGAACTGGCCGTCACGCTGTACACGGTCAACAACGGCTACCTGGATGACGTGGACGTGGCCCAAGTGCTGTCGTTCGAGAAATCGCTGAAGGATCAACTGAAGGCCAAGCATGCGGCCATGATCCAACGCATCGAAGACACCAAGGAACTGTCCAAGGACGACGAGGCCGAACTGGCCACCGCCGTTCAGGAATTCAAGAAGCACGGTGCTTTTTAAGAAAGTGATGGGTTAGGCGTCTGCAACGCCTCACCCGTCCTTACCGGATGGTTGAGGCGTGAGCGGAACCCATCGGCCAGTCTTCACAGGAAAGCGCAATGCCCGGAATTAAGGAAATCCGAACCAAGATCAAGAGCGTGCAAAACACGCGCAAGATCACCAAGGCGATGGAAATGGTCGCCGCATCCAAAATGCGCAAGGCGCAGGAACGGATGCGTGCTGGTCGTCCGTACGCCACCAAGGTGCGCGAGATTGCTGCGCACCTGATGCAGGCCAACCCCGAGTACAGCCACCCGTACCTGGTCGAACGCGAAGTCAAAGCGGTCGGCGTGGTCATGGTGACGACTGACAAGGGTTTGTGCGGCGGCTTGAACACCAACATCACTCGCGTGACGTTGGGCAAGCTGAAAGAGTTCGAGAAAAACGGCATCGCCGTGCAAGCGACCGCTTTCGGCAACAAGGGCGTGGGTGTGCTGACCCGTATCGGCGCCAAACTGGTGTCCCAGGAAGTGCAACTGGGCGACAAGCCGCAACTGGACCGCCTGCTGGGCGCGATCAAGGTGCAGCTGGACGCCTACCTGGAAGGCCGCATCGACGCGCTGTACGTGGCTTCGACCCGCTTCGTCAACACGATGAAGCAGGAGCCGTTGTTCTTGCGTCTGCTGCCGTTGGCCAGTGGTTTGGACGATCCGTACCAATCGGGCGCCGAGAGCCTGGCCAAGACGTCGGAAGTGAAGTCGGACTACAGCTGGGATTACATCTACGAACCCGACGCCCGTAGCGTGATCGACGACCTGCTGCAGCGTTACGTTGAAGGCCTGCTGTATCAAGCCGTGGCCGAGAACATGGCTTCGGAGCAGTCGGCCCGGATGGTCGCCATGAAGGCGGCGTCGGACAACGCCAAGAAGGTCATCGGAGAGCTGCAACTGGTCTACAACAAGACCCGTCAGGCCGCGATCACCAAAGAAATTTCGGAAATCGTAGGGGGCGCTGCCGCCGTTTAAGGCAGGCAGCTCCCATCTAAAGCTATCAAGCAAGGAATCGACATGAGCAACGGAACCATCGTTCAGTGCATCGGCGCCGTGGTGGATATTCAGTTCCCCCGCGATCACATGCCCAAGATCTATGAGGCGCTTACCCTGGCCGACGACGAGTCCTCCTCGTTCGCCGAAAAGGGCCTGACGCTGGAAGTGCAGCAACAGTTGGGCGACGGCGTGGTGCGTACCATTGCGCTGGGCTCCAGCGACGGCCTGCGCCGCGGCATGAAGGTCACGGGCACTGGCGGCCCGATCTCGGTGCCCGTCGGCACCGGCACGCTGGGCCGCATCATGGACGTGCTGGGTCGTCCCATCGACGAAGCCGGTCCGATCCAACACGAAGAAAAGCGTGGCATCCACCAACCGGCTCCCCGTTTCGACGAACTGTCGCCGTCGGTGGAACTGCTGGAAACCGGCATCAAGGTTATTGACTTGGTCTGCCCGTTCGCAAAGGGCGGCAAGGTCGGCCTGTTCGGCGGCGCCGGCGTGGGCAAGACCGTGAACATGATGGAACTCATCAACAACATCGCCAAGCAGCACAGCGGTTTGTCGGTGTTTGCCGGCGTGGGTGAGCGTACCCGCGAAGGCAACGACTTCTACCACGAAATGGAAGAGTCGAACGTTCTGGACAAGGTTGCGATGGTGTTCGGTCAGATGAACGAACCCCCGGGCAACCGTCTGCGCGTGGCGCTGACCGGCCTGACGATGGCCGAGAAGTTCCGTGACGAAGGCCGCGACATCCTGTTCTTCGTGGACAACATCTACCGCTACACCCTGGCCGGTACCGAAGTGTCCGCACTGCTGGGCCGTATGCCGTCGGCCGTGGGCTACCAGCCCACGCTGGCTGAAGAAATGGGCAAGCTGCAAGAGCGCATCACGTCGACCAAGACCGGTTCGATCACGTCCATCCAGGCCGTGTACGTTCCCGCGGATGACTTGACCGACCCGTCGCCTGCCACGACCTTCCAGCATTTGGACTCCACCGTCGTGCTGTCGCGTGACATCGCTTCGCTGGGTATCTACCCGGCCGTGGACCCGCTGGATTCGTCCAGCCGCCAGCTCGACCCGCAAGTCGTCGGCGAAGAGCACTACGCGGTTGCCCGTGGCGTGCAGCAAACGCTGCAACGCTACAAGGAACTGCGCGACATCATCGCGATTCTGGGCATGGACGAACTGTCGCCGGAAGACAAGCAGGCCGTGGCCCGCGCGCGTAAGATCCAGCGCTTCCTGTCGCAGCCGTTCCACGTTGCTGAAGTGTTCACCGGCTCGCCCGGCAAGTACGTTCCGCTGGCCGAAACCATCCGTGGTTTCAAGATGATCGTGGAAGGCGAGTGCGATGCACTGCCGGAACAGGCCTTCTACATGGTCGGTTCGATCGACGAGGCCTTCGAGAAGGCCAAGAAACTGCAATAAGGAACCGATATGGCTACCCTGCATGTGGATGTCGTCAGCGCAGAGGAAGCGATCTTCTCCGGTGAGGCGAAGTTCGTGGTGCTGCCTGGCGAAGCGGGTGAACTGGGCATCTTGCCCGGCCACACCCCGCTGATTTCGCGCATACGCCCCGGCACGGTCAAGATCGTTCGTGCCGACCAAGGCGAGGAAAACATCTTCGTCGCCGGGGGCATTCTGGAAGTGCAGCCGGGCAGCGTGACGGTTTTGGCCGACACCGCTATCCGTGCTTCCGATCTGGACGAAGCCCGCGCCGTGGAAGCTCGCAAGAAGGCCGAAGAGGCCCTGGCGAACGCCAAGGACAAGGCGGACATCGCAGTTGTCGAAGCGGAACTCGCCATGCTGGCTGCGCAAGCCATCGCGGCGCGCAAGCTGCGCCAAGGCGGCCGTTCGCACTAAGCGGCAAAGCAGTACGCCGGGGCTTGCTCCGGATTGGAAAAAGCGGCCATTGGCCGCTTTTTTCATGCCCGTTCGAATGGCTCGGGATTGCACGGACAAGCCGCGCCGGCCCTGGGCGTGGCGACCGCAATGCGTTCGATACGAATAGCTGGGCGGGATTTGCAACAGTAGCCTTCAAGCTTGCCTAACGAGCCTTGGGGGGAAGCGTGCGAGAAGTCCTGGATTGCGGGGTGCTGCTGGCGCCCGGCCACGAAGCCGCCATGCGCGACTGGGTGACGCGGTGTCAGGGCGGGCTGCCGCGCGTCCGCCTGCATCTGGTGCCTTTGGAGGCGCAGGCGGCCACGGGTAGTACGGCCACGGGTCATGCGGCCGTGGACCACGCGGGCGCACCCGAGACCACCTACCTGCCCGCAAGCCTGCAACAAGACGTGCAGGCCTTGGCCCGCGTTGCCGTGTCGCTACGGCGCTATGACAGTTGCGTGCTGCCGGTGGCGCCCTCGTCGGTGGCCTGGGCGCGCATGGCCCTGTCGCACGCGGGCGATGCGCTGACCACGCCGTTGCTGCTACTGATGGACGGCATGAAAGCGCCCGCCATCGAAGACTTGCTGGGCCTGGGCGTCACCGACTTCATGGCGCAGCCCGCCTGCGTGGAAAGCATGCGGGTCCGGCTCGCCCGTATGCGCCGGCCCGCCTCGGGCTCGCACCCGGCTTGGCGCCATGCCAGGGTGGAAGAGGCGCCGGCGCGCTACGCCGCCCATGGCGCCAGCCCCGCGCCACCGCCACACGCTGCCCGGCCGCCAGTGGCGCCGGACATCCTGGAACAGGGGTTGGCCAACCTGCGCGACACCCGGCGCCAGGCGGCGCAGGAGTCATTCCGCCAGGCCAAGGCGCGGGTGGTGGATGGGTTCGAGCGCGACTACATCCGCCACGCCCTGTCACGCCATGGCGGCAATGTGGCGCAGGCCGCGCGGGCCTGCGAAAAGCATCGGCGTGCCTTCTGGGCCTTGATGCGCAAGCACGGCATCGAGGCCGCGCCGTACCGGCAGGCGGCGCAAGGACGACGGATGCGTGACTAAACCGCTCTTCATCCCCAAGGGAAGTAAAATCACGGCTTCCGATCAACGAGGATAGTCGTGTCTGCTTCCAGCTTGAAGAACGATGTGTTCTTGCGCTCGCTTCTGCGCGAGCCCGTGCCCTATACCCCGATCTGGCTGATGCGCCAGGCGGGTCGCTACCTGCCGGAGTACCGCGCCACGCGGGCCCGTGCAGGCTCCTTCATGGGCCTGGCTCAAAACCCGGACTACGCCATGGAGGTCACGTTGCAGCCGCTGGCGCGCTACGACCTGGATGCCGCCATTCTGTTTTCGGACATTCTGACGGTGCCGCATGCCATGGGCCTGGGCCTGGACTTCGCTGAAGGCGAGGGCCCGCGCTTTGCCCACCCGGTGCGTACCGAGGAAGACGTCGCCCGCCTGGCGGTGCCCGACATGGACAAGCTGCGCTATGTCTTCGACGCGGTAGGCGTGATCCGCCGCGAGCTGGACGGCAAGGTGCCGCTGATCGGCTTTGCCGGCAGCCCGTTCACCATCGCCTGCTACATGGTCGAAGGCAAGGGCAGCGACGACTACCGCCTGATCAAGACCATGCTGTATTCGCGCCCGGACCTGCTGCACCGCATCTTGGAAATCAACGCCGAGGCCACGCTGCAATACCTGAACGCGCAGATCGCCGCGGGCGCGCAGGCCGTCATGCTGTTCGACAGCTGGGGCGGCGTGTTGGCCGATGGCCTGTTCCAGCAGTTTTCGCTGGCGTACACGAAGAAGGTCGTGGATGGCCTGACCCGTGAAAACGAAGGCCGGCGCGTTCCTGTCATCGTATTCACCAAGGGCGGTGGCCAATGGCTGGAGCAGATTGCGGCTTGCGGTTGCGACGCCGTGGGGCTGGACTGGACGGTGGACCTGGCCGCGGCGCGCCGCCGCACGGGTGACTCGGTTGCCTTCCAGGGCAACCTGGACCCGATGGCGCTGTTTGGCGGTGGCCCCGCCATCCGCGCCGAAGCCCGCCGCGTGCTGGACGCTTTTGGTCCGGTCGGCAAGGGCGGCCACGTGTTCAACCTGGGACACGGAATTTCGCGCTTCACTCCGCCGGAAGCCGTAGCCGAATTGGTCGAAGAAGTCCACCAACACAGCCGCACGCTGCGGGGGTAAGTGAGTGGACGCTTCGGTTCCAAGGGCCGACATTTGAGGGCCCGGGCAAGTACTTGTGCACAGCAGGAATTTGCTCGGGGAAAACCCTTTAGAAGCTAGTTTACAATCTTGGAACGTTATATAAGCTATTGTTTTTAAACGGAAAAAGTGAGTTTTCCACCGGATTGCAGCGGGCTTCGCAATCTTGGCTTATTCCGAAAATTGACGTTGCTCCAGCCTTTTCCCCAAAGTTATCCACAGGCGCCGCCCAAGCCGGCCGGCGCGCCCGGGCGGCAATTGTCCGGCGGCGCCATCCCCCACTACTTATCAGCCATTCGGATTAATCCTTTTTCCATGACCCGTCCAAGCATCCATGTCTGAACCGCTGCCAGGAACGACTTCCGAAGCCGTCTGCTGGGTGCGCGTGGCGCTGGACGTCCCCTTGCCCGGCCCCTTCGACTACCGCAGCGATGCGCCGGTTGCGGTGGGCTTGCGGGTGATCGTCCCGTTCGGGCGGCGCAAGATGGTTGGCGTGGTGGTGGAGAACCCGGCGGAGCCGTCATACGACCCCAAGCAGATCCGGCCGATCGAGCAGGTGCTGGATGACCTGCCCCCCTTTGATGAAGACTGGCTGCGCATGGCGCGCTTTGCGGCGGACTACTATCAGCGGCCTTTGGGCGAAGTGATGTTGCCGACCTTGCCGCCGCCACTGCGCAAGCCTACCGCGTATCAAGGCAAGCGCTCGGCGGGCGGCCCGGTGGCGCGCCTGGACAACCGCAAGCGCAAGCCGGTGCGTGCGCCGGCCAAGGCGGATCAGCCGCCGGAACTTAACGACGCGCAGCGCGCCGCCGTGGACACCATTGGGGCATTGACCAGCTTTAAGCCGGTGCTTCTGCATGGCGTAACGGGCAGCGGCAAGACCGAGGTCTACCTGCGGGCGGCCGAAAAAGTGCTGGGGCAGGGGCGGCAAGTGCTGCTGATGGTGCCCGAGATCAACCTGACGCCGCAGTTGGAAGCCGCGCTGCGCGCGCGCCTGGAAGCCCTGGTGGGGCCGGATGGCCTGGCCGTCATGCACAGCGGCTTGTCCGACGGTGAACGGCTGCAAGCCTGGGCCCGCGCTCAGCGCGGCGAAGCGCGCATGGTGCTGGGCACACGGATGTCGATCTTTGCGCCCCTGAGCAAGCTGGGCTTGATCGTGGTGGACGAAGAGCACGACGCTTCCTACAAGCAGCAGGACGGCCTGCGCTATTCGGCGCGTGACCTGGCCGTGTGGCGTGCGCATGATCTGGATATTCCCGTGGTCCTGGGGTCGGCCACGCCGTCCCTGGAAACCTGGCAGCACGCCGAGCGCGGCCGCTATCTGCGCTTGACGCTGCCGGGCCGGGCGCGCTCCAGCACGCTGCCGTCGATGCGCCTGGTGGACACGCGCCGCCTGCAGATGAAGCACGGCATGTCGCCGCATTTGCTGGAGGCCATCGGCCAGCGACTGGAACGCAAAGAGCAGTCGCTGATCTTCCTGAACCGGCGCGGCTATTCCCCAGTGCTGCATTGCCAGTCCTGCGCCTGGGTCAGCAACTGCCCGCGCTGCACCGCGTTTACCGTGCTGCATCGCACGGATGGGCGCGGCCATCGGCTTCAGTGCCACCACTGCGGCTACCAGGCGCCGGTGCCGCGTGCGTGCCCGGAATGCGGCGACCAGGACCTGGCGCCCATGGGCCGTGGCACCCAGCGCATCGAAGAGCATCTGGCCGAGCTGTTCCCAGGCGCGCGCATCCTGCGCATCGACGCCGACAGCACGCGCAAGAAGGGCAGTGCCGAAGCGCTGTTCGCCTCCGTGCACGCGGGCGAGGTCGACATCCTGGTCGGCACGCAGATGGTGGCCAAGGGGCATGATTTTGCGCGGCTGGGCCTGGTGGGCGTGCTGAATTCCGATTCGATGCTGTTCGCGCACGACTTCCGCGCGCCCGAGCGCCTGTTTGCTCAGCTGATGCAGGTGGCGGGCCGTGCCGGCCGCCACCAGGGCAATGGCGAGGTGCTTATCCAGACCGGCTACCCGGAGCAGCCGGTGTATCAGGCCTTGCTGCGCCATGACTACGCGGGCTTTGCGCGCCATGCCCTGCATGAACGCGAAAGCACCGGCTTGCCGCCCTTCGTCTATCAAGCCCTGCTGACGGCCGAAGCGCGCGAACTGAAGGTGGCGCAAGCCTTCCTGGAGCGCGCGCGCGTGCTGCCCGAAGGCGAATGGGCCGCCGACTTCCCCGGCCTGGACGCCATCATGCTGTACGACCCGGTGCCGCTGCGGGTGGTGCGGGTGGCCAATATCGAGCGTGCCCAACTGCTGGTGGAAAGCAGCAGCCGGCCGGCCTTGCAGGCCTTTCTGACGTCGTGGTCGCACCACTTGCCGTATATCGCCAACGAGGCGCGGGTGCGCTGGCAGTTGGAAGTCGATCCGCTTGAAATCTAGCTTAAGGTCCAACATGTCCGCCAACGAAGCCATTGCCCAAGGGATGAACCCCGCCCAACGCGAGGCGGTGCTGTACCTGGACGGCCCCTGTCTGGTGCTGGCCGGCGCCGGCAGCGGCAAGACGCGCGTGATCACGCAGAAAATTGCGTACCTGCTGCGTGAATGCGGCTACATGGGCCGCAACGTGGTGGCCTTGACCTTCACCAACAAGGCCGCGCGCGAGATGGACGAGCGCGTGAAGACGCTGGTGGATCGCAAGCTGTCCAAGGGCCTGATCATCAGCACGTTCCACTCGTTGGGCGTGAAGATGCTGCGCGAGGAAGCGCGCAACGCCGGGCTCAAGCCCACGTTTTCCATCCTGGATGCCGATGATGCCATGTCCATCATCCAGGAACTGCTGGCCACCACCGACAAGGCGCGGCTGCGGCACGTGCAGGGCATTATTTCGCTGTGGAAAAACGGGCTGATGGAGCCGGACGACGCCGCGCGCGAAGCCGTCACGCCCGGCGACGTGGAAGCCGCCCACATCTACCGCAGCTATGCCGCCACGCTGGCGGCCTATCAGGCGGTGGACTTCGATGACCTGATCCGTATTCCCGCGCTGCTGCTGTCCAGCAACGAAGAGGTGCGCACGCGCTGGCAAAACCGCGTCCGCTATCTGCTGGTGGACGAATACCAGGACACCAACGTATGCCAGTACCGGCTGGTGCAGTTGCTGACGGGTTCGCGGGCCATGTTCACGGCGGTGGGCGACGACGACCAGGCCATCTATGCCTGGCGCGGCGCCACCATCGAAAACCTGGCCAAGCTGACCACCGACTACCCCAACATCAAGCTCATCAAGCTGGAACAGAACTACCGTTCGGTGCAGCGCATTCTGGCCGCCGCCAACGCGGTCATTGAAAAGAACCCCAAGCTGTTCGACAAGAAGCTGTGGTCCGACCTGGGCGTGGGCGAGCCCATCCTGGTGTCCGCCATGGATGGCGAAGAGCAGGAAGCCGAATCCATCGCCATGAAGGTGTCGGCCTCGCGCTTCGAGCGGCAGGCGCAGTGGAAGGATTTCGCCATCCTGTACCGCAGCAATCACCAGTCGCGCATTCTGGAACAGGCGCTGCGCAACCTGAAGATTCCGTACACGATCTCGGGCGGGCAAAGCTTTTTCGACAAGGCGGAAGTGCGCGACATCTTGTCGTACCTGCGCTTGTTGGCCAACGACGATGACGACCCCGCGTTCATCCGCGCGGCCACCACGCCCAAGCGCGGTATCGGCCAGGCCACGTTGCAGGTGCTGGGCCAATACGCGGCCACGCGCGAAACGTCGCTGCTGGCCGCCGTGGCCGAAACCGGCCTGGAAAGCCTGCTGGCGCCGCGCCAGTTGGAGCCCTTGCGCACCTTTGCCGAATTCATCCGCCGGATGCAGTGGCGCGCCGGACGCGGCGCCACGGGCAAGGACGCCGCGCCGGCCGAACCCGCCGGCGTCATCCTTGACGACCTGGTGGAAGCCATTCAGTACGAACGCCATCTGTTTGAACTGTTCGAGGAACGCCCCGCGCAAACGCGCTGGCAGAACGTGCTGGAGCTGACCGGCTGGCTCAAGCGCAAGGCCGAAGAAGACAACATGACGCTCTTCGACCTGGTGCAGCACGTGGCGCTGGTCACGATGCTGGAGCGCGGCGAGGAAGACGAGCCCGATGCGGTGAAGATGTCGACCCTGCATGCGTCCAAGGGCCTGGAGTATCCGCACGTGTACCTGGCGGGCGTTGAAGAAGGCCTGCTGCCGCACCTGGGCAAGGACGATGAAGTGGGCGACCCCGCGCGCGCGGCAGAGAACCTGGCCACGCGCATTCAGGAAGAACGCCGCCTGATGTACGTGGGCATCACCCGCGCGCAGCGCAGCCTGAACCTGAGCTGGTGCAAGCGCCGCCGCCGCGCGCGCGAAGACCTGGTGCGCGAGCCGTCGCGCTTCATCGAAGAGATGGGGCTGGGAGATGTGCGCGTGCAGGAAGACGAAGCCACCGCCGCCATGAACCCCAAGGAGCGCATGGCCATGTTGAAAGCGCTGCTGAAGAAGTAGCGGGCGGCCCGTGCCATGAAAGACGACGTCCGCTATCTGCCCGTGCCCGGCACGCCGGGGCTGGTGCTGGGGCAGGCGCGTCTTAGCGAATTCCAGTTTGACCGCCACTATCACGAGGACTATCACATCGGCCTGGTGACGCAGGGCGTGCAACGCCAGCATTTTCGCGGGCAGAGCATTCTGCTGGGGCCGGGCGGCATTGCGCTGATGCCGCCCGGCGAAATCCATGACGGCATGGGAGCGGACGACCATGGCTCGGCCTATGTGCTGAAGACGTTCCGGATTTCAGCGGCGCTGATGCGCGCCTGGATCGAAGACGTGTCGGACGCCGCGCCCCGCGAGCACTTCTTCGGCACGCTGCTGCAAGACGCCCCGCTGGCGCAGCGCTTCATGGCCTTGCACAATGTGTGGATGTCGCGCGCGCCGGACGAGCCGTTGGCGCGGCAGTCGCAATCACTGGCCTTGATGGCCGACCTGTTCCTGCGCACGCGCACGGTGACGCCGCAAGTGGTCAAGGGCGGCTTGTCGGTGGCGCACCGGCTTGCCGTGCGGGATTATTGCCATGCGCATCTGAGCGAGAAGATCGCGCTGGACGACCTGGCGCGGTTGTGCGGAATCAGCCGGTTTCAATTCCTGCGGCGCTTTACGCACACGGCCGGTTTGACACCCCACGCCTGGCTGGTGCGGCTGCGGCTGGAGCGGGCCTGCGCGGTGCTGGCCACCGCGCGCATGTCGGTGGCCGAGGTGGCGGCGGAAGTGGGTTTCTATGATCAAAGCCATTTCAACCGCGCCTTCCGCGCCGCCTATGGCGCACCGCCTTCGGCTTATCAACCCGCAGCGTAGGCGAAGCCGCGGGCGTCACACGGCTGGTTCAGCTCACCCGCGCGCGCAGCGCCGACAGGAAGTGGTCGACGTCTTGTTCCGTGGTGGCAAAGGACGTCACCAGACGCACGATGCCCGGGCCCCAGCGGTCGTGATAGAAACGGAAGCCGTCGGCCAGCAGGCCGTCGATGGCAGCGGTGGGCAATTGGCAGAACAGGATGTTGGCATCGGCCTTGCCTTGCAGCGTCACGCCGGGCAGGCCTTGCATGCCCGCCGCCAATCGGGCGGCCATGGCGTTGGCCTGGCGCGCGTTGCGCAGCCACAGGCCGTCGTCCAGATACGCTTCCATTTGTGCGGACAGCAAGCGCATCTTTGACAACAGATGGCCGCCGCGCTTGCGCCGGAATGCCAGGTCGCGCGCACGCTCGGGCTTGAACATGACGATGGCCTCGGCGCCCAGCACGCCGTTCTTGGTGGCGCCGAACGACAAGATCTCCACGCCCGCCTTCCACGTCATTTCCGCCGGCGTGCAGTCCAGGCTGACCAGCGCGTTGGCAAAGCGCGCGCCGTCCATATGCAAGGGCAGGCCCGCGTCGCGGCAGACGCTGCTGATGGCCTGGATTTCATCCAGGGTGTAGACGCTGCCGGTTTCCGTGGCCTGCGTGATGCTGACGCAGGACGGCTGCACGGAATGCACGTCACCCACCTTGCGCCGCGCCTGCTCCGCCAATTCAACTGGGTCGATCTTGGCGTCGGCCCCGCCCAGCAGCATCAGGCGGGCGCCATGGGTGTAGAACTCCGGCGCGCCGCACTCATCGTTGGCGATATGGCTTTGCGCATGGCACAGCACGGCGCCCCAGGGCGGCGTCAGCGCGGCCAGGCTTAGCGAATTGGCGGCCGTGCCGGTGGGCACCAGCAGCACGTCGACCTCGTGCTCGAACAGATCGGCAAGCCGGCGCTGCACATTCAGGGTGCTGTCGTCGGCGCCATACGGCTGGGCCTGGCCGGCGCTGGCGCGCAGCAGCGCTTCCACTATTTCGGGGCTGGCGCCCGCGATGTTGTCGCTGGAAAAGCCCATATTGGGGGCGGGGACGGATAGGGGCGTGTTCACGGTTGGCTTCGGCTGATACGGGAAAGCCGTCACTATGCCGGGGCGCGTGCTTGCGGGCTTGTAGAAAATTGCGGCGGGCTCCTACACTGGGCAAGTCCATCTTGAAGGAGCGCATCATGTGTCGTTGGCTGGCTTACACCGGAAGTCCCCTACAGATGGAA
The DNA here is from genome assembly GCF_002812705.1 of Achromobacter spanius. Taxonomy (NCBI): domain Bacteria; kingdom Pseudomonadati; phylum Pseudomonadota; class Betaproteobacteria; order Burkholderiales; family Alcaligenaceae; genus Achromobacter; species Achromobacter spanius. Next base: position 878,552 of record NZ_CP025030.1, on the reverse strand, counting down.
AGCGTGCTGTTCAAGGCCAAGCACTCGCTTATCGACCAGAGCCTGCATGCGCGCCTGGGCGCCACCACGACCAATGGCGATGGCTTTGGCCTGGGTTGGTACAGTCGGCCCGCGAATAGCCACATCGAACCGCCGTTCCGCTACCGCAGCGTGCACCCCGCCTGGAACGATCGCAACCTGCGCGAGGCGGCGCGCGCCATCCACGCGCCGCTGTTCGTGGCGCATATCCGCGCGGCCACCGACACGCCCGCGCAAGAAACCAACTGCCATCCGTTTCGCCACGGCCAGTGGCTGTTCGTGCATAACGGGGTGATCCGCGACTACCCCCTGCTGCGCCGCGACCTGATGCTGATGATTGCGCCGGCCTATTTCGGGTCGCTGGAAGGGTCCACCGATTCCGAGGTGATGTTCCTGCTGGCCCTCACTTTCGGGCTGGAGGAAGACCCGATTCCCGCGCTGGCCCGCATGGTGGGCGCGGTGGAAGAGACGGGTCGCCGCCATGGCGTGACGCATCCCATCAACATGACGGTGTGCGCGCTGGACGGCGAAAGGCTGATTGCGGTGCGTTATTCCAGCGAGGCAGAGTCGCGCACGCTGTTCCACAACACCTGCGTGCGCCATTTGCGCGAGTTGTATCCGCAGGACCCGCAGATCGCCGCGCTGGACGAAAACGCCTTTCTGCTGCTGTCCGAGCCCTTGAGCGAAATGCCCGGCGTCTGGGAAGAAGTGCCCGAAGCCACCGCCATCATCGCCGGGGGCGGCGATGTGAGGCATTACCCCTTCGTACCGATCGCGCCGGGCCCTTGACGCGCGGTTTTGGGCAAAATCCGGCCAAATATCGTCGAAAATGGCCGATAAGTAGGGGTCATCAAGCACGTATCGCTCATATAAGGGAGAATGCGTGTCGCAGTGACTTTGCGACGTCCTGGGCCGCGAAAGCACCCCAACTCAATAAGGAAGTTGCATGACAGATAGCAAAACCCCGCAGGTCTCAGACGCATTGGCGGTGTTTACGCACACGGGGAACGCCCCGGTTCGCTTTGAATTGCATGACAAGGGCGTGGTCCGCCAACAAGGCGACACCCGCAGCTACACCGCCTTCGCGGATGTACTGGACCTTTGCCTGTTCCCCGCCGAAGCGGGCGCAACGGCAGGCCCGATTAACCAATTTGCCTACCGTACCAGCACGACGCAAGACTGGACCGTGGTGTCCGGCGACGTCAGCAACTTCGCCCAGCTCCTGGATGCATTCCGCTCGCGCTACGTCGCGCAGCGCCTGCCCGTGCTGGAAGCGTTGATGGCCGACGGCAAGCGCGTGGCATTCCGGACGATCAAGTCCGGTGATTTTCCCGGCTTTGACACGCAGGAATTGGCCCTGTCGGCCGAAGGCCTGCATATTGACGGCGCCACCTGGCCCTATGAATCGTTGCAGCGCATCGACCTGAACGACTGGACCGAGACGATCACCCTGCAAGACGACAACGGCAAGACCGTGTTTTCATGCGTGGCGACGCGCATTCTCAGCTCGGATCTGCTGGTGAACCTGGTCTATGACCAGTTGGGTCAAACGGCGGAATACGCCTGACGGGAGTCGTCCCGCAAGCAGCGTAACGGGCTCGCTTGATACGTAAAGACGAAGGGCCGCCCCGAGCATTACGAGCGGCCCTTTTGCATGGGGTTTGGCGTTTGTTGTTGTGTCGCTTTGCCGATGACGTTGATGCTGTTGCTGGCGCTGCTGTTGACGGTGACGCTATCGCTGGCGCAGTTGCTGGCGCTGCTGTTGACGGTGACGCCATCACTGGCGCAGTTGCTGATGCTGCTGCCGCTGAGGTTGCTGTTGTCCTTACCGTCTTGACGCGCGGATCAATGCCCCGCGTGCAGCGCGGGATTCAGCGTGCCCCAGGCGGCGGTGCGGATCAGCGTTTCCACAGCCCCCGTCTGCGAATTTCGACGGAACAGCAGCCCGTGCCGACCCGCCAGCGACGCCGCTTTCACGACCGTGCCTTCCGGCGTTAGCACCCGAGTGCCGGCGGTGATGTAGCAGCCGGCTTCCACCACGCAGTCGTCGCCCAGCGAGATGCCGACGCCTGAGTTCGCGCCCAGCAGGCAGCGTTTGCCGATCGATACCACCTGCTTGCCGCCGCCCGACATGGTGCCCATGATGGACGCGCCGCCGCCGATATCGCTGCCGTCGTCCACGATGACGCCCGCGCTAATGCGGCCTTCGACCATCGAGGCGCCCAGCGTGCCGGCGTTGAAGTTGCAGAACCCTTCATGCAGCACGGTCGTGCCCGCTGACAAGTGCGCACCCAGCCGTACGCGCGCCGTATCGGCAATGCGCACGCCGCTGGGCACTACGTAGTCGGTCATGCGGGGAATCTTGTCCACGCCTCGTATTTCCAGCGTTTGCCCCGTGGCGCGCAATTGCCAGCGCAAGGCATCCACCTGATCCACCGCGCAAGGCCCCACGGACGTCCACGCCACGTTGGTCAGCACGCCGAACAAGCCATCCAGGTTTGCATCGTGAGGGCGGATCAGGCGATGGCTGAGCAGATGCAGCCGAAGATAGGCGTCATGCGCATCGGCAGGCGGTTCATCCAGCGAAGCAATGGCGGTGCGCACGGCAACGATATCCACCTTGCGCCGCGTGTCGCGGATCAAGGCCGTGGGCACATGTTCGCCCAACGCCGCGCGGGCTTCTTCAGGCGTAAGGTGACGCGTGCCGGAAGCGGGCGTACGCTCGGCCAGCGACGGGCGCGGATACCAGGTGTCAAGCACGGAGCCATCGGCGGCAAGCGTAGCCAAGCCGTAGGCGATGGCGCTGGAGGAAGCGGCAGACATGATAATTTGCGATAAAAAAAAATAGAAAAATTCAACGTAGGATGGGTGAAGCGCGCGATACCGTTCAAAAGAACACCACCGTAAATCGCGCGCAACCCATCAGCCGCCCGTGGATGAACCCGTGACCGCCGCAAGATGGGTTACGCGCGATGGGCCACCGGCGCCATTGCCATCGACCCCGCGCGCTACACCCATCCTACGATGCGGGGCAAACGTAGGATGGGTGAAGCGCGAACCGCCGTTCAATAGAACGCCGCCGTAAATCGCGCGCAACCCATCACCCCCTACGCCAATTCCTTCAACAGCAATTCCCAGAACTTCAGCCGCTGTTCCAGCGTCGACACCAGCACATACTCATTCAAGGTATGCGCCCCGTCCCCATCAGCGCCCAACCCATCCAGCGTAGGTATCCCCATCGCCGACGTGAAGTTCGCGTCGCTGCCGCCGCCCGTCATCGGCGCGTCTTCCAGCAGGAAGCCCGCCCGATCCGCGTAGCCTTGCACCAACGCCAGCAACGCCGCCGCCGCGTCCGTCTTCACCATCGGCGGGCGGTTCAGTTCAACGTTGATATCCAGTTCCACGTCCGGCCCCACCGCGCACAATTCACGCATGCGGCGCAGCACGTCTTCGGCGGCGCCCATGTCCGGCACGCGGAAGTCCACCACGCAGCGACACAGCGCCGGCACCGTATTCGTGACCGTGCCGCCCGCAATCGTGCCCACGCTGACCGTGATGCCCCGGTCGTAGTCGGTCATCGCTTCCAGCGCCAGTACCTGGTGCGCCATTTCGCGGATCGCGCTGCGGCCCTTTTCGTGCTGCATGCCGGCGTGCGCCGGGCGGCCCTTTACGTTCAGGTTGAGCATGCCCGTGCCCTTGCGCGCCGTCACACACTTGCCGCCGTTCGGGCGGGCCGGTTCGCAGACCAGCGCGTACTTGGCGTTGGCGGCGAAGCGTTCGATGTGCACGCGGGACGCATGGCTGCCCGTTTCTTCATCCGGCACCACCAGGAAGTCCACCGGCAGTTGCGTCGCGCCGGGACGCGCCACGCCGGCCAGCGCCGTCAGCGCCAGGTAGATGCCCGCCTTCATGTCATAACTGCCCGGGCCGTAGAGGCGGTCGCCATCAATGCGCACCGGGTTCTCAAGCAGCGTGCCCACCGGATGCACCGTATCCATGTGCGCCAGGATCAGGATGCCGGGGCGGGTGTCGCCGGGCGCGCGGTTGGTGGCGTACAGCAGCGGACCCGTGGTGGGGCCCAGCGACGACAGTTCCACCGTCAAGCCCGCGGCGGCCGCGTAGTCGGCGATGATGCGCGCCATGGCGGCGATGCCTTCGGGAAAGTTCGATGGCGATTCGCATTGCAGCCAGCTCTGGATGCCAGCGACGATCTGTTCAGTGCTTTGAGTGTTGGACATGGCGGGTTCGATGTTCAGCAATGAAAAAGGAAGGATCGATCAGGCGACCTGCTGGCCGGCCAGGCGGGCCAGTTCGGCGTCGTCGGGCATCTTGCCGTCAAACCACAGGCTGGCGCAAACGGCCGACATGGCGCGGCCATCGTGGCCGATGCCGGGCACCACTTGCAGCGTCCAGCCGAACGGCACGCCACGGCGTTCGGCCTCTTGCTTGCCGAAGTCGTAGTAGTTCTGGGCGCGCGCGAAGCGGTGCGGGCCTTGGCGCATGGCGGCCGGTTCGGCCGGCAAGTTCGGGTCGTCGGTGGCGATGTCCTGATCGCCCGCCAGGATCGTCATGGGATAGGCCAGCAGCTTCACCAGATGCTCTTCGGTCAGGCCCACGCCGTCCATGCCTTCGGGGAACGGGTAGTCAAACGTGGGCAGCGTGTACCAGCCGGGGTTGCCCGCCGCCACGGCCTTGAACGGCGCGTGCGATTGGCTGCTCATCAGGCGGTGCACGAACTGGCCGCCCGCCGAGTGGCCGAACAGGTAGACGTTCTGGCCGTCGGTGATTTCACCGTCCATCATGTCCTTGATGACGTTGCCCACCAGCGCATACGTCCAGCCGTCGATGTGACGCGGGTTGCCGCCGGCCGAGAACACGCGGCCGTTGTTGTAGCTTTCCACGCCGGGCCAGATCTCGTTGGAGAACGTCAGCGCCACGATCAGCAGCTTGTGCTTGTCGGCGGCTTCGACCCAGAAGTCGCGATATTCGTCGCCGTTGCGCAGCACGCCGTGCTGCACGATGACGACCGGGCGGTCGGGCGTGTAGCCGTACGGGCGGTACGTTTGCAGCTTGAACGGACGATCCGAATTGCGATCTTCGTCGATGTACTGGATGGTGTTGCGGCCCGCATGGCCCATTTCGATGGCGATGCGGTCCACGTTGGACATGTCGGAGGGTTTCATCAGGCGCTCGCTTCGTTCAGGTGACAGGCCGACCAGTGGCCCGCCGAGATTTCTTTCAGGGCCGGCGCCTGCTCGCGGCATCGCGGCATGGCGTGGGGGCAACGGGGGTTGAAGGTGCAGCCCGGGGGCGGATTCAGCGGCGACGGGATTTCGCCCTTGATCGGCGTGAACTTGCGACCACGGCGGGCCACGTCCGGCACCTCGGCCATCAAGGCCTGAGTGTACGGGTGGTTGGCGCGCGCGAAGATCTCGGCCGACGTGGAGATTTCCACGATCTTGCCCAGATACATGATCGCGACGCGGTCCGAGATGTGCTTGACCACGCCCAGGTCGTGGCTGATGAAGAGATACGTAAAGCCGTGCTGTTCGCGCAGGTCCATGAACAGGTTGATCACCTGCGCCTGGATGGACACGTCCAGCGCGGCCACCGGTTCGTCGCAAACCAGGAACTTGGGCGCCACCATCAGTGCGCGGGCGATGCCGATGCGCTGGCGCTGGCCGCCGGAAATCTGATGCGGAAAGCGGTCGCGGTATTCGGCGTCCAGGCCCACTTCCTTCAAGGCCTGGTCGATACGCGCGGGGATCTCGGCGGGCGGCGCCAGCTTGTGGACCTTGAGCGATTCGCCCAGGATCTGTCGCAGGCGTTGGCGCGGGTTCAAGGACGCTTGCGGGTCCTGGAAGATCATCTGCACGCCCAGCGTATAGGCCAGCTTGTCGGCGCCGCGCAGGCGCACCGCGTCGCGGCCTTGGTACAGCAGCTCGCCTTCGGTCTGGCGGTGCAGGCCGGCCACGACGCGGCCCAGGGTGGACTTGCCGCAACCCGACTCACCCACCAGCCCGACGACTTCGCCGCGCTTGATGGACAGGTCCACGCCGTTCACGGCATACACCGTGCGGCGGTCCAGCGGGCGGCCGGTCAGGGCCAGGATGCGCTGGGCCAGGTCGGGGCGCTGTTCGAATCGCTTGTGGACGTTCTTGAGCTCGATGACGGGAGTATCGGCTTGGCTCATGCTTGCTGTGCCTCGCGGGCTATCGGCACGTAACAGCGGTAGCTGCGCGGACCTTCGGTGGTAACGGAGGGGGCTTGTTCGGTGCAGCGCGTAATCGCCTTGGGGCAGCGCGGCCGGAACGCACAGCCCGACGGGCGGCCCGCCAGGCTGGGTGCCATGCCGTTGATCTGGTGCAGGCGCGCGCCGGGCTGGGTGGCGCCGGGCATCGAATCCAACAGGCCCCGGGTATAGGGGTGGCGCGGCGATTCCAGCACCTGTTCAACCGGGCCGCTTTCCACGATGCGGCCGGCGTACATGACGGCCACGCGGTCGGCCAGTTCGGCCACCACGCCCAGGTCGTGGGTGATCCAGATAAGCGCGGTGTTGTGCTCGCGGCAGATCTCTTGCATGCGGTAGAGAATCTGGCCCTGGATGGTGACGTCCAGCGCGGTCGTGGGCTCGTCGCAGATGATCAGGTCGGGCTTGTTCAGCATGGCGATGGCGATCGCCACGCGCTGGCGCATGCCGCCGGAGAACTCATGCGGGTAGCTCTTCAAGCGCTTTTCGGGCGACGGAATACCCACCATCTCCAGCGCTTCGCGGCAGCGTTCCTCGGCTTGCGCCCGGGACACGTTTTCGTGCGTGAGGATGGCTTCCATCATCTGCTCGCCGATGCGCAGCACCGGGTTCAGCGTCATCAGCGGATCCTGGAAGATCATGGCGATGCGGTTGCCGCGCAACTGGCGCATCTGCTCTTCCGTGAGGTTGCGCAGGTCGGTGCCCTTGAACTTCACTTCGCCGTCGACGACTTCCCCGGGCGGATCGATCAGGCCCAGCAGTGAGAAGCCGGTCACGGATTTGCCGGAGCCCGATTCGCCCACCAGGCCCACGATTTCGCCACGGCGCACGGTAAGGTCGACACCGTCGACAGCCAGATACGCGCCGGCTTCGGTATGGAATGCAGTGCGCAGTCCGCGCACATCAAGAAGGATATCGCTCATTTCAGTAGTCCATTGCGCCACAGGCTACCCGCAGCGTATGCCACGGGAGTCGCGCCATCGGGATGCCGCGGAGCCGGCTTTGCCGGTCCGCCGGCATGCCCCCTTGAGGGGGAAGCGCATCGCGCTTCGGGGTGGGCGTCATCGTTTGGGATCCAGGCTTTCACGCAGGCGGTCGCCCACGATGTTGATGGAAAGAATCAGCACCAGCAGCGCAATGCCGGGGAACAGACTGATCCAGTAATCGCCCGACAGCAGGTATTGGAAGCCGTTGGAAATCAACAAGCCCAGCGACGGCTCGGTGATCGGCACGCCCACGCCCAGGAACGACAGCGTCGCTTCCAGCGCGATGGCGGTGGCGATCTGGATGGTGGCGAACACCATGACGGGGCCCAGGCAGTTGGGCAGCAGGTGGAACACCATGATGCGCCAGGCCGGAAAGCCCAGATTGGCGGCGGCTTCCACGTATTCCTTGCGGCGCTCTTGCAGCGCGCGGCTGCGCATGATGCGGGCGTAGTGGCCCCACTGCACCAGCACCAGCGCCAGGATGACCTTGTCCACGCCGCGCCCCAGCACCACCAGCAGCACCAGCGCCACCAGGATGGTCGGGAAACCCAGGATGAAGTCGACGATGCGCATCAGCACCGTGTCGACCAGGCCGCCGATGTAGGCGGCGATCAGGCCGATGGCGCCACCGATGGCGGTAGCCAGCACCACGGCCGACAGGCCCACCATCAGGCTGATGCGCAAGCCATACAGGATGGCGCTGAGCATGTCGCGCCCTTGGTCGTCGGTGCCCAGCCAGGCGATGCTGCCGTCCATCAGCGCCTGGCGCGGCGCCAGGCGGCCGTCCAGCAGCGACAGGTTGGCCAGGTCGTAGGGGTTTTGCGGCGCGAAGTAGGGCGCGAAGACCACCAGGATGATCAGGATGGCCAGCGCGATCACGGAGCCGCGCACCGTGGGGCGCGCACGAAGTTTCTTCAGGATGGAGGCGCGCTGCGGGGTCTCGGCCAAAGGCTGGACGGTGCGAGTGCGGCCGGAATTGGGAATGTTAGCCATGGCGGATTATTGAGCGGGGGCCACGAGCTGCACGCGCGGGTCGAGCGCGGCGTACAGAATGTCCACAACCAGGTTGATGACCACGAAGATCAGGGTGACCAGCATCACGTAGGCGACCACCACGGGGCGGTCCAACTGGTAGACGCTGTCGATCAGCAGCTTGCCCATTCCCGGCCACGCGAACACGGTTTCGGTGATGGTGGAATAGGCGATCAAGGTGCCGAACTCCATGCCGATCACGGTCACGACCGGGATCAGGATGTTGCGCAGGATGTGGCGGCGCACGATGCGCCCGGGCTTCACACCCTTGGCGCGCGCGAACTTCACGTAGTCCTGGCTGCGCGCTTCGACCACGCCCGAGGCGGTCAGGCGCAGCACCAGCGCAATGTTGGCCAGCGCCAGGTTGATGGCCGGCATGATCAGGTGCGACCAGCCGTCGGCGGTCAGGATGGACAGGCGGATGCCCAGCACCGTGACGGTGTCGCCGCGCCCGGTGGCGGGCAGCCAGCCCAGCCACACGGCGAACAGCAGGATCAGCATCATGCCCTGCCAGAAGTTCGGCAGCGAAAAGCCCAGCACCGACGACGCCATGATGCCGCGTCCCAGGTAGTCGTCGCGGTACAGGCCGGCGACCAGCCCCAGCGGAATCCCGATCACACAGGTCAGCATGATGGCCACGATGACCAGTTCGAACGTGGCGGGGATGCGCTGCACGATCAGTTCAATGGCCGGGATGCCGTGCACGAAGGACGTGCCCAGGTCGCCATGCAGCGCGCGCCACAGGAACCCGATGTATTGCTGCCAAACCGGCAGGTCCAGGCCCAGGCGGGCGATCATCGCCTCGCGAGCTGCCTGGCTGGCTTCGGGGCTGACCAGCAGTTCGATCGGGTCGCCCACGGCATACACCGCGAAGAAGACCACGACCGAAACGGCCAGCAGTACGAACAGACTCTGTATCAGTCTGCGCAGGATGAACAAGGCCACGTGATGATTTCCTTGGTGGGCTCAGGGTTGCTTGGCGCCGAGTGCTTGCTTGGCGGGTTTGTTTGGCGTGTTTACTTGGCGGAATTACTTGGCGGAATTACTTGGCGTATTTCGCCGACATGGCCAGGGTGTTCTTCAAGATCAAACGATAGCTTGCGCCAGGCGGACCACGGTGACGCCGGGCCGCAGATTGGCGGTGGACGGCATGATCAGCACGCAGTCGTCATAAGGCGTGACGACCGCTTCACCTTCGGACCAGCCGATGACGGTGCCCGCCTTCGCCAGGGTTTCCAGGCCCTTCCAGGGCTGGTCGAAGCGGAAGTCCGCGCTTTTTGCGGCGATGGCGTGGGTGACGCGCAGCGCGCGTTGGGCTGCTTGTGCGGGCGCGATCCAGGCGTCGGGGATATCGTCGCTGTCTACCGTGCCGGCTTGCAGCAGGAAGCGCGCCATCTGGTCCACCGCCACGCCGCGTGCTTCGGGGGCGCCGTGAAAGCCGCATTCGATCAGCAGCGAGCGCGTGCCGTTGTCACCCGTTTCGCCAAAGCGGCCGTAGTCGCGCATGCGCACGCCGGCGGCATGGCCCGCGTCTGCGATGATGGTGGCGGGGTTGCCCAAGGCCAGCGCCAGGTCGATATTGCGCTGTTCCATGCCGGTCAATTGCAGCGGCACGTCGGAATTGCTCATGGAATGGAAGTCCAGCAGCCAGTCAGCTTGCTCCACCCACGGGCGAAGCTGCGCGGCGCGGCGGCGTTCCTGGCTGATCGGCACGGTCAGCTTGTCGTCGCTCCAGACGCGGTTCATGTCTTCGTCGACAAAACGCGCGGGCGCGTAATTGGTGGAATCGAAGCGGTCGAACGCCGCCAGATTGCAAAAGGCCAGGGTCAGCGAGCCCCGGCGTGGACGCAGCCCGGCCGCAAGCGCTTCCTTCAAGGCCCAGGCGCCGCACAGCTCGTTGCCGTGGATCAGCGCGCTCAACATCACCCGCTTGCCCGGCACGCCGGAGTCAAAATGCCAGACGCCGGGCGTCTCCGTATTGCCCAAGCGCTCCGACGACAAATCCGGACAGGCAAGAAGAAAAGGGCGGGGCTGGACCGCGGGCGTGGACGTGGGCATGGGGAACTCCGATGAAGCGGGGGAATTGTATAGGGATCCGGCAAAAGAAAACGGCTGCACGAGGCAGCCGTCTCACGGTTCAAGCGAACCAGATTACTTCTTTTCGGGCGTGACCGACGTCGCCAGCGTGTATTGGTCGCGGCGGCCTTCGTAGGTGATGCCCTTGCGGAACGCCCAGATGCTGCTTTCAAAGTGCAGCGGAATCAGCGGCACGTTGTCCAGGGCGATCTGGGTGGCTTCCTGCAACAGCTTTTCGCGCTTGGGCGCGTCAACCGTCACGATGGCTTCCTTGTAGACCTTGTCGAAATCGGCGTTGGAGAAGCCGCCGTAGTTGCTGGTGCCCAGGCTCTTGGGCGAATCCAGCGACGCGACCCACAACTGGAACAGCGCCGAGGCTTCACCCGTTTCCGCCGGCCAGCCGCCCAGCGAGAAGCTGAATTCGCGCTTGGCGCGCTTGGGGAAATAGATGGAGGCCGTCATGGCGTCTACATTGGTCTTGATGCCGACGCGGGCCAGGTACTGGGCCACGGCCTGGGCGATCTGGCCGTCGTTGACGTAGCGGTCGTTGGTGGACGACAGCGTCAATTCAAAGCCGTTCGGGTAGCCGGCTTCGGCCAGCAGCTTCTTGGCGCCTTCCGGGTCGTACTTGATTTCCGGCGCCTTGGGCAGCGCGCCGAACATGCCGTCGGGCATGAACTGGTAGGCCGGGGTGGCCATGCCGTCCATGATGCGCGCGGTGATGGTCTTGCGGTCGATGGCCATCGAAATGGCCTTGCGCACACGCAGGTCTTGCAGCGGGTTCTTGCCGTCGGCGCTCTTGACGAACGGGCTCGGGTTGCGCGCCACGTCCGGCTGGAAGAACACCAGGCGGGTGGACGGCGTGGCGACGAAACCGAACTTCGGGTTGTCCTTCAGGCGGGGCAGATCGCGGGCGGCGGGGTTTTCGATCATGTCGAAATCACCCGACAGCAGGCCGGTCAGGCGCGGGCCGGCGGACGGCACGGGCACGAACTTTACTTCCTTCCAGGCCGGCTTGTCGCCCCAGTAGTTCTCGTTGCGCACGAGTTCGATGCCGGTGCCCTTCACGTAGGACTTCAGGGTGTACGGGCCGGTGCCGATGGCATCCTTGCCGTTGTTGAAGTCGGCAACCGTGGGCCAGGCGCCGGTCACGCCGCAACCCTTCTTGGGGTCGAATGTCAGCTTGCCGTGTTCCACGATGCCGTTCCAGATGATGGGCAGCGAGCGGGCCAGCTCGGCGGGCATCAGCGGGAAGGGTTCGGAGGTCTTGATGATGACGGTGTGCGCGTCGGGCGTTTGCACGTCGGCGATGCGCTTGGTCATGTCCATGTAGGACTGCGACACGTTGGTTTCGTTGTTCAGCGTGCGGCAGATCGTGAACAGCACGTCTTCGGACGTGAACGGCTTGCCGTTCGAGAACTTGACGTCGTCGCGCAGCTTGAATTCCCAGGTCAGATCGTCAAGGTTCTTCCAGGACTTGGCCAACTGGGGCGTGAGCTTCATGTCGGCGCTGCGGCCCACCAGCGAACTGTAGACGTGCGCGGAGAACGCATCGTTCTGCGTCATCTTGTGATAGTGGGGATCTGCCGAAGTGGGTTCGGCCGACAGGCCGATCTTCAGCGTCTGGGCTTGAGCGGCTGCCAGGGGAATGGCGGCGGCCACAAGGGCCAGGGTGGTGCGCAACTTCATGTGACAACTCCGGAGGGATAGCGAACCGGATCATGCCTGCGCGAAAACCACCGCCGCCGCGGCCGGACCCAATTGTCGGCCGCGGGAAAACTAGGATGGGTTGGCGCCAGGCACGACGGCAAGGGGCCGATTATCAATAGGGGCTTCGCGCGTTGTCAATGAAGAACGGCGAATCTGGCGCTAGGGAAAACGCCGAGAGGAGGGGAACAAGTGGGGGAACAAGCGGGGATGCTTGCTCGGGCGAGAGTGCCGAAAAAAGACACCTAACGCCTGTCTTCGGCTGCTTCTCCGACAAGCGGGCCGAAAACGGCAGCGCGCCGGGCGAAACCGCGAATATCGATCGCGGTTTCAGCCCAGCGCGGCTGTTTTTACCACTGCGAGCCGGAGAAGCGCGAGCTGGCGGCGCGGGCCTTGTTCATCGATTCGTTCACTTCGTCGATGAAGGCAAACACGCTGGCGACAGCGGCGATCACGGCTTGGCCGGCCTTCTTCAGGCTGGTCAGCGGATGGGAATTGGGTTGGTTCTCGAGGGCGCCGCGCAGCAGGTCGCGCTCCAGCGCGTCGGTCAGGCGGGCAGTGCTATTCAGGGTCAGTTCGCTCATGGTCTTTCTCCAGTCCGTTTCGTCTTGGTGAAAACCATTATAGGGATAACCCTAGTCCGAAAGCAATGGGCTTTTCAGGGAAAACCCTAGTATGTTGTAAAAATGTTTATTTGACGGGGACTTAGCTGCCCAAGCTGCCCCATTTCTCGTTGCGCAGGGCGCGGGCGGCGTCCGCAAGCTCACCCGCCGTCAAGCCGATGGGGCCGATGCCCTGGGCCACCAGCGCGTCGGCCGCGGCCCCGTGCAGCCAGACCGCCCCGGCCACGGCCTGGTCCACCGGCAGCTTTTGCGCCAACAACGAGCCAAGCATCCCGGCCAACACATCGCCCGTTCCCGCCGTGGCCAAGCCCGGGTTGCCGCTGGTGTTGATGCGTATGTCGCCCGCCGGGCTGCAAACGACCGTGCCCGCGCCCTTCAGAACAATCCAGCAGTGGTAACGCTGCGCCAATTGCCGGGCGGCGCCGGGGCGGTCGGACTGGATCTGCGCGGCGCTGACGCCCAGCAGGCGCCCGGCCTCGGCGGGATGGGGGGTCAGCACGACAGAGCCCGCGCCCCAGTTGGGGCGGATGTCGCCCGTGGCCAGCAGGTTCAGGCCGTCGGCGTCCAGCACCAGCGGGGCTTCGCGCCGCAGCACGAACAATTCCGACAGCGCGTTTGCGGCAAGCGCATCCGTGCCGATGCCGCAGCCGGCCACCCAGGCGGTCACGCCCCAGTCCGCCTCCAGCAGCGAGCGGGCGTCGCGCAGCATCAGTTCGGGTTGCAGCGGGTCGCACGCCAGCGGCGCGGCTTCCTGGGCGAAGCCGACCAGCACCTTGCCGGCGCCCGTCTTCAATGCGGCGCGGGCGGCCAGCAGCGCGGCGCCTGTCATCCCCGGGCCACCGCCCACCACGCCGACGGTGCCGAAGCTGCCTTTATGCGTGTCCTGCCCACGCGGGGCGAACAGGGCGGGCAGATTGGCGCGGTCGATGGGGGCGCCGACGGACGTGACGAGGGTGTTCATTGGCTGAGGCTCCGTGGGAAAGCGGCGGGGCGGGCGCCCGCGTATCCACTATAGTGCGCAAAAACGCGCCGGCCCCAAGGCTCGCGCAGCGGCTAAAGACAACGCGGAGTAGACAATGACTGATATCACGCTGCAACACTATTCAGCCTATGAATCCCTGAAGCTGCGCCGGCATCCCGGCGGGGTGCTGGAGGTGATCATGGGGGCCAAGGGCGGCCAGCCCGGCAAGCTGTCCACGGCGGACGACCGCATGCACCGCGAGTTGGCCGACATCTGGCGCGACATCGATACCGATCCCGACACCCGCGTGGTGGTGATCCGGGGCGAAGGCAAGGGCTTTTCGGGCGGCGGCGACCTGGAACTGGTGCAGCAGATGGCCGACGACTTCGACGTGCGTACCCGCGTGTGGCGGGAAGCCCGCGACCTGGTCTACAACATCATCAATTGCAACAAGCCCATCGTGTCCGCCATGCACGGCGCGGCGGTGGGGGCGGGGCTGGTGGCGGGCTTGCTGGCCGACATCTCGATCGCGGCGCGCGACGCGCGCATTATCGATGGCCACACCCGCCTGGGCGTGACTGCGGGAGATCATGCCGCGATTGTCTGGCCGCTGTTGTGCGGCATGGCCAAGGCCAAGTACTACCTGATGCTGTGCGAAACCGTGACCGGCGAAGAGGCGGAGCGGATCGGCCTGGTGTCATTGTGCGTGGATGAAGCCGAGCTGATTTCCCGCGCGTTCGAGGTGGCCAACAAGCTGGCGGCAGGCTCGCAGACGGCGATACGCTGGACCAAGTATTCGCTGAACAATTGGCTGCGCATGGCGGGGCCGAGCTTCGATACGTCGCTGGCCCTGGAGTTCATGGGGTTTGGCGGGCCGGACGTGAAAGAGGGGATTCAATCGTTGCGCGAACGCCGGGCGCCGAATTTCCGGCCGGATTCGCCGTTTTGAGGGGTGTTGTTTGATGGCGGCTGTTTGATGGGTTTGCGCGGTCGGCGGCCGGGTTCTTATGTCGGTTGTGCCGCGCCGCACCCATCCTACGTCTCAACCGCAGGATGGGTGAAGCGCGAATGACTCGACGTCAGAACGCCAAAACCCAACGCGCGCAACCCATGAACTGCAGTCCCACTATTTCTTAAAAAACTTCGCGAACGCAGCCTGCGCTTCCTCGGTCTGCAACCGCGCTCGAAACTGCTGGGCTTCGTAATCCAGCGTTTCCTGGATGGCCTGGCGGTCCGCCCGCTTCATCATGGCCTTGGTCAGGCGCAGCGCGGCGGGCGGTTGGCGGGCCAAATCAGCAGCGGTGGCCCGGGCCGCGGCCAGCGCTTGGCCTTTTGGCGTAACCGACGTTGCCAAGCCAGCCTCGCGCGCATCCTTGGCGGAAAACGCCTTGCCCTGCAACAGCCATTCGGCGGCGCGCCGCCCGGCCAGGCGGGGCATCAACAGGCTGGAGGCGCCCTCCGGGCACAGGCCCAGCGCCACGAACGGCATGCGCAGCGTGGCGCCTTCGCCAATGTGGACAAAGTCGCAATGCTGTAGCAGCGTGACGCCGATGCCAATCGCATAGCCTTCGACGGCGGCAATCACCGGCACGTCGGCCAGGGTCAGCGCCCGCAGGAACGTCAGCCCCGCGCTGTCACCCGCTCCGCGCTCAGCTTGAAAGTCGCGCAGGTCGTTGCCGGCCGTGAAGTGTTCACCCGCACCGGTCAGGATCACCGCCGAGATGGCCTGGTCGGCGCTGGCCAGCGAAATCTGTTCGGTCAGGGCGGCGTAGGTGGCCGTGTCCAGCGCGTTGCGGCGGTCCTGGCGGTCGATGATCAGGGTCAGCACCGCGCCATCCCGGCTGACTTTCAGGCCCGCGCTCATGCGAACGACCTGCCGGCCAGTTGCGCCTTGGCCTCGGCGTATTCGCGGCGCAGCGTGTCGACGATTTCCCGCGTGGGCAGCACGCTGGCGATGCCGCCCACGCCCTGGCCCGCGCCCCAGATGTCTTTCCACGGCTTGACGCGTGTCGATCCGAAGTTGGACGCGCCGCTGTCGGGCTGCGGCAGGTTGGCCGGGTCGAGCCCCGACGCGGTGATGCTCGCCTTCAGATAGTTGCCGGGAATGCCCGTGAAAAACGGGGTGTACAGAATGTCGGACGCGCTGGCCTCGACGATGGCGGACTTATAGCCCTCGCTGGCGTTGGCTTCTTGGCTGGCGATGAAGCGCGTGCCCATGTAGGCAAAGTCGGCGCCCATGGCCAGCGCGGCCAGCACATGCGCGCCGGACGTGATGGCGCCCGACAGGATCAGCGGGCCGTCGTAAAAACGGCGCACTTCGGACAGCAGCGCGAACGGGCTCAGCGTGCCCGCATGGCCGCCCGCGCCCGAGCACACCAGGATCAGCCCGTCCACGCCCGCTTCCAGCGCTTTCTCGGCGTGGCGCAGCGTGGTGACGTCGTGAAAGACCTTGCCGCCCCAGTCGTGCACGCCCTTGACCAGGTCTCCCGGCGCGCGCAGGCTGGTGATGATCAGCGGCACGCGGTGGCTGGCGCACACGGCCAGGTCCTGTTCCAGGCGGTCGTTGGACTGGTGGATGATCTGGTTGACCGCGAACGGCGCCACGGCGGCGCCGGGATTCGCTTCGCGGTACGAGGCAAGCCCGGCCTGGACCTCGTCCAGCCAATCGGTCAAGAGGCTTTGCGGGCGCGCGTTCAGTGCGGGGAACGAACCCACGATGCCGCTCGTGCACTGCGCGATCACCAGTTGCGGGTTGGACACGATGAACATGGGGGCGCTGATGACCGGCAGGGACATCTGGCCATACAAATCTGTCACAAGAGAGTGGGGCATAGCGTCGTCGCGTTGTGTTCAGGTCAGTCCAGAAAAGGCGTTCCGCAATTGGGCCTTGAGCCCTGAAAGCGGATGTGCCTATAATTACCTACCGACCGTCCGGTAATTAATTAATCTTTATTTAACGGCATGCGCCGAACCGCTGTCAATGGAGGCCCGCGCGGCCTGCCCGCAGCCTCAGGCGCGGCCCTTGCAAAGGCTGTCATGGCGACCTCCGCCCCTCCCGCTCAGAAACGCGCCCGCGCTGGCCGGCCCCCCACGCTGGCAGCCCCGCGTGAACGCATCCTGGAAGAAGCCGCCAAGCTGTTCGCGCAAAGCGGTTACGACGGCAGCTCGGTAGCTGACCTGGCCGCCGCCATCGGGGTGTCCAAGGCGGCCATCTATCACTACTACACCACCAAGCAGGACATCTACGACGCCATCATCCTGGGCGTGTTGAACGGGCTGACGCAAAACGTCGGCCAGGATGTGGCCGATGCGCAGGGCGCCGCCGACCGGTTGCGCGCGTTCATGGTGGGTCACGCCCGCTACTTTGAACAGCACCATGCCGAATTCGTCACCATGCTGATCGGCTATTCCGGCATGGCGCTACCCGAACGCGAAGACGCCGCCCGCCTGCGCGACGGCTACGAAAAGCGCCTGCGCGAACTGATCGCCCAAGGCGTGGAGCAGGGCGTGTTCCGCCCGCTGGACGTGGCTGCTACCGGCCGCGCCGTGCTGTCCATGCTGAATTGGATGGTGCGTTGGTACAAGCCCGGCCAGGGCGACAGCGCCGAAGCCATCGCCGCCGGTTACTTCGATTTATTGGTTGGCGGCATGCGCGCCTGATCGCGCCGCCGTCCGGAAACTGCATTGCTTATTTACTGAGACTTTCATCATGGCCCTCGACACCGAAACCCTGAACCTGTTGCTGGACGCCGTGCACCGCTTTGTGCACGAACGCCTGATTCCCGCCGAAGACGAACTGGCCTCTAGCGGCCAGGTGCCGCCGGACATCGTCAACGAAATGCGCGAGCTGGGCCTGTTCGGCTTGTCGATCTCGCCCGACTTCGGCGGCTTGGGCCTGACGATGGAAGAGGAAGTGCGCGTGGTGTTCGAACTGGGCCAGACCTCGCCCGCGTTCCGTTCGCTGGCCGGCACCAATATCGGCATCGGCTCGCAAGCCATCGTGCTGGCCGGCACCGACGAGCAGCGCGCGCGCTACTTGCCCAAGCTGGCCAGCGGTGAATTGATCGGCTCGTTCGCCTTGACCGAGCCGGACGCCGGCTCGGACGCCATGGCGCTGCGCCTGTCCGCCGAGCGCGATGGCGACGGCTATGTGCTGAACGGCACCAAGCGCTACATCACCAACGCGCCCATCGCCGGCCTGTTCTCGGTGATGGCGCGCACCGCGCCCGAACGCCGCGCCAATTCCATTTCGTGTTTCCTGGTCGAAGCCGGCACGCCGGGCCTGATCATCGGCAAGCCCGACAAGAAGATGGGCCAGGCGGGTGCCTTGACCAGCGACGTGGTGTTCGACAACTGCCGCGTGCCCGCCAGCGCCTTGCTGGGCGGGGAAGAGGGCAACGGCTTCCGGACGTCGATGCGCGTGCTGGACAAGGGCCGGCTGCACATTTCGGCGCTGTGCGTGGGGATTGCCGATCGCCTGCTGTCTGACGCGGTCAAGTACGCGCTGGAGCGCAAGCAGTTCGGCCAGCCGATTGCCGAGTTTCAACTGATCCAGGCAATGATCGCCGACAGCCAGGCCGAACTCTATGCCGCCCGCTGCATGGTGCTGGACGCCGCCCGCATGCGCGACCGCGGCGAGAACACCACCATGCAGGCCGCCTGCTGCAAGCTGTATTCGACCGAAATGGTGGGCCGCGTGGCCGACCGCGCCGTGCAGATCCACGGCGGCGCGGGCTATATGTCCGAGTACGCCGTGGAACGCTTCTACCGCGACGTGCGCTTGTTCCGCATCTTCGAGGGCACCTCGCAGATCCAGCAACTGGTGATCGCGCGCGAGACGATCAAGGCGCATTCCTGAGCCGGCAGCAAGCGGAAATCCGGCCAGAGTGTCCAAACAGCTAATATCCGGATTGACGAATGGTGCTCCGGGCGCGACCCTAACGGTCCGCGTCCGGGTATGACGCGCTGGCGGCCCGGGCCGCCGGCATGACGGAATTCCAGTCTGGCTTCGCGCGTGGCCGCAAGCCGGACGTTTTCATTTCTCATCTAGCGAAAAGACTACAGATGTCGCAACGTCCTGCTCCCCTTACCGGCATCCGCGTGCTGGACCTGACCCGCGTGCTGGCGGGCCCCTGGTGCACCCAGAACCTGGCCGACCTTGGCGCCGAGGTGATCAAGATCGAACGGCCCGGCGCGGGCGACGATACGCGCGCCTGGGGGCCGCCCTACCTGAAGGACGAAGCGGGCAACGACACCACCGAAGCCGCCTACTACCTGTCCGCCAACCGCAACAAGATGTCGGTGGCGCTGGATATCGCGTCGCCGCGCGGCGCCGAGCTGGTGCGCGAACTGGCGCTGCAAAGCGACATCCTGGTTGAGAACTTCAAAGTGGGCGGCCTGAAGAAATACGGGCTGGACTACGAAAGCCTGAAGGCCATCAACCCGCGCCTGATCTATTGCTCGATCACCGGCTTCGGCCAGACCGGCCCGTACGCCAGCCGCCCCGGCTATGACTTCATGATCCAGGGCATGGGCGGGCTGATGAGCATCACCGGTGAACGCGACGACCTGCCCGGCGGCGGCCCGCAAAAGGCCGGCGTGGCCGTGGCTGACTTGATGACCGGCATGTATTCCACGGTGGGCATCCTGGCCGCGCTGCTTGAGCGCGCCAATAGCGGCTTGGGCCAGCACATCGACATGGCCTTGCTGGACTGCCAGGTCAGCATGATGGCCAACCAGAACTTGAACTTCATGACCTCGGGCGTGGCGCCCCAGCGCGCGGGCAACGCGCACCAGAACCTGGTGCCGTACCAAGTGTTCGCCGCGGCCGATGGCCATTTGATCGTGGCGGTGGGCAACGACAGCCAGTTCCGCAATTACTGCGGCGCCATCGGGCTGCCCGAGTTGTCGGCCGACCCGCGTTTTTCCACCAACCCGCAGCGCGTGAAGAACCGTACTGAACTGGTGCCGCTGCTGGCCGAACGCATGGCCACCGGCGCGCGCGACCACTGGCTGACCGCGTTGGAAGCTGTGGGCGTGCCGGCCGGCCCCATCAACACGTTGGACCAGGTTTACGAAGACCCGCACGTGCTGGCGCGTCAGATGAAGCGCGAACTGCCGCATCCGGCCGCCGGCAAGGTGCCGATGGCCGCCAGCCCGCTGAAGTTTTCCGATAGCCCCGTTGAATACCGCCGTCCGCCGCCCATGTTGGGCGAGCACACCGCACAGGTGTTGGCGGAAAAACTGGGCTTGTCGGCCGAAGACATCCAGGCGCTGGCACAAAGCCAGCCTTGATCGCGGCGGGGTGGCCGCGCGCCGCCCCGCTTGCCACGCGCCATGCCGCGGCGCGCACCATCCATTCCAATACAGGCAGGAGAGAGTTGATGACGGAGATTCAAACCATCGGCGTCGTGGGCGCCGGGGCCATGGGGCGCGGCATTGCGCAGATTGCGGCGCAAGCCGGCTTGCGCGTGCGCTTGTACGACACCAGCGCCGATGCGGTTGCCGCCGCGCGCGAGTCCTTGCGTCAGACCTGGGACAAGCTGGCGCAAAAGGGCAAGCTGACCGCCGCCGATGCGCAAGCCGCCTTGGAGCGTGTGGAGCCCGCCACCGCGCTGACCGATATGTCGGCCTGCCAACTGGTGGTGGAAGCCATCGTTGAACGGCTGGACGTGAAGCGTGACCTGTTCGCCGCGCTGGAAGGCGTGGTGTCGGAAGACTGCATCCTGGCGTCGAACACGTCGTCCTTGTCCATCACCGCCATCGCGGCCGCTTGCAAGCACCCGCGCCGCGTGGTCGGTTATCACTTCTTCAACCCGGTGGCGTTGATGAAGGTGGTTGAAGTGATCGACGGCCTGCGCAGCGCGCCCGAAGTGGGCGATGCATTGGCAGCGTTGGCCCGCCGCATGGGCCACACGCCCGTGCGCGCCAAGGACATGCCCGGCTTCATCGTCAACCATGCCGGTCGTGGCATGAATACCGAAGGCCTGCGCGTGGCGCAAGAGGCCGTGGCCACGTTTGCGCAAGTCGACGCCGTGATGCGCGAGCAGGCCGGCTTCCGCATGGGGCCTTTTGAACTGCTGGACCTGACCGCGCTGGACGTGTCGCATCCGGTGATGGAATCCATCTACCGCCAGTTCTTCGACGAAGCGCGTTTCCGCCCATCGCCGATCACGACCGTGCGCCTGGCGGGCGGGCTGATCGGCCGCAAGGCGGGCGAAGGCTTCTACGTCTACGCCGACGGCCAGAAGCAAGTGCCGGCCGAGCCGCCCGTGCCGGCGCTGCCCGAAGGCCTGAAGGTCTGGGTCAGCCCCAAGCACGCGGAAGGCTACGCGCGCGCGTCGGCACTGATCGAAAAGCTGGGCGCCACGTTGGTGACGGGTTCGACGCCCGACGCCGACGCGTTGATTATCGTCACGCCGTTCGGTGATGATGTGTCGACGTCGGTGTCTGCCCAAGGCTTGAACGCCGGCCGCACGGTGGGTTTGGATACGCTGTATGCCTTCGATGGCGCCAAGCGCCGCACCATCATGGTGTCGCCCGCCACCGAAGCCAAATGGCGCGACGCCGCGCACGCGCTGCTGGCCGCCGATGGCGTGCCGGTCACGGTGATAGAGGACTCGCCGGGCTTCATTGCCCAGCGCATCGTGGCCATGATCGTCAACATTGCCAGCGACATCGCGCAGCAGCAGATCGCCACGCCGGAAGACATCGACCAAGCCGTAACGTTGGGTTTGGGTTACCCGGTAGGGCCGTTGGCCTTGGGCGACAAGCTGGGCGCCGACCGCATCCTGGAAATCCTGAAGAGCATGCAGCGCGTGACCGGCGACCCGCGCTACCGCCCCAGCCTCTGGCTGCAACGCCGCGTCCAATTGGGCCTGTCCCTACTGAAATCATCAGCCTCGTAGGATGGGTGAAGCGCGCAAGGCCCGGCAGAAGAACCCCGCCGGCCAACGCGCGCAACCCATCAAGCAGCACCCCAAGCGTCACCCGACCCCGGCAAGAAAAAACCCCCTGAAGAAGAAACTCAGGGGGTTTTTTATTTGCTCGGTTGCTTGATGGGTTGCGCGCGTTGGGCAGTATCTCAGTAGCACAAAGCCTGTCGCGCTTCACCCATCCTACTTGGCGTGGTCGACCATGTATTGGACGGCTGCGCGGATGTCTTCTTCCGAGGCGTTGGCGGCGCCGCCCTTGGGGGGCATGGGCGGCTTGCCTTGCATGGCGACCTTCACCATGGCGTCCATGCCGGTCTTGATGTAGGGCGCCCAGGCGGCCTTGTCGCCAAACTTGGGGGCGTTGGCCACGCCGGTGGCGTGACAGGCGAAGCAGACGCTCTTGTATAGCTTTTCGCCGGCCGGGTTGACGGCAGCGGCGGCCTGTTGCGGGGCGGCGGGTGCGGCAGCGGCCGGAGCAGGAGCGGCTGCGGGTGCAGCAGCAGCGGGTGCAGAAGCAGCGGCGGGAGCAGCAGCGGCAGCAGCGGCAGTAGCGGCGGGAGCAGCACCAGCGGCAGGCGCGCCAGCAGCTGGCGCGGCAGCGGCCGGCGCGGCAACGGCCGGCGCGGCAACGGCCGGCGCCGCGTCCGCTTCCTTCTTCGCGCCTTCTTCGGCGGGGGCGGCGGGTTCGGGCAGCGAGGCGCCGGACTTGTTGGCCATGTAGACCACGGCGCGCGCGACTTCGTAGTCGGACAGCGTGGGGTTGCCGCCCTTGGCGGGCATGCCGCCCTTGCCGTGCAGGGCCACGTTCAGCATGGTGTCGTAGCCGGCCTTGATGAACGGCGCCCAGGCCGCGTTGTCGCCCATCTTGGGTGCGCCGGCCACACCGGCGGTGTGACAGGCCGTACAGACGGCGGCAAAGACCTGTTCGCCCGTCTTGAAGACTCGGGGGGCGTTGGCGTCTACCAGTTCAAACCCCGCGACCGGGGCGATGCGCTTGGTGACGGCTTCCGGCGTCAGCGTGTCCGAGCCGGCTCCGGTCTTGTTGCCGGAGACCACCATGTTCACCAGGAGGATGATGATGGCGATTGGGATCACGAAAGACAGGACGATCGTGACGACCAGTTGCTTGGGGGTCTTGATGGGGGAGGAGTGCTCTTCTATGTGTTCCTGCTCGTTGCTCATGACCAAATCCTGCTAACGGGTGGGGCGCCTGGCGGCGGCAACAGAAAATCAGTAACTGCACAAATCGGCGAACAAGTCGGGCATCCGCCTGCAAGCAAACGCTGGATTATATAACGGTGTCAGGGACGCACGTCCAATGCATCTGACCGGGTTTTCGATGAGATTGACAGAAGATTTGATCAGCTTCATGCAGGCTATCGAAAACTAGGTACAATGTCGCCTCTTTGCGCTGCGCCCGTAGTTCAATGGATAGAATGAGAGTTTCCGAAGCTCTTGATACAGGTTCGATTCCTGTCGGGCGCACCACAAATCATGGCATGACGTGCAAATGCGGATGTGCAAATGCGGATGTGCAAATACGTGACGCGCAATGTGTGACGTGCACTACCTGATGTAGATACGTGGCTTAGAAAATCGAATCCCGGGATTCGACATTCGAAACCCGGGATTCATCAGCGTATATAGATCAACGTCGACACATCAACATCGACACATCAGGGCGGCCATCCAGTCATGCGGCCATCAAGCTCCCTGAATATCAAACCCCCCTGGATTAAATTCGCTTCGACACGCGCGGCGGCATATTCGCGTTCAATCATCCAGCGACGGCACCGTGCCGATTTGCGTCAGGATGCGCGGCGATTCCATGTCGCCGGTTTCTTTGTCGATCCATACTTCATAAGCGGCCACGCCCGCGAATTTGGAGGCCATGGAATTGGCAATTCGGATGGCGCCGAATTCGCTGCTGGCCGGACGGATTTCCCCGGGGGCCACGCCGTTGGCGGCAGCGCGATAGGGCACGACGATGTACTGAACAAGATGAGCGGCTTCTGACACAGGTTTCTCCCTGGATGACAGGTTTTTTGGGCGAGCGAAATGTATCACGTCGCACTGTGTTTTTGTACAGTATTTTGAAGCGCCGCACCAACTAATTCTTGCGCGGCGGGAAAACCCCTAGCGGGCAATCATTGCCCGAAATTCCGCTCGCCTCTATTATTTTCGAAAATCTTCACGATTTTATAAAAAGAGGCAAGGGATGGAAGCGAACCGGTACGACGCCTATCGCGAGGACACCGCAGGCCGGGCCAATGTGGCGGACTCGCCCGAACGCATTGCCTATTACCAGGAGCTGGCGCGCCTGGAAACCGGCGCCTTGTGGACCGTGGCGAACAAGATTGAACCCTGGGCGCCGCGCTCGGCGTCGGTGCCCGTGGTGTGGCGCTACCAGGACCTGCGCGCGCATGTGCTGCGGTCGGCCGAACTGGTCTCGCCCGAGGAAGCGGGCCGCCGCGTGATCTACCTGAACAACCCTGGCCGGCGCGACGTGGCCGCGGCCGTGGGCTGGTTGTATTCCGGCTTGCAGGTGATGCAGCCCGGCGAACTGGCCTCGGCCCACAAGCATTCGCATTCGGCGCTGCGCTTCATCATGGAAGGCCAGGGCGCCTACACAGTGGTGGATGGCCACAAGATGACGCTGGGCGCGAACGACTTCGTGCTGACGCCCAACGGCACCTGGCATGAGCACGGCGTGGCCGCGGACGGCACCACCTGCATCTGGCAGGACGGCCTGGACATTCCGCTGGTCAATGCGC
Organism: Achromobacter spanius; assembly: GCF_002812705.1. Classification (NCBI taxonomy): domain Bacteria; kingdom Pseudomonadati; phylum Pseudomonadota; class Betaproteobacteria; order Burkholderiales; family Alcaligenaceae; genus Achromobacter; species Achromobacter spanius. Next base: position 854,191 of record NZ_CP025030.1, on the reverse strand, counting down.
TGGAAGCGGGCTTCTACGCCGTGCATCCCGACCTGAACCAGACCGTGACCCATCCGGTGGACGACACCAGCGCCGCCTGGGGCAACGCGGCCTTGCGCCCGCAAGTGTCGGGCTGGACCAAACCGTATTCGCCGCTCTTCAAGTACGAATGGGAACCCACCTACGAGGCCTTGCGCCGTTATGCGCGCACCACCGCCGGCAGCCCGTACGACGGCATCTTGCTTGACTACGTGAACCCCGCCACGGGCGGACCGGTGATGCCGACCATCGGCGCCAGCATGCAGTTGCTGCGCCCGGGCGAACACACCAAGGCCCATCGGCACACGGGCAGCTTTATCTACCAGGTGGCCAAGGGCAGCGGCTTTTCCATCATCGACGGCAAACGCTATGACTGGACCGAACGCGATATTTTCTGCGTGCCGTCCTGGGCCATCCACGAACACGCCAACCTGTCCGGCAACGATGACGCCTGCCTGTTCTGTTTCAACGACCTGCCCGTGATGCGGTCGCTGGCGCTCTACCGCGAAGAAGCGGTCAAGGAAAACGACGGCCATCAAGTGCTGATCTAGCACCGCCACCCCTGTTCGAATTTTTATCCGCCGCGCGGGCTTGGTCCGCGCGCCTGGCTCAACTCGTCCTGACTTAACTCTTCCTACTCAACCCGTCCTGAATCAATGGAGTTCCTATGCGCTTGGTGACTTTTCGCGCTCATCCCACCGCTGCCGCGCGGCTTGGCGCGCTGGCCGAAGGCTATGTAATTGACCTGGCCTTGCTCGGCCGTGCCGGCGGCGTGGACCTGCCCGACGACATGCTGGCGTTCATCGACCTGGGCCCGGTGGCCGTGGCGCAGGCCAGCCGCCTGATGGACGCCTACCGTGGCGAGTGGCCCGTGGGCACGGCGCTGCCGCAAGAGAACGTGAAGCTGCTGGCGCCCATTCCGCGTCCGCGCAAGAACATTTTCGGCATCGGCCTGAACTACGTTGAACACGTGGCTGAATCCAGCCGCACGCTGGATACGTCGGCCGACCTGCCCAAGCAGCCCGTGATCTTCTCCAAGCCGCCCACCACCGTGATCGGTCCGGGCGACGCCATCGAGCACAACGCCAAGATCACGCAGCAGTTGGACTGGGAAGTGGAGCTGGCCGTGATCATGGGCCGCCGTGCCTCGCGCGTGGCCGAGGCCGATGCGCTGTCCTACGTGTTCGGCTACAGCGTCATGCTGGACATGAGCGCGCGCGACTGCCGCCGCGCCGGGCAATGGATCTATTCCAAGGGCCAGGACACCTACGCGCCGTTCGGCCCGTGCATCGTCACCGCCGACGAAATTCCGGACCCGCAGGTGCTGGACTTGTGGCTCACCGTCAACGGCGAAAAAAAGCAGGGATCGAACACGCGCCACATGCTCTTCAAAGTGCCGTTCCTGATTGCGGACATCAGCGCCGGCATCACGCTGGAACCGGGCGACATCATCGCCACCGGCACGCCGGAAGGCGTGGGCGCGGGCCGCAAGCCGCAGGAATGGTTGTGGCCGGGTGATGTGGTGGTGGCGTGTGTGGAAGGCATCGGCACGCTGCGCCATCCGGTGGTGGCGGTTTAGCTCAGGCCTGCCGCCAGGCGGGCAACGCAGTCTTCAAGGGGAAAACATGATCAAGAAACAGAAACTGGGCGGCGTGGCCGCCGCGTTGTCCGTCGCGCTGGGCGCGGCCGTTGTGATGGGCGCCGCGCGCGCCGCCGAGCCCGTCAAGATCGGCTTCATCGCCACCTTGTCCACGCCGGCCGGCTACATCGGCGAAGACGAGCGCGATGCCTTCAACCTGGCCATCAAGGAAGGCGGCGGCAAGCTGGGCGGGGTGCCCGTGCAACTGGTCATCGAAGACGACGGCTTGAAGCCCGCCAACGCCAAGCAGGCGGCCGACCGCCTGGTGCAATCCGGCGTGAAGCTCTTTACCGGGGTGAACTTCTCCAACGTACTGGCCGCCGTGGTGCCCGGCGTGGTGAAGTCGGGCGCGTTCTACGTGAGCCTGAATCCTGGCCCGTCGAACTTCGCGGGCGAAAAGTGCGACCCCAACTATTTTGTGGCGTCCTACCAGAACGACGCCTTCCACACGGCGGGCGGCGTGGCGGCCAATGAACTGGGCTACAAGCGCGTGGTGCTGCTGGCCCCCAATTACCAGGCCGGCCGCGACGCCATCGAAGGGTTCAAGCGCACCTACAAGGGCGAGGTCGTGGCCGAGATCTACACCAAGCTCGACCAGTCGGATTTTTCCGTGGAACTGGCGCGCTTGCGCTCGCTGGCGCCTGAAGCCATCTACCAGTTTCATCCGGGCGGCACCGGCATCAACTTCGTCAAGCAGTATGCGGCGGCGGGCTTGAACAAGAGCATCCCCATGCTGATGCCCAGCTTCTCGATGGACGCGCGCATGATCCAGGCCACGGGCGACGCGTCCTTGGGTTCCTACACCACGGGCATCTGGTCGCAAGACTTCAACAACCCGCAATCGCAGGCCTTCGTCAAAGCCTTCAAGGCAGCCTATGGCCGCGTGCCCACCGACTACGCGATGCAGGCTTACGACACCGCGCAGTTGATCGGCGTGGGTTTGAAGGCCACGGGTGGCGATCTGTCCAAGGCGGCGGAATTCCGCGCGGCGCTGCGCAAGCCCGACTTCACGTCCTTGCGCGGCAACTTCAGCATGAACACCAATCAGCATCCCATTCAGGACCTGTACCTGATGCGCATCGACAAGGACAGCGCGGGCGGCCTGGCGCCGCATCTGGTTCGCAAGCTGGTGTCTGACGACAAGGACGCCTACGCCCAATTCTGCAAGATGCCGTCATGACGCTGCTGTTCGAACAACTGCTTAACGGCCTGCAGTTCGGCGCCATGCTGTTCATGCTGGCGGCCGGACTGACGCTGATCTTCGGCATCATGGGCGTGGTCAACCTGACGCATGGCTCGTTCTACATGGTGGGCGCGTACTGCGCGGCCTATGCCATCGGCACCACGGGCTCGTTCCTGGCGGGCGTGCTGGCGGCGCTGCTGGGGGCGGGGCTGTACGGCATCTCCGTCGAAGTGCTGGTGATACGCAAGCTTTACAAGCGCGATCACCTGTACCAGGTGCTGGCCACCTTCGGCCTGCTGCTGTTTTCGAACGAAGCCGTCAGCCTGATCTTTGGCCGGCGTCCGCCGCTGGTGGGCATTCCGTCGTTCCTGGAAGGCGCGGTGACGCTGGCGCCGGGCTTTCAGTATCCGCTGATCCGCCTGTCGTTCATCGCCATCGGCGCCTTGGTGGCGGTGGGCTTGTGGTGGCTGGTGAACCGCACGCGCATCGGCATGCTGATCCGCGCCGGCGCGGATGACCGTGAAATGGTGGACGCGCTGGGCGTGGACATCCGCAAGCTCTACACGCTGGTGTTCGGATTGGGCGCGCTGCTGTGCGGGCTGGCCGGCGTGATGGCCGCGCCGCTGCTGGCGGTGGAAATCGGCATGGGCGAACGCATCTTGATCACCACCTTCGTGGTCATTGTGATTGGCGGCGTCGGCTCGGTGCGCGGCGCCTTGGCGGGCGCTTTGCTGGTGGGCATGGTCGACAGCCTGGGTCGGGCTTTCCTGCCGCAGTTGCTGTCCACGATGTTCTCGCCCGCCACGGCGGACCCGCTGGCCGCCGGCATGGCGTCGGCCAGCATTTATGTGTTGATGGCGATTGTGCTGATCGCCAAGCCGGGCGGCTTGTTTCCGGCGCGAGGATGATGATGGCAAAGACACTTTCGAATCGCGCCCGCTGGGGCTTGGCCGGCCTGGTGGTATTGATCCTGCTGCCGGCCGCCGCGCTGGCTTCGGGCTCGCCGTTCCTGATTGGCGTGGTGACGCGCTTTCTTATCTACGGGCTGGCGGCGGTCAGCCTGGACCTGGTGATCGGCTACGGCGCCATGGTCAGCTTTGGCCACGCCATGTTCTTCGGCCTGGGCGGCTACGCGGTGGGCATCATTGCCTTTCACACGGCCGAGGCGGGGCCCATCTTCGGCTGGGCCGGCAGCAATGCCGCGCTGGTGGTGTGGCCGATTGCGCTGGCCGTGTGCGCGTTGGCGGGCTGGGTCTTCGGTTACCTGGCGCTGCGCACGCGCGGCGTGCAGTTCATCATGATTACGCTGGCCTTCGGGCAGATGGTGTATTTCATCCTGGTGTCGCTACAGTTCTACGGCGGCGACGACGGGTTGATGATCACGCAGCGCAACGTGTTGCCGGGCATCAATCTGGAAAGCCCCATGGTGTTTTATTACGTGTGCCTGGCGCTGCTGACGGCGTGGACGCTGCTGTGCATCCGCATCACCAATTCGCGCTTCGGCATGGTGTTGCAGGCGCTACGCCAAAGCGAGCGGCGCGCGCTGAATTTGGGCGTGGCGCCCACGCCGTACCGCCTGAGCGCGTTCGTGCTGTCGGCGGTGGGCACGGGGCTGGCGGGCGTGCTGTGGGCCAACTATGCCGGGCTGGTGACGCCCGACATGGCGGCGTGGACGAAGTCCGGCGAGCTGATGGCCATCGTCATCCTGGGCGGGGTGGGCACCTTGCTGGGCCCGATCGCGGGCGCGGCGGTATTCCTGGGCCTGGAGCAGATGCTGTCGTCCCTGACCGAGCATTGGCTGCTGTACATGGGGCCGATTCTGGTGCTGGTGGTGCTGTGGGGCCAGAAGGGCCTGTTCGGCAAATTGCTGGAGACGCGCCATGTCGACTGACGCCCAAGCAAGCCTGTTGCGGCTGACGCAGTTGCGCAAGGCCTTTGACGCGGTGGTGGCCACCAATGGGGTGGACCTGGATGTGCGGCCCGGCGAAATCCACGCCATCATCGGCCCCAACGGCGCGGGCAAGTCCACGCTGATTGCGCAGATCTGCGGCGAGATCCAGCCGGACTCCGGCACCATCCATCTGGACGGGCAGGATGTGACCGGGCTGCGCGCGTTCGAGCGGGCGCGGCTGGGCCTGGGGCGTTCGTTCCAGATCACCGAGCTTTGCCACGAATTCACCGCGCTGGAAAACGTGATCTTGTCGCGCATGCTGAAGGACGGGCCCGCGTTTGGCGCCTGGTCCGATCCGCGCCGCGACGCCGGCCTGAAGGCCGAGGCCATGCAGTGGTTGACGCATGTGGGGCTGGCTGACCGCCGCCATGTGCGGTCGGCCGATCTGGCGCATGGCGAACGGCGGCAACTGGAACTGGCGGTGGCGTTGGCGCGCGAGCCGCGTCTGTTGCTGCTGGATGAACCCATGGCCGGCATGGGGCCCGAGGAATCGGCGCGCATGACGCGCCTGCTGCAAGGCATGAAGGGTGATTACGCGGTGCTGCTGGTCGAACACGATATGGACGCCGTCTTCGCGCTGGCCGACCGCATCAGCGTGCTGGTCTACGGCCGCGTGGTGTTCAGCGGCACCCCGGACGAGGTGCGCCGCCATCCGGAAGTGCGCGCGGCCTACCTGGGAGAAGAACATGTTGAAGGTTGACGGCCTGACGGGCGGTTACGGATCCAGCAAGGTGCTGTTCGGCATGTCGTTCGAGGCCAGCGAGGGCGAGGTGATTTCGCTGATTGGCCGCAACGGCATGGGCAAGACCACCACGGTCAAGACCTTGATGGGCATGTTGCCCGCCACCGGCGGCGCGGTGCAGTTCCGGGGGCAGACGCTGGGCCGGTCCGCGCCCAGCACGGTGGCGCGCCTGGGCGTGGGGTTGGTGCCGGAAGGGCGGCGCGTGTTTGGTTCGCTGACGGTGCAGGAAAACCTGGTGGCGACGGCACGCGCGGCGGCGGGTGGGTCAACGAACGGCTGGGACCTGGAGCGCGTCTACACCCTGTTCCCGCGCCTGAAAGAGCGTCGCGGGCAGTCGTCGCGCACCTTGTCGGGCGGCGAGCAGCAGATGCTGGTGGTGGGCCGCGCGCTGATGACCAACCCCAAGCTGCTGATCCTGGACGAAGCCACCGAAGGGCTGGCGCCGCTGATTCGCCAGGAGATCTGGCGTTGCCTACGGTCGCTGAAGGCCGAGGGCCAGACCATTCTGGTCATCGACAAGAACCTGCCCGAAATGGCCACGCTGGTCGACCGCCACTACATCGTGGACAAGGGCCGCGTGGCCTGGTCGGGCAAGCCCGCCGAGCTGTCCGCCCAACCCGAATTGGCGCAGCGGTATCTGGGTATATGAGGCCCGCCCGGCCTACCCGTGCCGCCCCTGGGCGCGAGTAGAATGGGCCGCCTGTGCGCGGATCAGCGGACACGCCGCTGACATCTGGAGAGCATGTTGAAGCCAAGAATCAAAGCTTCCCGCCAGGACGATTCCGGATCGGCCGGGAATGCCGACGTTGAAGACATCACGCTGTCGGAGCAGGTTTACCGCCTGCTTCGGCGCGACATCATGAGCGGGGTTTTCGCGCCGGGCCAGTCGCTGCGGCTGGAATTGTTGAAGCAGCGCTACGGCAGCAGTTTTTCGCCCATCCGCGAAGCGCTCAACCGCTTGCGCAGCGAACGCATGGTGGTGAACACCACGTCGCGCGGCTTCAGCATCGCGCCCTTGTCGGTCGAGGAAATGTGGGACGCCTGTGAAACCCGCATCCTGATCGACTGCGATGCCTTGCGCCGGTCGCTGGCGAATGCGGACGACGCCTGGGAAGCGCGGCTGGTCGGCGCCTACCACGCGCTGACGCTGGCGGCGCAGCGCGCGAGTGAAGCGTCAGCCCCGTCCGACGAACTGGAAGATTTGCTGGAAGCCCGCCACCTGGATTTCCATCACGCGCTGATTGGCGCCTGCCGCTCGCATTGGCTGTTGGACCTGTCCACGCAGTTGTATGCGCAAACCGAGCGCTACCGCCGCCCCGCGCGCGCGGGCGCCACGGCCTATGGGCCGGAACGCAACGTTGATGACGAGCACCGCCAACTGCTGGACGCCGCGATCTCGCGCGACGCCGAGCGTTCCGTGGCCATGCTGGCCGCGCACTACCGCAAGACCGCGCAGTTCATCGAACGCATCATTTCACAGCCCGACACCCAGGCACGACATGCATAACGCCGAGATCGATCTTTTCTTTTCCTCTATCGCCGAGCGCGATGTGCAATACAACGCGCGCGAGTCCGTGGCCGACTTTGACGCCTGCGTGCGGCGCTACGCGGACTCGTCGGCGCGGGTACGCTCGCGCCGCCCCGGCGTGCTGGACCTGCGCTACGGCATGGGTCAGGACGAGCGGCTGGACCTGTTCCTGCCCGCCGCGTCCCGCGCGCCCGCGCCGCTGTTCGTGTTCATCCATGGCGGCTACTGGCGCGCGCAGCGCAAGGAAGACGCGCCCGTGATGGCCGAGGCCTTCAACGCGGCGGGCGCGGCCGTGGCCACACTGGAATACACGCTGGTGCCCGAAGCCACGCTGGGCGAAGTGGTGCGCGAAGTGCGTTCCGCCGTGGCCTGGCTGTACCAGAACGTGGCGGCCTATGGTGTGGACCCCGAGCGCATCTACGTGAGCGGCAGCTCGGCCGGCGGCCACCTGGCCGGCATGCTGGCCGCACCCGGCTGGCCCGCGCGCTATGGCGTGCCGGACGACATCATCAAGGGCACGCTGGCCTTGTCCGGCCTGTTTGATCTGCGCCCGCTGTGCGACATCCTGCCCAACACCTGGCTGCGCCTGACGCCGGAGCAGGCCGCGCATCAAAGCCCCATCTTCAATCTGCCCGAGCGCGCCGGCCCCATGTTGCTGGCCGTGGGCGGGCTGGAGACGCAGGGCTTCAAGAACCAGACGAGCGCGTTCGAGGCGGCCTGGAACGCGGCGGGCCTGGCGTCCACCCGCATTCCCACGCCGCACTGCAACCACTTTGACCTGGTCAACGAGCTGGAAGACCCGGACAGCGCGCTGACCCGGGCCACGCTGGCGATGATGGGGCTGGCCGCCCGTTGAGGGCCAGCGCTGATGGCCGCCGCGCATGGCTGATCTGAAACTCCTGGAAGACCTGATCGCGCTGGCGCGCACGGGCAGTTTCGTGCGCGCCGCCGAACTGCGTCACGTCACCCACCCCGCGTTCGGGCGGCGCATCCGCGCGCTGGAAGCCTGGGCGGGCGCGCCGCTGGTCGAACGCCAGCACCTCCCCGTGACGCTGACCCCGGAAGGCGAGGCGCTGCTCAGGACGGCCACGCAGGTGGTCGAACAGATGGGGCTGGTGCGCCATCGCATCAGCAGTTCGGGCGCGGGCGGGGACGCCGTGCTGCGCATTGCCACCGGCCGCAGCCTGGCGCGCACGCTGGTCGCGGACTGGATTGCGCGCTTGCGGCATCGCACGCCCAAGGTGCTGACCGAAGGCACGCAGGTTGAACTGTCGACGGGTCAGGCGAAAGATCTGGTGGTGCGGCTGGAGCAGGGCAAGGTGGATCTGTTGTGCTGCTACGAGCATCCGGCCTTGTCCGTGCCCTTGAGCCCCGCGCGCTACCGCTACATGACGCTGGCCACCGACAAGCTGGTGCCGGTGAGCCAGGTGGATGCGCGTGGCCGTACCCGCTATGCGCTGCAAGACGGTGGCCAGCCGGTGCCGCTGATCACCTATACGGGCGGCCTGGCGATGGAGCGCATTGTGGGCGACCGCCTGGAAACCACGCCCTATGCACTGACGCCTTTCGTGCGCAGCGATTCGTTGGACGCGGCGCACGGCGCGGTCGCCAAGGGTCTGGGTGTGGCGTGGCTGCCGTGGTCCATGGTGGCGGCGGATTGCCGTCGCGGCGCCTTGGTTGCGCTGGGCGGCCGCAGCGAAGAGATCGCTTTCGAGGTGCGCCTTTACCGTCCGCGCGCTCGCTTGACGGACCTGGCGGAGGCGGCCTGGGAGGCCACCGCGAATCGCAAGGTCTGACGCGCGCCGTCGCGGCGGCGGGGTTGGATCAGGCCGGATCAGCACGAAGATGTGCCGTTTCAGCACGGCTGATGGCCGGGGCGCCCGTGAAAATACGAGCCTATACCTCCAACGAGACGGCTACGCCGTCCACCTCAGCACCCCAAGGAAGAAAACATGAAGTCTTACCTGCATCCGCTGCGTGCGGCGCTTGTTGCGTTCTGTGCCGCCTCGGCCGTGGCCGCCGCGCCGGCCGCCTTCGCCGCCGATTACCCCTCCCGTAGCATTTCACTGGTTGTCGGCTACCCCGCCGGCGGCAGCCTGGACCTGACCGCGCGCCTGTTGGGCGAAGAGCTGGGCAAGCGCCTGGGCCAGACCGTGGTGGTTGAAAACGTGGGCGGCGCCGGCGGCACGATCGGCGCGCAGCGCGTGGCGCGCGCAGCCCCCGACGGCTATACGATTTTCCTGGGCTCCACCAACGAAATGGTGATTGCTCGCATGATCAACACCGCCGTGAAGTACGACAGCGCCAAGGACTTCACGCCCTTGGGCCTGGTGGCGTCGCAGCCTATGCTGCTGGCCGCCAGCAAGAACTCCGGCGTCAAGACGGCTGCCGAGTACTTGCAGAAGCTGCGCGGCGCGGAAGCGGGCACGTTCAATTACGGCTCGTCCGGCGTGGGCACCACCTTGCATCTGGCCGGTGAAATGATCAACCAGGCCACCGGCACACGCGCCGAGCACGTGCCGTACCGTGGCGTGTCGCCCCTGGTCACCGACCTGATGAGCGGCCAACTGGACTTCGGCATGCTGGTGCTGTCCTCGGGCCTGCCGCAAGTGCGCAGTGGCAACATCGTGGCGCTGGGCCTGACGGAGAACAAGCGTTCGCCGGCCGCGCCCGAAATCGCGCCGCTGGCCGCAACGCCGGGCTTTGAATCCGTCGACATCAACCTGTGGTTCGCGCTGTATGGCCCGGCCGGCCTGCCGGAGCCGGTGGTCGCCAAGCTGCGCGGCGCGCTGGACGAGACGCTGAAGTCGGACCAGTTCCGCGGCAAGATGCAGGACGCTGGCGGTGAAATCGCCAAGCCGGGCGTGGACCTTGCGGCCTACCAGGTTGAAGAAACGAAGAAGTACGGCGCGCTGGTCAAGGCCGCCAAGATCGAAGCGCAATAAATCACGCACAAGCCCAGGCACAAGCCCAGGCACAAGCCCAGGCACAAGCACAAGCGCAAGCGCTTGCCACACCGGAATAAAGCGGATCACACCATGGAATTCAAGCTACCCGTTCCTGACCTGAGCGCCGAGCGCGCCGGCAATACCGACACGCCGGGCGTCTGGCATTTTGATTCGGGCGTGCCGGGGCGGGCGCTGATGGTGACCGCGCTGGTGCATGGCAACGAGCTGTGCGGCGCCTGGGCGCTGAAGGACCTGCTGGCGGCCGGCGTCAAGCCGCGCCGTGGCAGCCTGACGCTGGCCTTTTGCAACCTGAACGCCTTCGACCGCTTCGACCACGCCAACCATGACGCCTCGCGTTTTGTGGCCGAAGACATGAACCGCGTCTGGAGCGCCGAGCGTCTGGACAACCCCACAACGCCCGACCGCCAGCGCGGCGCCGAGTTGCGCCCCTGGGTGCAGCAAGCAGATTGGCTGCTGGACTTGCATTCCATGCACGAGCCGGGCGCGCCTTTACTGCTGACCGGCGTACTGCCGCGCAACATTGCGCTGGCGCGTCGGCTGAAAGCGCCGCAGCACGTGATCGTGGATGCGGGGCACAAGGACGGCGTGCGGATGCGTGACTTCGCGCAGTTCGGCGACGCCGCGCGTGAAGACGCCTGCGCCTTGCTGATCGAATGCGGTTTCCATGGTGAGCTGGCCGCGCGCGATGTCGCTCGCGACATGGTGGCCCGCATGCTGGTGGAGTCGGGGGTGCTGGATGAGGCTGACGTGCCGGCCGGCTGGCGGCTGCCCGATCCGGCAACGCAGCGCGTGCTGGAAGTGACTGACGCCGTGGTCGCGCCGTCGATGGATGTGACGTTCGCGCAGCCGTGGACGGGCCTGGAAACGCTGGAGCAGGCTGGGTCGGTGATCGGCTGGGCGGATGGCCAGCCCATCGTGACGCCCTACGACAACTGCACCTTGATCATGCCGTCGTTGCGGCAGTTGAAGCCGGGCGTGACGGTGGTGCGGCTGGCCCGCGATTATGCGGGCTGAGCGCGTCGGCTGACCCTGCGCGTTATTTCTGCGGCGTGTACCGCAGCTCGTCTAGTTCATAGCCCTGGGCCTTGGCAGCAGCCAGGGCCTTGTCCAATTCTTCCTTGGGCAGTTGCGGCGAACGCGACAATATCCACAAGTACTTGCGATCAGGCGTGCCCACCACGGACCAACGGTATTCGGGGTCCAGGCCGATGACCCAGTAGTCGCCCTTGAACGGCTTGAAGAAGGTGACTTCCAGCTTGGCGTTGTTGCTGCCTTCCACGACGGTGGCATTGCCGGTCGCGGAATCAATGTCGCCGTCCTTGGTGCGACAGCGATTGTTCACGCCGATGGTGCCATCGGCATTCGCGGTGTATTCGGCGGTGGTGTCGCCCACGCAGTTGCGCTGGAAGAACATGGGGAAATTCGCGATTTCGTACCACATCCCGGCGTAGCGTTTCAGGTCCACCGATTCCACGGTCTGCATGGGCGGCGGCGCGGCATGGGCGATGCCCACGCTGGCGGCCAGGGCCATCAGGAATGTTGCGGTGCGGCGCATGTAAAAAACCTCCGGCTTGACGAATAACGGATTGAGCCACGGCGCGCGCTTGCCTGTTGGGCGCGCGCGCCGCGAACGCAAACCCTAACGATACGCCTTATTTGCGCGGTGCTTTCAGGGCGTCGTGATAGCGGGCCACGTAGGTGGCGAAGTCCACCGTGTCCGACTCCTCGATGCGTAGCTGTTCCTGCGTTGACTTCACCGCCGCCTGTTCATAGGCCGCGGCCAGGTCTGTGGGCAGGGCTTGGGCGCGCAGCGTGTCGGCGTGCCTGGCGCTTTGCGCCAGCGAGTAGTCGTGAAACGACAGGCCGCTTTGCGTCAGGGCTTCCAGCAGGCGCGCCGACGGGGTGGCGTCGGGCTGATCCAGCTTGACGCGTTGCGCGGCCAGCGCGTCGGCGTAGGCGCTGCCGCCCAGGGCCGAATCAAACAGCGCGGCGTAGGGGGCGATCTGGTCCAGAAGATCGTGGCCCCACTGCGGCAGCGCGACGGACTGGCCATCGCGGTCCAGCGTCAGGCCGGGCTTGCGGCCTTCTTTGACCACCGTGGAAAAATTGTCGGCGCTGCGCTGACAGTAGCCGTTGGCGGGGAAGAAGGGGCTGTCGGACGCCGCGCAGAACAGCAGGAAGGCGTCGACGAAGCGGCTCGTGCTGGCATCGATGCCCACGGGCGATTCGGGGTCGATATCCAGGCAGCGCACTTCCACGTACTGCACGCCGCGTTCCGTGAGCGCGGTGATGGGGCGTTCGCAGCGGCCGGTGGCGCGCTTGGGGCGGATGCTGGAGTAGTACTCGTTTTCGATCTGCAGCACGTTGGTGTTGAGCTGAATCCATTCGCCGTTGCGATGCGTGCCGATCTTTTCGTAATCAGGCCAGGGTTGCGTCACGGCGTCGTACAGGCGGCCCAGGAACGTGTCCAGGTCGTTGTAGCAAAGCTTCAGCTGCGACTGCGCCTTGTTCTGGTAGCCAAGATCGCTCATGCGCAGGCTGGTGGCGTAGGGCAGGTAGAGCGTGTGGTCACCCAGGCGGTGCAGCGGGTGGTCCTGGCCGCGCAGGAAATCGCTGGCCAGCGCGGGGGCCGCGCCAAACAGGTACATCAGCAGCCAGGAATAGCGCGTGAAGTTGCGGATCAGGCTGATATAGCCGCGCGAACGGCGGTCTTGCGCGGACCCGGCTTGCGTGTCCAGCACCGACCAAAGGTCTTCGGGCAGCGAGAAGTTGTAGTGCACGCCGGCAATGCATTGCATCCTCTTGCCATAGCGTTCGGCAAGCCCGCGGCGATACACATGCTTGAGCATGCCCGTGTTGGACTTGCCGTACCACGCGATGGGAATGTCCGCTTCGGCGGGCAGCGTGGCGGGCATGGACTGATTCCAGATCAGCTCGTGGTCCAGCACGCTGTAGACGTGGCGGTGGGTGTTGGTGAGCTCGGCCAGGAGCGCATCCACATCGGTATGCGTGCCCGTGATGAGTTCCAGCAGCGATTCGGAGTAATCGGTGGTGACGTGTTCATTGGTCAGCGCCGAACCCAGGCCGGCAGGGTGGGGCGTGCGGGACAAAATGCCCTGCTCGTCCACGCGCAGGCCTTCTTTTTCAATGCCTCGCAGCGTCTGGGTCAGCAGCGAGCGGTTGGCCTCTAGGCGGGAGAGGCGGTTGGCGGCGGTATCAGTCACGGATTCTTCTCGTTTGGGTCTGTCGCGGGATTTTACGGGGTGCCGGCCTCCTGTGCCGAGGGAGTCAATACAGGGGGCAGGGACAATGCCTGCGCCGTGCGCGCCAGCCATTCGTCCAGGTCAGCATAAACCGGATCGGAAATAGGGGCCGTTTCATTGAAGATCTCGTGCCAGGCGGTGTCGTACCAGCGCAGGGTCAGCAATTCGGCGGGGGCGCGCTGGGCGAATTGGCGGCTGCCTTCGGCGGCGACGATGGAGTCATCCCCCGCCACCATCAGCAGGGTGCGGCAGGGTAGCAGGCCGGCTTCGCGCAGGGATTCGCGACCGTTTTCATCCACGAAGCGGGCCAACCGGCCAGTCATGCGCCGCCGCACCAGCGGGTCGGACCGGTAGGCTTTCACGACGGCCCGGTCGTGCGAGATACGGGCGGGCGCCAGGCCGTGGGGCACGCGCAGGTCGGGCGCATGCAGCGACATCCAGGTCAGCGTGCGGCGCACCCACAGGGGCACGTTGACGACAAAGGGCGGTGAACTGAGTACCAGCGCGTCCAGCTCGGCCATGCGACGCAGGGCAATGCGCACGGCCACCAGCGCGCCCAGGCTGTGAGCCAGCAAGATGGGCGGGCGGCCTTGAGCCTGCGTCCAGGCCTGCAGGCGGTCCACGGCGTCGTGGACCAGGTCGTCCTGGTGGCTCAGGGTGGCGGGCGGGCCGCCCGAACGCCCATGGCCGCGATGGTCGTGCGCGCCCACGGTCCAGCCTCGCGCGGCCAGCCAACGGGCCAGGCGGTCGTAGCGGCCGGCGTGTTCGCTCAGCCCATGCATCAGGTAGACGCTGGGGGTGCCGGGGCCGGTGATGGGGGCGGGCACATTGGGGGCGGCGGGCCAAAGATAGTTGGCCAAGGGGGTGCCGTCGGGCGCGGGGGTCATGGAAATCGGCGACAATTTCAGCATTCCTCGAAATGAGTGGGCCGTCGGGTCACGGTAATGACGATTTCATCGCTGTTTCGTTTCATGTTCAAGAAAGCCGGCCTGATTGTGGGGTTGGCTTTGCTGGTGGCCGCTTGTTCGCCCCGTTACAACTGGCGGGAAGTCGACGTGGCCGATGGCCATGTGCGCGCGGCATTCCCGGACCGCGTGTCCACCGACAGCCGCGACCTGCGCCTGGATACCCACACCTTGCGTTTTACCCTGTCCTCCGCGACCGTGGGCGAAGCCGTGTTCGCGATCGGGTCGGCGCCGCTGCCGCCCGAGATTTCGGCCGACCCCGCCGCCAGGCAGGCGCTGGGCATGGCGCTGATGCAGTCCTTGTACACCAACATGCAGGCGCCGCCGCCCACCCAATGGCCGGCCTATGGGCAGGACATCGAGGTGCACGGCAAGGCCATGGGCAAGCCGGGATGGTTACAGGCCAGGGTCTGGGTGACCGACACCATGCTGATCGAAGCGGTGGCCGCCGGCACGACGGAAAGCCTGCCCCCGGAACGCGCACGGGAATTCCTGCAGTCAGTGGCGATCAAGCCCGGCAGCCCCGTCAAGCAATGACGGTGTCCAGCAGCCCTTGGCGCAGCGCCGCCACCACGGCGGCCCGTCGGCCCCGTACACCCAGCTTGGCGCAGGCGTTGCGCAGATGGAAATTCACGGTGCTTTCACTGACGCCCAGGATGCGGCTGGTTTCCCAACTGGTTTTGCCCGCCGCCGACCAGAACAGGCACATGGCCTGGCGGTCTGACAGCGCTTTCGGGGCAGGCAGCGCCGACAGCGACGTGAGTGGCGCCAAGGGTGGCCCCAGGGCCGACAAGGGCCCGCCGCTCTGGGCAAGCTCTGGGTGGAACGCGCACAAACGTTGAAATGCGGATGCACGCGGGAATGCGGATGAACGCGAAAACTCGGATGAACGCGGAATCGTGGGCAGGCGGCGGGTAGCGGTCATGGCGGCAGGGGGCAAGGCGCCCCGTCGTTGAAGTTGCTGCATGCTGCGGCCGCCCCGACCAGCGCGCAAGCATTGATGCCTTGGCGAATTGATCTACTTATCTTTGACGGAATAGCTGTATGTTGGCCATCGCCCAGTTCTATCTTTCAGCCATCGTGCTGATGCTGCCCCTGCTGTCCTGCGTGGGCATCGGGGTGTTCTGGGGCAAGCGCGATATCCCCTTTGGCGGCGCGTTCATCACCACGCTGGTGACCTCGGTGACCACGCCCGCCCTGGTGTTCCACACCTTTGTCACGACCCAGCTCGACGACCGCGCGCTGGCCGACGTGGCGGCCGCCACGCTGTTGGCGCTGCTGCTGTGCGCGTTGGTCGGCGCGCTGCTGCTCAAGGTCTGGAAGCTGCCGGTGCGCACGTTGCTGCCCACGGCGAGCCTGCCGAACGCCGGCAACCTGGGGCTGCCGATTTCGCAACTGGCGTTTGGCGACGCGGGCCTGTCGGTGGCGGTGGCGTTTTTTGCGGTGAATTCGTTCGTCATGCATACCGTGGCCGTGCGGCTGCTGCCCGGCGTCAACACCAAGGGCAGCTGGAAAAGCCCCATCCTGCTGGCGTCGGTGGTGGCGGTGGCGATGCGCCTGTTGCACATTCCGGTGCCGGAATGGCTGATTGAAACGGCGCGCATGCTGGGCGCCGTCACCGTGCCGCTGATGCTGCTGAGCCTGGGCCACGCCTTGGCGTTGATTCCGTCCAATGGCCTGCGCGATGGCGCCAAGGTGGCGGCGATCCGGCTGGTGGTGGGCTTGGCGGCAGGGCTGGCCGTGGTGTGGGCGCTGGACCTGGAGCCCGTGCTCGGCGGGGCGCTGACCTTGCAGATGGCCATGCCCTGCGCCGTGGTCAGCTATATGTATGCCAAGCGCTACACGACGATGGGCGACACTGCGGCGGGCGCGGTGCTGGTGTCGACAGTGGTGTTCCTGCTGCTGGCCCCGCTGATGCTGTGGTTCACACACGGGGCGTAGCGCGGCGGACTGGGATGCGGGTCGTGATGCCTGGCGAAGCCCGTGGCGAAACCCGCAGCCAGACCCCCGGCCAAACTCGCGGTTTCAGGCCGCCCCGGCCATGTCGCGCAACTGCGCCATCAGCGCGTCGGGAATGTCCACGCCGTGCTTGATGGCGGCGTCGCGCAGCTTGCGGCGGCGGTCGCCGGGCAGGCGCACGCCGTCGTCTTCCAGCATGGCGTCGACCAGCGTTTCCACGCGCTCCAGGTAGGCGTTGTTGCCGGCCAGCGCGCCGGGATCGATCGCCATGAACGCCTGCCCCAGCCGCGCGGGGCCGCCCGCGTCGACAAAGAACGATTCTGTTTCGAAGCCAAAGTGCGCTCCCGTCAGCGCGCAAGCCAGCAGTTCGACGATCAGCGCGAGCATGGCGCCCTTGACGCCGCCCGCCGGCAGCATGCTGCCCGCCAGGCCGGCCTTGGGGTCGGTGGTGGGTTGGCCATCGGCGTCCAGCGCCCAGCCCAGCGGAATGGGCTGGTTGTCGCGCGCGGCGATCATCAGCTTGCCGCGCGCCACCTGCGACAGCGACATGTCGATCACCAGCCTTGCGCCGTTGCGCCGGGGAAAGACCGCCGCGATGGGATTGGTGCCGAACAGCGGGCGCTTGCCGCCCCAGGCGGGCATGGCGGCGGGGGAATTGCTTAGGGCCAGCGCTACCAGCCCGGCGTCCGCCAGGGCTTCAAGGTGGTAGGCGGCTTCGCCGAAATGGTGGCTGTTGGCCACGCCAATGAAGGCGATGCCGTGTTCACGGGCGCGCAGCGCGGCTTGTTCGACCGCCATCGCGCAGGCGGGAAACGCCAGGCCCGAGCCCGCATCGATCAGCGCCGCGCCGCCGCGTTCATGCACGATGCGCGGCACGGCTGAACCAATGGCGCGGCCCGCGCGCAGGTGCCCGGCGTAGAACGGCACGCGCGACAGGCCGTGCGAACTGATGCCCTGGCTTTCCGCAAAAACCAGCGCGCGGGCGGTGCTGTCCGCCATGGCCGGGTTGGCGCCGGCGGCGGCAAGCGCGGCGGCCGCCAGGTGTTGCAGTTCGTCCAGATAGATGTGAGCCATAGCCTTCCTGTCAGGAGAGCGCGCGCCGCGCAGGGGCGGGGCGCCGCCGGTAAACACGATTGTCCCACCAGCGCGGGGCGGCTGCAGCATCCGCAAGCAGTGCTAGAATTCTTTTCGCTGTACCCATGCATTACCCATATTTCGGCGCCGATTTGCCTGATCCGCTTGCGGGCGCCTTCCAATAAATCCAGCTAAAGAGGTCCGTATGACCACTCCTGCCCAACATTTGGCCGGTGATCTGGCCGCTGATCCGGCCAGCGGGTTCATCCCCGCCACCGTCACGACTTCCGACACCGTTGATCCCGGTTCCGTCGGCCTGGTCGCACCCACCTTCATCCGCTTCGATGAGCCGCTGCCCTTGCTTAGCGGCCAGTCGCTGGCTGCCTACGAACTGGCCGTGGAAACCTACGGCACGCTCAACGCCCAGCGCAGCAATGCGGTCTTGATCTGCCACGCGCTGAACGCCTCGCACCATGTTGCCGGGCAAGCGGCCGACAACCCCAGCGACGTCGGCTGGTGGGACAACATGGTGGGCCCCGGCAAACCGGTGGACACCAATATTTTCTTTGTGATCGGCGTCAACAACCTGGGCTCCTGCTTTGGTTCGACCGGCCCGGCAAGCATCAACCCGGCCACCGGCAAGCCCTGGGGCGCCGCATTCCCGGTATTGACGGTGGAAGACTGGGTGCGCGCCCAGGCTCGCGTGGCCGACCACTTCGGCATTGACCGCTTCGCGGCCGTGATGGGCGGATCGCTGGGCGGCATGCAAGCGCTTAGCTGGGCCATCACTTTGCCCGACCGCGTGGCCAATTGCGTGGTCATCGCCAGCACGCCGCGCTTGTCGGCGCAGAACATCGGCTTTAACGAAGTGGCGCGCCGCGCCATCATCACCGACCCGGATTTCCACGGCGGCGACTACTACGCGCAAGACACGGTGCCGCGCCGCGGCCTGTCGGTGGCGCGCATGATCGGCCACATCACGTATCTGTCCGACGACGACATGGCCGAAAAATTCGGCCGTGCCCAACGCGCGCCGGCCGAGAACGGCGCCTACCACTACGGCTACGACGTCGAATTCGAAGTGGAGTCGTACCTGCGCTACCAGGGCGAAAAGTTCACCCGCTATTTCGACGCCAACACCTATCTGCTGATCACGCGCGCGCTGGATTACTTCGATCCGGCCCGCACCACGGGGGGCGACCTGGCGCGCGCGCTGGCGCCGGCCAAGGCCGACTTCCTGCTGGTGTCGTTTTCCACCGATTGGCGCTTTCCGCCGGAACGCTCGCGCGAAATCGTGCGCGCGCTGTTGAAGAACGCCAGCCCCGTGACCTACGCTGAAATCGACGCGCCGCATGGGCACGACGCCTTCCTGCTGGAAGACGCGCGCTACCACGCCGTGGTGCGCGGCTACTACGAACGTATCGCGCGCGAGCTTGGCCTGGCCGCCGGCGCCGCGCAGACCGAAGGACGCTCCGAATGAATCCTGTCACCCCCCGCTATGCCCATAGCGCGCTGCGGCCCGACCTGGCGCGCATCGCCGGCTGGATCGAGCCCGGCAGCCGCGTCCTGGACCTGGGCTGTGGCGACGGCGCGCTGCTCGCGCACCTGCGCGACCACCGTCAGGTGCGCGGCGCGGGGGTCGAACTGGACGACACCTGCGTCATCGCTTGCGTGCGGCGCGGGGTCGAGGTGATTCAGCAAAACCTGGAAGACGGGCTGGCGCTGTTCGACGACAAGCAGTTCGACACCGTGGTGCTGTCGCAAACCTTGCAGTCCATGCACCGCACCGAGCACATCCTGCGCGAGATGGCGCGCGTGGCCCGCCACGGCATCGTGTCGTTTCCCAACTTCGGCTACTGGCCGCATGGCTGGGCCATCCTGCGCGGGCGTATGCCGGTCACCGGCCAGATGCCCTACCAGTGGTACAACACGCCGAACATCCACCTGTGCACGCTGCGCGATTTCGAGCAATTGGCCGACGAGCTGAAGCTGCGCATCCTGGAACGCGCCACGTTCAACGAAGGCCACGAGGTCAAGTTGTTCCCAAGCTGGCGCAGCACGCTGGCGGTGTACCGTTTCGCCACGCCCTGACATTCCGACACCGATCCTCCTGACGGCGCGGCTGAACAGGCCCTAAAATGCCGCAAGCCCGTGGCGCAACGCCTGTTGCGCCGCGCCGCCGCGTTTCAGGAGACCGTCATTACCGCTGTATCCAACGTCTATACCAGCCCCCGCGTGGCCCCCTTGCTGGTCCTGGGCTTTGCCAGCGGACTGCCCTTGGCGCTAACCGGCGGTACCTTGCAGGCCTGGGCCACCGTGGAAGGGGTGCCGCTTCAGGAAATCGGGTTTCTTACGCTGGTGGGCACCGCCTACACCATCAAGTTTCTTTGGGCTCCCTTTGTCGACCGCTACGTGCCGCCCCTGTTGGGTCGGCGCCGGGGCTGGATGCTGCTGACGCAACTGCTGCTGGCCGTGGCGATCATGGTGATGGGGGCGCTGTCACCCTCCACCGCGCTGATGCCGCTGGCCATGCTGGCGGTGCTGGTTGCATTCCTGTCCGCCACGCAGGACATCGCGTTCGACGCCTATTGCACGGACGTATTGCGCAAAGAGGAACGCGGCGCCGGCGCGGCGGTCAAGGTCATGGGCTACCGGCTGGCGATGATTGCGTCCGGCGGCTTGGCGCTGATCATGGCGGACCAGTGGATCGGCTGGGGCTATACCTATGTGCTGATGGGCGGCCTGATGCTGCTGTGCGCGATCGCCACGCTGCTGGCGCCCGAGCCCGAGCACGTCGCGCGCGCGCCGCGCAACCTGGGCGAGGCGATCGGCGAGCCGCTCCACGAATTCTTCACCCGTCGCGGTGCGCTGTCGGTATTGGCGCTGATCGTGCTGTACAAGCTGGGCGACGCCTTCGCGGGCGCCCTGTCCACCACCTTCCTGATACGCGGCGCGGGCTTCTCGCCCACCGAGGTCGGTACCGTCAACAAGGTGCTTGGCCTGGCCGCCACCATCGTGGGCGCGCTGGCCGGCGGGTCCTTGATGTCGCGCTGGGGCTTGTACCGCTCGCTGATGGCCTTTGGCCTGTTGCAGGCCGTGTCGAACCTGGCGTATTGGCTGATCGCCATCAGCCCGAAAACGCTGTGGCTGATGGCCACCGGCGTGGGTATCGAAAACCTGTGCGGTGGACTGGGCACGGCGTCTTTCGTGGGCCTGTTGATGGCGCTGTGCCAACGGCGGTTTTCCGCGACGCAGTTTGCGCTGCTGTCCGCGTTATCGGCCGTGGGCCGCACCTATCTGGCCGGGCCGCTGACCCCGCCGCTGGTGGAACATATGGGCTGGCCGGGCTTTTTCCTGTTGACGGTGGTGATCGCCTTGCCGGGCCTGGTGCTGCTGAAGGTCTTGCGCGGCACCATCGACACGATGGAAAAGCAGGGCGACCAGGTCTGATGCGGTGGCGTGCTGGGTGAAAAAAATGGCGGCGCACAATGCGCCGCCATGTTCAGGCTAGCTTTCGTCTTGCAGCCGGACGATCAGCACGTCACTGGGCAGGGATTCCAGCAGACGCTCGGCCACGCTGCCGATCGCGGTGCGCAGGATGCCGGTGCGGCCATGCGTGCCCGTCACCACCAGGTCCGACCGATGGTGGAACGAATATTCCGACAGCACGGTCTCGGGCTGGCCGGGTTCCAGCACCACCTCGGGCGGCGTGCGGCCCGCCAATTCGGGCGTGTTGGCCGTGAATTCCCGCGCGCTCTGCTCCGCGCCCTTGTAAAAGCTGCGCGTGACGGCATCGTCGGGTGCGGCCGCGCCCTTGAACGGCACGTCATAGGCGTGGAACAACGTCAGGTTGGCGTTGGGCACCAGTTGCAGCGCGGCACGCAAGGCATGGCGCGATCCGTCCGAAAAGTCGGTGGCGACCAGCACATCGCGATACGGCTTGCGCGGACGGGTCTTCACCACCAGCACCGGCTGGCGCGCCTGGCGGGCGAGCTTTTCGACGGTGGTGCCCAGCAGCAGCCGGCCCAGGGTTTCGTCGCGCGCGGTACCGGTGACGATCAGCGAGCAGCCATAGCTGTCGGCGGTTTCGATGATGCGCGTGAGAGGGTCGCCCGATACCACGACCACTTCGGTGGAGACGTCGGCTGCGGCCAGGTCTTCGGCCAGCTCGCGTTCGGCCAGCGCCTTGTGGTCGGTGGACAGCCGCCGCCAGACCGGGGTGGTCAGGCGCGCCGTTGTGGCGTGGCTTTCCATGACGTGCAGCACGATCAGCTGGGTGCCGAGTTCACGCGCGAGCTGTAGCGCGCGGTCCAGGGCGCGGTCGCCGCGCGCGCTCAGGTCGGTCGCCAAAAGGATGGGGCCTGTTTGCTGTGTCATATCTTTATCTCCCGGTTGCAGCCAGGGTGACGAACCCCGCGTCCGCGCAGCCTGGCTTTCTGGCCCTTGAAGGGCATGTCCCGATTGTCTCGCCGCGATGCAAATCGGGAATTGATGGATATCAACGCACGGTCCAGCGTAGGGGATGACAGCACGGGTGGCAATCCCGCCTTGAGCCAGGTCAGTCTCAATACAATGGGGGCCAGCCTTGCCTTGCGGCTCAAGCTTTGGCCGCCGTTACTTGCCCGTGCGCGGGCAGGGTCCGATCCCCGACATTCCTGAATTTTCCCCATGCTCTCCGACATATCCCCCTTGTTGCTGCACACGCTGTACCTGGTCGCCATCGTGGCCGAAGCGATGACCGCGGCGCTGTCGGCCGGCCGGCGCGACATGGACTGGATGGGCGTCTGCATCATCGCGTGCGTGACGGCGCTGGGTGGCGGGTCGCTGCGCGACGTGCTGCTGGGGCATTACCCGCTGACCTGGGTCATCCACCCCGAATACCTGTGGATGACGGGGGGCGCGGCCATCCTGACCGCGTTGATCGCGCCGGTGATGCGGCGCCTGCGCAGCCTGTTCCTGCTGGCTGACGCGCTGGGCCTGGTGGCCTTTACCGTTATTGGCTGCCAGGTGGCGCAGATGATGCAGTTGCCCATTACCGTCGTACTGATCAGCGGCATGATCACCGGCTGCGCGGGCGGGGTGCTGCGCGACGTGCTCTGCAACGAAGTGCCGCTGCTGTTTCGCAAGGAGCTCTACGCCAGCGTGTCGGTGGTGACCGGAGCGCTGTACCTGGGCGGCCAATCCCTGGGCCTGTCGGCCAACGCGGCCGTGCCGCTTGCGCTGGTGGCGGGCCTGGCGCTGCGGCTGTTGGCGCTGCGTTTCAACTGGCAGATGCCCAAATTCGTGTATCGGGACGATTGGCACTGAGCGCCGGGTAACGAGCGCCTGCCGGCCTCGCCTGCGGCTCGGATTCGCCTCTGCAACAATTTTCTTATTTGTGTTTCAATAGATTTCTAGTATCTTCTCGCTGTCTCATACCATGCCTCGCGCAGTACAAAGGGGAGCCGATTGGACGTCAAAGCGCCCGCCACGATTCCGTATTTTCTGCAGGAACAAATCCGCGCGTTGATCGTGGATGGCACGATCCGGCCAGGCCAGCCCTTGCGGGAGCAAGAACTGGAGCAGCGTTTCGGCACCAGCCGCAGCCCGATCCGGGAAGCCCTGCGCCTGCTGGAACTGAGTGGCCTGGTCACGCATATCCAGCGCAAGGGCTTTCGGGCCACGCTCTATACCGAAGCGCAGATCCGTCATCTGTACATGCTGCGCGCCGAACTGGAGGCGTATTGCATGCGCCAGTTGGCCGACATGCAAGACCTGGCGCCGCTGGTTGCCGAACTGCGCAGCTACGACCAGGCGATCGCGTCCTCGATGGCCAAGCGCGACGCGCGCGCCTGCATTGCGGCCGCGCGCGAGTTCTATCTGGCTTGCGCCCGCTATACGGGCAATACCCCGCTGACCAGCATGCTGAGCAAGCTCTACGAACAGGTGGAGCCGCTGCGCTTTCTGCTGGCCAAGCGGTCGGTGCAAGCCCATGTGATCCAGTCGTACACCAACAGCATCACGCTGGCGTTGACGGCACGCGACGTCGACCGCGCTGCTGAGTTGACGCGCACGTATGTGCTGGAAGTGCTGCCGAGCATTCTGGAGGCTTACCGAGAAGCCGCGGGGCAGAGCACGGCGCAAGCCACGGCGGACACGCCCGCCCGTTACGCCCGGGGCTGATCCGCCTGGTTCGTCAAGCCGGCGCCAGCACCGCGCGCAGCGGCGCCAAGGCCTCGTGCAATTGCGCAAAGGCGCGTTCACGTTCCCCATCCAGGCGCTGCGCGTCTTCCATCTCTATCTGCTGAAAACGCAAGGTTTGGCCGGGCGCCGCCTGCGCCAGCGCCGGCAGGTCCACCGTGGCGATCTGCGCAATCTTGGGATAGCCGCCCGTGGTTTGCCGGTCGGCCATCAGGATGATGGCCTCGCCGCCCGCGGGCACCTGCACGGTCCCGAAGCAGGCGGCCTCCGACAGCATCTGGCGCGGCGCGTCCATGTTCAATGCCGGGCCGAGCAGGCGATAGCCCATGCGATCCGACTGGGGGCTGATGCGGAATTCGGCCGTGGTGAAGGCTAGTCGCGAGGCCTCCGAAAACGCTTCCCAGTGCAGGCCGGGCAGAAAGCGGATGGACTCCCGCCGCTTGTTGGCCACCACGCCGGGCAGATAGATGCGCAGGTTCCACAGTGCCTTGTGCAAGGCGTCCAGGTCGCGGCCCTCCGCCAGCGGCGTGCGTAGCGCAACCTGGTCGCCCTTGGCCAGCGCGCGTCCCTGGAAACCGCCGAAGCCGCTGCGCAGATACGTGCTTTCGCTGCCCATCACAGGCGGTAGCGCAAAGCCGCCGTGCACCGCCAGGTAAGCGCGCACGCCTGTTGCGGCACGGGCGCCGAAGGCCAGCGTGTCGCCCGCGCGGGCCACCAGCGGGCGATGCACGGGAATGTCCTGGCCGTTCAGCGTGGCGCCCAGGTCGGCGCCGGCCAGGGCAAAACAGGCCGGCACGTCAAAACGCAGGGTGGGGCCTGTCAGCGTGATTTCCAGCGTGGCGGGGTCGCCCGTGTTGCCTGCCAGCGCATTGGCAAGCCGGTGCGCGCGCTCGTCCATCGCGCCCGCTACGGGAATGCCCTGGTGCTGGTAGCCCGCGCGGCCTCGGTCCTGAAAGCTGGACAGCATGCCGGGCTTGATGACGGTCATGCTCATGGCTGGCCTTTGCGGATGCGGTCGAATTCCTCGGGCGTAATCGGCACGAAGCGTACGGAATCGCCGGGTTGCAGCAGTGAGGCGGGTTCGCGGGCAGGGTCGAACAGGGCCAACGGGGTGGCGCCAATGATGTTCCAGCCGCCCGGCAGGCGGCTCGGGTAGATCACCGTCTGGCGGTTGGCCACCGCCACGGCGCCCGCGGGGACGACGGTGCGTGGCGAGGGCCGGCGTGGAATGTTCAGCGGTTCATCATGCACGCCCAGATAGGCATGGCCGGGCGCGAATCCCAGCATGAAGACCATGCTGCGGCGCTGGCTGTGCAGGGCAATGATGGCGTCGGGCGACAGGCCCGCGGCGTGCGCCACGTCGGCCAGGTCGGGCCCATGTTCGCCGCCATAGCAAACGGGAATGTCGATGTCGCATCCGCCCACGGCGTCGGCGGGAATGCCTTCGGCCAGCAAGGCGTTGATGCGGTCGGTCAGGCTGGCGCAGGTGGGGCCGTTGCCCAGGCCATCGGGCCGGTAATGCACCGCGACTGCGGCAAATGATGGCACCACGTCGGTGACGCCCGCCCAGCGCGCGTCGCGCAGTTTGCGCGCGGCGGCCAGGCAGGTGCGGCCAAGGTCGGCGTCGATACGGTCGCCGAACGAGACGACGATGCAGCGGTCACCCTGGGGCAGAATGCGCCAGCGGGGGCGGGCCGAGGAAGGAGGTTCGGAAGAATCGTTCAACGGCGCGGCACCTGTTGGGCGGATTACTTGGCGAAGAGCGAATCCATGTTCTTGAATGCCTTGAATTCCAGGGCGTTGCCCGACGGATCCAGGAAGAACATCGTGGCTTGTTCGCCCACTTCGCCCTTGAAGCGGATGTACGGTTCGATGACGAATTCCGTGCCGGCGTCGATCAGGCGCTTGGACATGGCTTCCCATTGTTCCATGGAAAGCACGGCGCCGAAATGGCGCACGGGCACGTTGTGCGAGTCAACGGCGCTGGTGGCGTTGTGGCCGCATTCGCTGGGGGCCAGGTGGGCAACGATCTGATGGCCGTAGAAGTTGAAGTCGATCCATTCGTTCGAGCTACGGCCCTCCGGACAGCCCAGCGTTTCGCCGTAGAAGGCGCGGGCTTCGGCCAGGTCGCGGACCGGGAAGGCCAAATGGAACGGCGGCAGGTTGGTTTGGGCGGTCATGAAAAACTCCGGGTCGTTCAAAGTGTGATGGTGATGCGGATGCTTGCCTGGTGTTGCTGATCACAAGCTCCAGGGCATAGTTTAGGTATTGTTTTTTTGATTGAAAAACGATATTTTTTGTGTCTTAGCATCGAAAAAATTGATCGTGATAAAAGAATTCAAGACATTCATCGCCGTGGCGCGGGATGGCACCTTCACCGGAGCCGGCACGCATCTGGGCCTGACGCAGTCGGCCGTCAGCGCCCAGATCAAGCGCCTGGAGGAATACCTGGGCGTGGTGCTGTTTGATCGCAGCGCGCGCGCCGCCGTGCTGAATGCCCATGGCCGCGAGATGCTGCCGCAGGCCGAAGAATTGGTGGCCATGGCCGAACGCATGGTCACCACGGCCGGCGCCGGGCAGGTCAGCGGGTCCTTGCGTATCGGGGCGATTGCTTCGGTGCAGCAAGACTTGCTGGTCGGCGCGCTGGGCCGGTTTCGCGCCGTGTATCCCGACGTGCGGGTGCGCGTGGTGCCGGGCGTGTCGCTGTCGCTGTTGGGGCAGGTGGACGCGGGCGAAGTGGACATGGCCGTGCTGATCCGCCCGCCTTTTGCGCTGCCGCCGGAACTAGGCTGGCAGCGTTTGCTGAGCGAGCCGGTGGTGCTGGCCATGCCGGATTCCATGCCCGTGGCACCCTGGCGTGAGCTCTTGGCCACGCAACCGTTCATCCGTTACGACCGTGCGTCGTTCGGTGGGCGCGTGGTGGATATCTTCCTGAAGAAACATCGCATCAATGTGCACGAGGCCGTGGAGCTTGATGAGATCGAGGCCATTGCCAGCATGGTCCGGCACGGCGTTGGCGTGGCACTGCTGCCGCAATTGCGCGGGCTGGACACGACGGGGCTGCGCCTGCTGCCGCTAGGCGACCATGCCTTTCAGCGCGAAATCGGCATCATCGGCCGCCTGCCTTTCGATGCCGGCAGCGTGCGCGAAAAAATGGCGGAATGTTTAGCCGAGGCAGCAAGCTCGTAGGATGGGTGAAGCGCGGCAGGAAAGTCAGAAAAAAGAGCCGCAAAACGCGTGTATGGCCCGGGGACATGGGTAACGGGTGTTCGGGGACATAGGTAACACTTCTAGCATCACGGTATGGTCGTTTTTAGGAGCGAGCGATGCCGTGGAAGGAGTCAAGCCTTATGTCCTGCCGAATGGAGTTCGTTCAGCTTGCCCTGCAACCGGGCAGCAATGTGCGGGAGCTTTGCCGGCGTTTCGATATCAGCGCCAAGACCGCATACAAGTGGTTGGGCCGCTACGAGCAGAACGGCCAGGCTGGGTTGCAAGATCTGTCTCGCAGGCCAGGCAATAGTCCTGGGCGCACGTGTGAGCAAATCGAAGCGCAGGTGATCGACCTGCACAAGCGTTACCCGTACTGGGGGCCTCGCAAGTTGCGGGCGCTGCTTGGGCCGACTACGGCGCCCGCGCCCAGTACCATCTCGGCAATTTTGCGACGACATGGCTATCGGGTCCAAGGCGAGGACTCGAACGTCGGGCTGGCGAACCAGCGCTTTGAGCATGAGGCGCCAAACCTGTTGTGGCGGATGGACTTCAAGGGGCACTTTGCCCTGACCGACGCGCGTCAGGGACGGTGCCATCCGCTGACGCTATTGGACGATCACTCACGCTACGCCCTGTGCATCCAGGCTTGTGGCGATGAGCGCAGCAAAACTGTGCAGCAGCACCTGAAGGCCGTATTTCGCCGTTACGGATTGCCCGAACGGATCACCGCGGACAACGGCCCATCCTGGGCATCGGTGCGCGGCCTGGGGCTGACAGGCCTGGAGGTTTGGCTCATGCGGCTGGGTGTGCGTATCAGCCACAGTCGCCCTCGCCACCCGCAAACCCAAGGCAAGCTAGAACGCCTGCATCGAACGCTCAAGCGCGAGTTGATCCAGGCCCGGGGGTTTAGCAGTCTGCTGGACTGCCAGCAAGCCATGGATCAGTGGCGTGAACAGTACAACCACGTCCGGCCCCACCAGGCGTTGGGGCAGATGCCGCCCCTGTCGAGATATAGACCTAGCCCTCGTCGCTATCCTGCCTCGTTGCCCCCGATCGAATACGAGCCGGGCGATCGAGTGCTCAAGGTCAGGACCAAAGGGCAGATCATTGTGAACGGACGCGTCGTCTTCGTCGGAGAGGGAATGGCGGGTCTGCCTGTCGCGGTCAGACCCTCCTCGCAAGACGGCGTGCTTGATGTCGTCTTCCTGTACAAAATTGTTCAACAGATCGACCTCAGAGCACCCCAATAGGATAAAAACCTATGTGTTACCCATGTCCCCGAACATGTGTCACCCATGTCCCCGGTCCATACAAACGCGCGCAACCCATCAAGCATCGGTAAACCCAAAACGGCAGCAGCCACATAGGCAACGCCGCACGATGGGTTTCGCGCGAAACCTGGCGGCGTTCTTGCCACCGATCTCGCGCGCTGCACCCATCCTACCCATCCTACAGTCTGTCGCAGCGGACGGTGATAGGGTGGCTGCGCAGGGTGGTCATGACGATGTCGTCGACCTGGCCTTCTACGTCGGTGATGACGTAGCCGATTTGGCCCTTGGTTTGCAGCGTCTGGCTGACGATGTTCAGGCCATGTTGCGCCATCAGGTTGTCCAGCGTGCCCAGCGCGCCCGGCGCGTTGCGGTGTACGTGCAGGATGCGGGTGGCGCCGGCCGGTTCCAGGTAGGGCAGCTCGGGGAAATTGACCGCGCCCTTGGTGGTGCCCGCCTGCATGAAACGCACCAGCTTTTCGGCCACTTCACGGCCGATGTTCTCTTGCGATTCCTGCGTGCTGCCGCCGATGTGCGGGGTCAGGATCACGTTGGGCATGCCGATCAAGGGGCTGGCCAAGGGTTCGTCGGCGCTCTTGGGTTCGGTGGGGAAAACGTCCAGCGCCGCGCCGGCCAGGTGGCCGGACTTCAGCGCCGCGTGCAGCGCGTCTATGTCCACCACCGTGCCGCGCGAGGCGTTGATGAGGATGGCCCCGCGCTGCATGCGCGCAATGGTCTCCGCATTCATGATGTTCTCGGTCGACTTGCCGCCCGGCACGTGCAGCGTGACCACGTCGGCTTGCTCCAGCAACTCGTTGAGCGTGCCGGCGGGGCGTGCATTGCCTAGCGGCAGCTTGGCTTCGACGTCGTGGTAAATGACGCGCATGCCCAGGCTTTCGGCCAGCGTGCTGATCTGCGAGCCGATGTTGCCGTAGCCCACGATGCCCAGCGTCTTGCCGCGCGTTTCAAACGCGCCCGCGGCGCTTTTGTCCCAATGGCCCAAGTGCACGCGGGCGTTCTTTTCCGGAATACGGCGCAGCAGCAGAATTGCTTCGCCCAGCACCAGTTCGGCAACCGAGCGGGTGTTGGAGAACGGTGCGTTGAATACCGGGATGCCGCGCTGCATGGCCGCGTCCAGGTCGACCTGGTTGGTGCCGATGCAAAAGCAGCCCACCACGCGCAGGTCGGGGCTGGATAGCAAGGCGGCGTCCAGGTGCGTGCGAGAACGGATCCCCGCCACCTGCGCGCCGCGCAGGGCGTCGTGCATCTGCGACGGCGGCAAGGCCGCTGCGTGCGTGACGATATCGGTGTAGCCGGCGGCTTCGAAGACCGCGCGGGCGCTCGGATGGATGTTCTCGAACAGGACGATTTTTGCCATGACTGCCAGGGGGTGGTGAGAAAGCGTTTTATTTATTGTGGCGCATTTTTGCTGCAGTGCAAGGAGTAGCCATTGAGGCGGTGTGGATGAATTGTTTCAACGGTAGGGCGGAAACACCCGGGCAGCGCCTGGCTACCGGTGTCGATGAGTGGTTTCAGCGGTAGCGCGGAAACCTGGGCACCGCCGTGCTTGCCAGTGCGGATGAATGGTTTTAACGATAGGCCTGAAACACCTGGGCGCCGCCTTGCTTGCCGACCAGCAGCACGTCGTGCGGGGTCTTCCTGCCGCCGTATTCGGGGCCATCCATGCCCGGTGAACCCAGCGGCATGCCGGGGGCGGCCAGGCCGGCGGCGTCGGGCTTTTCCAGCAGCAGGCGGCGCACGTCGCTGGCGGGCACGTGGCCTTCGACCGCGTAGCCGTCGACCATCGCGGTGTGGCACGAGCCGTAGTCGGCCATGCCCGCGTTGCGGCGGATGGGGCCGGTGTCCTGCACATCGTGGGTGGTGACGACGAAACCGTTGTCGCGCATGTGCTTGACCCAGTCTTCGCAACAGCCGCAGGTGGGCGTTTTCCAGACCTCGACCTTGATGGGGCCTTGAGCGGTGGCGAACGCTGGCGCGCAGAGCGCTGCGGCAAGAACCAGGCGAGTCAGTCGGGATACGTTCATGATGCTCCGATCAGGGTGATGGAAAAGGGCAGGCGTTCGTCAGAACCAAAATCGCACGCCGGCCATGACGGCGGTCTGCGACCGGCTGGCGCCGGCGTCCGACGCGTAGCGTGCGGTCTGGCCGAACTTTCGTTCAAAGGATACGCCGATATAAGGCGCGAATTCGCGCGTGACTTCATAGCGCAAGCGCAAGGACAGCGAGCCCGTGGACAGGCCCGACCCAATGCCGCGTTCGACGTCGGACTTGCCATAAAGGCTGGCTTCCAGCTCGGGTGTAAAGATCAGCCGTTGCGTCAGCAGCAGGTCGTACTCGGCCTTCAGCGCCAGCGCCGTGCGGCCCGACGCGCCCACATACGCGGTGGTTTCCAGTTCCACGTTGTAAGGCAGCACGCCTTCAATGCCGAAGGCGGCCCAGTTGCGCTTGGGGCCGGTGCCGATGTCGCGGCGCGCACCCAGTTGCAGGTCCCAGAAAGGCGATACCGCGTGGCTCCAGAAGGCTTCGACCTTGCCGTCCGACCCGCCGCCGCTTTCGCGTTCGCCTTCGCTCTTGATGACGAGGCGGTCGGTGGCGGTGCCGAACCAGAAGCGGCCATCCCAGTCCAGCGCGTTCTGGCCATCGCGGTTGCGCGATACGCCGAACTTGTCGAACAGCACCTGCCAGGCGGGCGCGTTGTCCATCATGTGTGGGTGGATGCCATAGCTGTCGTAGCCGCGTTCCCCCGCGCCGTCGCTGGACGGCAGGCTGCCCAGGGGCGGCGAAACCGAAGCGGGGGCGTCATGGTTCATGTCCGCGTGATCCATCGCAGCCGGAGCAGTTGGCGGCGTCGCGCCGTGGTCCATGCTGGAGTGGTCTGTCGCGGCCGGCTCGGGTGAGGGCGTCGCGCCGTGGTCCATGCTGGAATGGTCCATCGTGCCATGATCCGCGGCGGGCGACTGCGCCTGCGCGCCTGCCGCGGCCAGCGTCATTGCCATTGCCAGCGCGCACAGCTTCAGTTGCCGTGTGCTCGATGTCATTGAGGGTTTCATCGAAAGCGTCATTGATTACTCCACCACGACCGCTCTGAACATGCCGGCCTCCATGTGATACAGCAGATGGCAGTGGTAAGCCCACAGCCCGCGCGCGTCGGCACTTACCCGGTAGCTGAGCCGCTGCGCGGGGTTCAGCGTGATGGTGTGCTTGCGTACTTGGAATGCGCCGTCGGGTGACTCCAGGTCGCTCCACAGGCCATGCAGGTGGATGGGGTGCGTCATCATCGTGTCGTTGACCAGCACAAAGCGCACGCGCTCGCCGTAGCGCAGCACGATGGGCTTGGCATCCGTGAACTTCACGCCGTTGAACGACCACATGTAGCGTTCCATGTTGCCGGTCAGATGCAGTTCGATCTCGCGCGATGGCGCGCGCTTGTCGTCGGGTTCGCGTAGCGAATGCAGGTCCGCATAGGTGAGCACGCGGCGGCCGTTGTTGCGCAGGCCCACGCCCGGGTCGTCCAGGCGCGTCGACACCTGGTCCGGCAACATGGAATTACCCACGCCGCGTTCCGTGGGGTAGGGGTGTTGGACTTGAACCATGCCGCCTTGGCCGGCCCCTGAGCCGTGCGCGTCGCCATGGTCCATGCCGGGCACGGTGCCGTGGTTCATCGCGCCATGGTCCGTGTCGCCGGCATTGTCCATTGGGGCTTCCGTGCCCGATCCCATGTCATGCGACATCCCCATATCCATCATGCCCAGAAGTTGCACGCGGTCCAGCGCGGGTACGTCCGCCTGCATGCCGGCGCGCGGCGCCAGCGTGGCGCGTGCGTATCCCGAACGGTCCATGGCTTGCGAGAAGATGGTGTAGGCACGCTCGTCTTTGGGTTCGACGATCACGTCATACGTTTCCGCCACGCCAATGCGGAATTCCTCTACGTCCACCGGTCGCACGTCCTGCCCGTCGGCGGCCACCACCGTCATCTTCAGGCCGGGAATGCGCACATCGAAGTAGGTCATCGCCGAGCCGTTGATGAAGCGCAGCCGGATGCGTTCGCCCGGCTTGAACAGCCCCGTCCAGTTGCCGGCGGGCGTGGCGCCGTTGGTCAGGAAGGTGTAGGTGGCGCCGGACACGTCCGCCAGGTCCGACGGGTTCATGCGCATCTGCTCCCACATCAGCCGTTCGGAGAGCGCCGCGCGCCAGCCGTGCTCGCGCGCGTCGGCCGACAGGCTTTGGACGCTGGGTTGGATGCCGTTGTAGTAATCGGGCATCACCTTGAGCTTGTTGAACAGCCGCATGGGATCTTCGTCCGTCCAGTCGGACAGCAGCACGGTGTGCTCGCGGTCGAAGGCGACGGGGTCGTGGTGGCGCGGGTCGATGACGATGGCGCCGTACAGGCCGGTCTGTTCCTGAAAGCCCGAGTGGCTGTGATACCAGTACGTGCCGCTTTGGCGCACGGGAAAGCGGTAGGTAAACGTCTGGCCGGGGTCGATGCCGTCAAAGCTCAGGCCCGGCACGCCGTCCATGTTCGAGGGCAGAAGAATGCCGTGCCAATGAATGGACGTTTGTTCGCGCAGCCGGTTGGTCACGTGCAGCGTGACCGTGTCGCCTTCTCGCCAGCGCAGTATGGGCGCAGGTAACTGGCCGTTGACCGTGGTGGCTGTGCGGGCCGCGCCGGTGTAGTTCACGGGCGTTTCGCCGATCTCCAGATGGAATTCGGTGCCGCGTAGTTCGGCGGTGGGGGCGGGTGCGGGTGTGGAGGTGGGCGCGGCCCAGGCGGCGCGCCAGCCGCCCAGCGCCGCCAACGCGCCGCCCGTGGCAAGACCTTGCACAAAGCGGCGGCGGGCAAGAGATGAGGTGCCCATGGGCTTCGCGGCGGGACGGAAGCGGGGCAAAGCGTCTTTCACGAAAGTCCTTGAAGGAGTGACCGTGATGACACTTTAGGAAAACCGGGGTGACCCGATTCTGTCGCCTGGATTACGGTTTTGTAATGTTCGCCGGGGAGGAGGTCAGGGCCGGTCTGGGGTCGAGTGAGAACCCCTCAGTGTGATCCCCACCACCGTGCCGTTCGCGTCCGACGCCGCATCGACATCGCCGCCATGCATGCGGGCGATGGCGCGCACGATGGCCAGGCCCAGGCCGTGGCCTTCGCTGCGCGGCGCGCGCGATGCGCCCGACCGGAAGAAGCGGTCAAAGATGCGAGGCAGATCCGCCGCCGGAATCGGCGTGCCGGGGTTGCGCACTTCCACGCGCGCGCCCGCCGCTTGCGCGGAACAGGTCAGCACGATTTCGCTTCCCTCGGGCGTGGCCTTGATGGCGTTGGCGATCAGGTTGGCCAGCGCGCGGCGCACCAGGCCGGGGTTGGCTGCGACCGTCGCGTCGCCCTCGCAGCGCAGGCGCACGCCTTGCGCCTCCAGCATGGCCTCGTAGTAGTCAGCCACCCGCCGCGCTTCGGCGGCCAATGACACGGGCGCCAGGTCAGCCGCCTGTTCGCCCCGGTCGGCGCGGGCCAGGAACAGCATGTCGTTGACCAGCGTCTTCAGGTCTTCAAGTTCTTCCAGGTTGGATTCCAGCGCGTCGCGCAATTCGGCGGCATCGCGCGGCGACGACAGCATGACCTGGGCGCCGTTGATCAGCGTGGCCAGCGGCGTGCGCAGCTCATGCGCCACGTCGGCGTTGAACCCTTCCATCTGCTGATAGGCCGCTTGCAGGCGTTCCAGCGTGCGGTTGAACGAGCGCACCAGGTCATGCAGTTCGCGGTCGGTGTCTTCAAGCGGCAAACGGTGCGCCAGGTTGTCGGGCTGGATGCGCGCGGCCTGTTCCGACAGGCGCCGAGTGGGGGCCATGCTGCGTCGCACGGCCCAGGCCGCCAGCACCACGGTCGCGCCCACCCACAGCGCGCAGATCAGCACCAGCGCCGTGCCATAGGCGTAAAGGAATTGCGAGCTGGTGCGGGTACTGACCGCCACGGTCAATTGCGCGCCGGGCAGGATGCGGTCGTTCATGGCGACGCGCAAACCACGCATGCGGCCGCCGTCGGCGGTTTGCAGCACCACCTGCCGGCCGTTGACCGTGTCCAGCGTTTCAGGCGGCGGTCCGCCATAGACGGCATGCCCTTGCGCGTCCACGATCCAGATGCCCAACTGGCCTTGTCCCGCGCGCATCTGGTCAAAGGTGGCGGCCAGGTCTTGCAGGCCGCTGGCGCTGTTCTGCATGTCGATCAAGTGGTCGATCAGTTCCAGCTTGCCGCTGACCTCGGTGATTTCCTGGCGCTCGACTTCGCGCTTGAGCGCCCAGAACAAGGTCGCGCCCGCCAGGCTGGACACCAGCAGCGCAATGGCGCCCAGCAACAGCGTCAGCCGGGCTTGCATCGAGCGCATGCGGGGCGGCTTGGGGCGGGGCGGTGTCATCGGAGTGACCTCATGGGCGCGGCCATTCGTCAGCCGGCTTCATGCCGGCAGCGGCGGGCTGCGCGACTCCAGCACGTAGCCCATGCCGCGCACGGTATGCAGCAGCTTGGCCTCGTAGGGGTCGTCCAGTTTGCTGCGCAGGCGGCGCACCGCCACGTCGATGACGTTGGTGTCGCTGTCGAAATTCATGTCCCACACCTGTTCGGCCAGCGTGGTGCGCGACAGCACCTGGCCCTGGCGGCGCAGCAGCAGCGCAAGCAGGCTGAATTCCTTGGCGGTCAGGTCCAGCCGGCGTCCGCCGCGCTGGGCGCGACGGCTGGCCAGGTCCAGCTCCAGGTCCGCCAGCCGCAGCAGCGTGGGTTCCTGCGCGCGGCCTCGGCGCAACAGCGCCTGCACGCGCGCCAGCAATTCCGAAAAGGCGAAGGGCTTGACCAGGTAGTCGTCGGCGCCGCCTTCCAGGCCGCGCACGCGGTCTTCCACCGCGTCGCGCGCGGTCAGCATCAGGATGGGGGTGTCTTTGCGCGCCCGCACGGCGGCCAGAATGCCGAAGCCGTCCACGCCGGGCAGCATCACGTCCAGCACGATCAGGTCGTACGCGCCTTCCAGCGCCAGATGCAGGCCGTCCACGCCGTCGCGCGCCACGTCCACGACATGGCTCTGTTCCGACAAGCCCTTGTTCAGGTAGTCGGCCAGCTTGGGTTCGTCTTCGATGACCAGGATGCGCATGGCCCGGAATTTACCACCCGCGCCGCGAGTGCGGTGTGGGTTGGGCGGGGGGGCAGCCGGGATTGCAGCCGGGGCTGCAACCCTTTATTCGGCTTCGTCCAGGGCGATGCGTTCGGGCGGAAAGCGCAGGGTGAACACGCTGCCCTTGCCGGGTTCGCTGGTGATCAGCAGTTCGGCGTCATGGCGCATGGCGATGTGCTTGGTGATCGCCAGCCCCAGGCCGGTGCCGCCGACCGCGCGCGAACGTCCGCGATCCACGCGGTAGAAGCGTTCGGTCAGGCGCGGCAGGTGGCGCGCGGGGATGCCGATGCCGGTGTCCTGCACGCTGTAGCGTGCGCCGCCATCGGGCTCGCGTTCCCAGCGCACGGTGATCGTGCCGCCATCGGGCGTATAGCGCACCGCGTTGGTCAGCAGGTTGGACAAGGCAGAGGTCAGCTCCGTCTCGGCGCCCAACACGTCCAGCGCTTCGTCTATGTGCCATTCGAGCACATGGCGTCCGCCCGAGAGCGCCTCGATCTGCTGGCGCGCCTTTTGCAGCAGCGCGCCCATGTTGATGGCGCGCGGGTCGCTGCCCGGCGACGATTCCAGCGTGGACAAGGTCAGCAGGTCTTCCACGATGGCCTGCATGCGCTGGGCCTGCTCGTGCATCATGTCGATGTACTGCGCGCGCTGTTCTTCAGGCAGCGCGTCGGCGGGCATGTCGCGCAGCGTTTCCAGAAAGCCCGCCAACACGGTCAGAGGCGTGCGCAGTTCGTGCGAGACGTTGGCGACGAAGTCGCGGCGTGTCGTTTCCAGGCGCTCGATCTGCGTCACGTCTCGGGTGATGAGCAGACGCTGGTTGCTGGCGTAGGACGTCAGCTGCATCATCATCAAGCGTTCCTGGCCCTGTTGGCCCAGGCGCACAAGGATGGGCTCGGGCCACGCGGGCCGATGCGCGTATTCCACGAATTCGGGGGCGCGCAGCAGGTTCAGCAAATTGTGGCCACGGTCGGCCGGCAGGCGCAGGCCCAGATGCTGGCGCGCCATGCGGTTGCACCAGTCAATCTGAAAATCTTCATTCAGCGTGACCGCGCCGTCCGGCAAGGCCTGGGCGGCGGCCAGCATGCCTTGCATGGTGTCGCGAGTTTCGGTCAGTTCACGGGCACGGGCGCGGGTATAGCGGTAAAGGGGGGCAAGGATGTCGTCCCAGGGGCCGACGGAAGCGGGGGGCGAGGTGTCGGGTTGATTGGCCCAACGGGAAACCAGCGTCAGGCGCCAACTGCGCCAGAGCAGCATGGTGGCCTGTGCGGCTGAAAATACAATCCAGCCCGCCGGGTCTCCTATGAGCCATTGCGCCAGTAAGGCAATCACCGCCCACAGGGCGACCAGGAAAAGTGTGCGCAGCCAGATCATCGTGCGGGAGTTTTACCGCGTCGGAAGCTGTGCCGTAAACCGGTAGCCGCTGCCACGGACCGTTTCCACGTGCGCGTCGTGGCCGCTGGGTTCCAGCGCCTTGCGCAAGCGGCGGATATGGACGTCCACGGTGCGTTCTTCAACGAACACGTGGTCGCCCCAGACCTGGTCCAGCAGTTGCGAGCGCGAGAACACGCGCTCGGGGTGGGTCATGAAGAAGTGCAGCAGGCGGAATTCGGTGGGGCCGATCTGCAGCGACTGGCTGTTGCCCGACAGGCGATGCGTCACCGGGTCCAGCTTCAGGCCGCCCACGTCGATGACGTCGTCGGTCAACTGGGGCGCGCGGCGGCGCAGCACGGCCTTGATGCGGGCCATCAGCTCTTTGGGCGAGAAGGGCTTGGTGATGTAGTCGTCGGCGCCGGCTTCCAGGCCGTCAACCTTGTCTTGCTCGGAACCCTTTGCGGTCAGCATGATGACGGGCACGGCGCGGGTGCGTTCGTCATTGCGCAGCTTGCGGGCCATGGCCAGGCCGGACGTGCCGGGCAGCATCCAGTCCAGCAGGATCAGGTCGGGCAATTCGGCGCGGATAAGGGTCTGGGCTTGGTCGGCGTCGAAGGCGCGCAGCACTTTGTGCCCCGCGAAGGACAGGTTGACGGCGATCAGTTCCTGGATTGCGGGTTCGTCTTCGACGACGAGGATGGTGCTGGACATGGCGAATTTGGCACGCTTCTGAGCGCCGGCGCGGCGCGAACATTGCGATAGTATGGCCGCAATATTTCAGGTATGTGACCGCCAGGCGCTTTCAGGGCGGGTTTTCGAGCCGCTGCCGCATGCTCGATAGGCTACCATTGCCCGATATATCGGGAATTCACTATGCAAAACCCCTCCGAATCGCAACATTCCGCGCAATCCAACGACTCATCCACGCATTTCGGCTTCCAAACGGTGCCGGAAGGCGAAAAGGCCCGTAAGGTCGCTGAAGTCTTCCATTCGGTCGCCCAGCGCTACGACGTCATGAACGACTTCATGTCGGCGGGCCTGCACCGCATCTGGAAGGCCTTCACCATTGGCCGCGCCGCCATCCGCTCCGGCATGAAGGTGCTGGACATTGCCGGTGGCACCGGCGACCTGGCCAAGGCGTTCGCCAAGCGCGCCGGCCCCACGGGCGAGGTCTGGCTGACCGACATCAACGATTCCATGCTGCGCGTGGGCCGCGACCGCATGACCGACGCCGGCCTGCTGCTGCCCACCGCCGTCTGCGACGCCGAGCGCCTGCCGTTTCCCTCCGGGTATTTCGACCGTGTCAGCGTGGCCTTCGGCCTGCGCAACATGACCCACAAGGACCGTGCACTGGCGGAAATGGCGCGGGTGCTGAAGCCGGGCGGCAAGCTGCTGGTGCTGGAGTTTTCGCGCGTGGCAAAGCCCTTGTCGCCCGCCTACGACTGGTATTCCTTCAATGTATTGCCTTGGCTGGGCAAGAAAATTGCTAACGACGAAGCCAGCTACCGCTATCTGGCTGAATCCATCCGCATGCATCCTGACCAGGACACCCTGGCCGACATGCTGCGCACCGCCGGTCTGGATCGGGTGCAGTACTTCAACCTGACCGCCGGCATCGCCGCCCTGCACGAAGGCGTGCGCCTGGGCTGAACCGGCATATTCATCGGATGATTCGTCCCCCACGGGGAACTTGTGGGGCGGCCGCTTGTCCGTTATTCTTACGGCGTTCAGATTACTGTAAGAAAGTCGCGAATAGGTCCCGCTGTCCGTGGGACTCCTTGCTGCTCGGGGCAGCGGGGGCGCGAGTACGAGGGAGCAAACTCTATGTCCAAATTCTGTTTTTCGCGGTTTGTCGCCGCGGCGCTCATCGCCGTTTCCGGCGCGGCGTTGGTCACGGCATCGTTTGATGCCGAAGCCCGTCGCGCGGGTGGTGGCAGCAGCGTCGGCCGTCAATCCTCCAATGTGACCCAGCAGCGCCAGGCCACCACGCCGCCGGCCGCCGCCAACAATACCGCCGGCGCCACCGCGGCCCCGGCAGCCGCGGGCGCGGCCACGGCAGGTGCCGCGGGCGCCGCCGCCAAGAGCGGCGCGTCGCGCTGGCTTGGCCCCATCGCCGGCATCGCCGCTGGCCTGGGTATCGCCGCCCTGTTGTCCAGCATGGGCCTGTCGGGCGCGTTCGCCGAATTCCTCGGTTCCGCGCTGCTGATCGCCGCTGTCGTGTTCGCCGTCATGTTCATCATCCGCCGCCTGCGTGGCGCCGGCCCGCGTACGGCAACCCAAGGCGCGTTCAATGGCGCCAACAATGCACCGGGCCAGCAACAGCAGCCCATGTGGCGTGAAGCGCTGAAGCCGACCGCCGCTGCCGCTCCGGCCGCTGCTGCCGCCGCCGCGCCCGTCGCACCGCCGGCTGTGCTGCCCGAAGTCGGCGCGGACAACAACTGGTTCGTGCCGGGCGATTTCGACACGCCCGCCTTCCTGAAGCAGGCCAAGGAGCAGTTTGTCCGCATCCAGGCCGTGTGGGACAGCGGCAGCACCGACGGTCTGCGTGACTTCCTGACCGACGACCTCATCACCGAGCTCAAGCCGCAACTGGCCGAGCGCGGCGCGGCGCCCAACAAGACCGAAGTGGTCCTGCTGAACGCTGAAATGCTGGGTATCGAAACCGTGTCCGACGGCCACCTGGCCAGCGTGCGCTTCTCCGGCATGCTGCGCGAGGCCCCGGGCGCCGAGGCCTTCCGCTTCGAAGAAGTCTGGAACCTGTTCAAGCCCGCCAACGGCGGCTGGCTGTTGGCCGGCATTCAACAGATCCCCGTGGATCTGGCCAGCTGAACGCTGCTTGGCCGGGGTTGACCCTGTCCTCTGCTGAAGGATGCCACCCGGCATCCGATAGAACCGGCCCTAGATGGGCCGGTTTTTCCTTGTCCCGCTGCGTGAAACGCGCTCGCATCTAACCCGTTACACTCCCGATTTACCCACTAATTTCGGCAACCCCGGCTACCGGGTCGTTGCACACCGTCATGCTGCCTTTTTCGTTCCTGCCCACCCCCTCGCGAATGGCTGTCAGCGCGCTCAACGCCTTGTTGCGGCGCGAGGACTGGGCGCGCGAGCGTCTGGCAAAGCACGCGGGCAAGACCGTGCGTTTTGCGCTGGGCGCCTTTACGTTGGCCTTGACGATCGACAGCGAAGGGCTGGCCGCGCAAGCAGACCCGGCCGTGGTGCCCGACGTGACCTTGACGGTCGCCCCTGAAAAACTGCCCTTGCCTCGCCTCGGCGCCTTGGGTGGTGATCGCGAAGCCCCTGATTTCGCTGAAGCCACGCATATCTCGGGCGACGCCGCCCTGGCGCAGGTGGTGGCTGACCTGTCCAAGCAGTTGCGCTGGGATCCCGAAGACGCGCTGGCCCGCGTGGTGGGCGATATCGCCGCCCTGCGTATCGTGGGTGGCGCGCGCGCGGCAGCCGACGGCGCGCGCACGGCCAGCAAGCGGCTGGCCGAAAACGTGTCCGAATACCTGGCCGAAGAAAGCGGCGTGCTGGTGGGCCGCCCCGCGCTGGAGCAATGGCGTCTGGACCTGGCCGAGCTGAACACGCGCGCAGAGGCGCTGGCGCGTTCGGCCGGCGCGCTGCAAACCCGTCTGGCTTCCGCCAGTGCAAAGCGGGGTGCCTGATCCATGTTTCCGCTGCTGCGCCTGCTTCGCATCATCGTCGTATCCCTGCGCTATGGCCTGGACGAGCTGGTCCTGTCCAGCCTGAACCACCCGCTGGCCACCTGCCTG
The DNA here is from genome assembly GCF_002812705.1 of Achromobacter spanius. Lineage (NCBI taxonomy): Bacteria > Pseudomonadati > Pseudomonadota > Betaproteobacteria > Burkholderiales > Alcaligenaceae > Achromobacter > Achromobacter spanius. Next base: position 813,929 of record NZ_CP025030.1, on the reverse strand, counting down.
TTGCGCGTCATCCGCCTGGGTACGCGCCCGCGCCAGCCCCGTGGGCAGCGCCTGCGGCTGGCGCTGGAGTCGCTGGGCCCCATCTTTGTGAAGTTCGGCCAGGTGCTGTCCACCCGGCGCGACCTGATCCCCGCTGATATCGCCGACGAACTCGCCCTGCTGCAAGACCGCGTGCCGCCGTTCCCGTCGGCACAGGCCGCGGCCTGCATCGAGGCCGCGCTGGGCGCGCCGCCCGAAAAGCTGTTCGCGCAGTTCGACGTGGACCCGGTGGCGTCGGCGTCGATCGCGCAGGTGCACTTCGCCGTGCTGCACGACGGCCGCGAGGTTGCCGTGAAAGTGCTGCGGCCCGGCATGCTGGGCATCATCGAAAAAGACCTGTCGCTGCTGAAGATCGTGGCGCGCATCATCGAGCGCCTGGGCGCCGACGGGCGCCGCCTGAAGCCGCGCGAAGTCGTGGCCGAATTCGACAAATACCTGCACGACGAACTGGACCTGGTGCGCGAAGCGTCCAACTGCAGCCAGTTGCGCCGCAATTTCGGCCCGGAATCCGGCCGGGGCGACATGCTGATCGTGCCCGAGGTGATCTGGGAATACACGGCATCCACCGTGTTCACGATGCAACGCATGTACGGCATGCCGGTGGGCCAGGTGCAGCGCATGCGCGAGGCGGGTATCGACATCCCGACGCTGGCGCGCACGGGGGTGGAGATTTTCTTCACGCAGGTGTTCACCGACGGCTTCTTCCACGCCGACATGCACCCGGGCAACATCTATGTGTCGGATCGCCCCGACACGCTCGGCAGCTACATCGCGCTGGACTTCGGCATCGTGGGCTCGCTGTCCGAGTTCGACAAAAACTATCTGGCGCAGAATTTCCTGGCCTTCTTCCACCGCGATTACCGGCGTGTGGCGCAGTTGCACATCGAATCCGGGTGGGTGCCCGCGGATACGCGCGAAGAAGAACTGGAGGGCGCCGTGCGCGCCGTCTGCGAACCGTACTTTGACCGGCCGCTGTCCGAGATCTCGCTGGGGCAGGTTCTGCTTCGCCTGTTCCAGACGTCGCGTCGGTTCAATGTAGAGATCCAGCCGCAACTGGTCTTGCTGCAAAAGACCTTGCTGAACGTCGAGGGATTGGGCCGTCAGCTCGACCCCGACCTGGACCTCTGGAAGACGGCCAAGCCCTATCTGGAACGCTGGATGCGCCAGCGTGTCGGATTCAAGGGCTTGCGCCAAAGCCTGGAAAAAGAAGCCGCGCAGTGGTCGCAAATGCTGCCCGCTTTGCCCAGGCTGGTTCATGACCACCTGAGCCGTCCGAACGTCTCGCCGGCGCTGCTGGCCGAGATGATTCATTTGCGGCGCGCCCAGGAACAGAACAACCGGCTGGTTGCAGCGCTGGTTGGGGTAGTGGCTCTTGCGATCGGGGTCGCAATATGGGCCTTGACCCGGTAGGCGGCGCGATGATCTAGACGAACGCTGTCATGTTTCATTCATGAAACGGTCATCATAGCTTCGCGGGAAACGGCGAAAAATAGCGCTGCGGTGGATGAATGCAGCGTCACGCCGACAAGACGCGCGCGCCATTCATTAATTTCTATCGCCCCACAAGCGGGACGAATACAAGGGCAGACCATGCTTTATCCTGAACTCTTCAAGACCATGGAAGCGGTGCGCTGGAACATGGCTCACGACATCCCCTGGGGGGATTTCGATCGCAGCAAGCTCTCTGACGAGCAGGCGCAAACCATCAAGATGAACGCCATCACCGAATGGGCGGCACTGCCGGCCACGGAGATGTTCCTGCGCGACAACCGCGGCGACAGCGACTTCTGCGCATTCATGTCGGTGTGGTTCTTTGAAGAACAGAAGCATTCGCTGGTGCTGATCGAATACCTGCGCCGCTTCCGCCCGGACCTGGTTCCCACTGAAGAAGAGCTGCACAACGTGCGCTTCGAGTTCGACGCCGCGCCGGAACTTGAAACGCTGATGCTGCACTTCTGCGGCGAGATCCGCCTGAACCACTGGTATCGCCGTGCCGCCGAATGGCACACGGAACCGGTCATCAAGGCCATCTACAAGACCGTGGCGCAAGACGAAGCCCGCCATGCCGGCGCGTACCTGCAATACATGCGCCGCGCGCTGCATGACCGTGGCCAGGACACCAGCGAGCAGGCCCGTCTGGCGTTCTCGAAGATCGGCGTGCTGATGGCCTCGGCCGGCCGCACGCAGCAGGCGCTGCACCCGACCAACCTGCACGTGAACAAAGACCTGTTCCCCAACGACACGGTGCAATCGCGCCTGCCGGAGCCGGGCTGGCTGGAGCACTGGCTGGACACGCAGATCCGCTTTGACGGCATCTGGGAACAAAAGGTCGCCAGCCGCATCCTGCACATTTTGTCCAAGCTGATGGATCGCAGCTTCGAAACCGTGAAGGACCTGAATCGCTACCGCAAGGAAATGACGGCGCTGATCGTACCCAAGGAAAAGAAGATCATCCTGGGCGGCGCCTGATATTTCTCGGGCGGCGGGCTGCTCTGGGCCGCCTGCCGTGTTGCGGGGGATGATGCTCGGGATGCTGCCGGGAATGATGCCGAGATGCTGCCCGGAAAGCTCGCCGGAGAGCCCCCGGGGATGCTGCTTCTTGGCGGCGGATGCGCGGATATAATCGCCGCATGTCCGCCGCCCGTTTTGAATCCAAAGTCCTGTCCCGCGACGAATGCGTCGCTGCCGTCGCCGCTGGCCGTCTGCCGCGGCCGCTGGTATTCACCAACGGCGTCTTCGACATCCTGCATCGCGGCCATGCCACGTATCTGGACCAGGCCGCCCAGTTGGGCGCGACGCTGGTGGTGGCAGTGAACACCGACGAGTCGGTGCGCCGCCTGGGCAAGGGCGCCGAACGCCCGTTAAATCGCATGGAAGACCGCGCCGCGCTGCTGGCCGCGCTGGGCTGCGTGACCGTGGTCACGTCGTTCCATGAAGACACGCCCGAAGCCTTGATCGGCGAGATCAAGCCCGACCTGATCGTCAAGGGCGGCGACTACGACATGGAAACGCTGCCGGAAACGGCGCTGGTAAAAAGCTGGGGCGGCCGCGCGGTGGCGATCCCGTTTGAATTTGAACGGTCCACGACGGCGCTGGTGAAGAAGATCCAGGGTGGCTGACAAACATGCGGCTCAAGGGCCGCATCTTTTTGCGCGGGAAGCTGATGGGTTACGCGCGATTGTATGGCCCGGGGACATGGGTAACGGGTGTTCGGGGACATAGGTAACACTTCTAGCATCACGGTATGGTCGTTTTTAGGAGCGAGCGATGCCGTGGAAGGAGTCAAGCCTTATGTCCTGCCGAATGGAGTTCGTTCAGCTTGCCCTGCAACCGGGCAGCAATGTGCGGGAGCTTTGCCGGCGTTTCGATATCAGCGCCAAGACCGCATACAAGTGGTTGGGCCGCTACGAGCAGAACGGCCAGGCTGGGTTGCAAGATCTGTCTCGCAGGCCAGGCAATAGTCCTGGGCGCACGTGTGAGCAAATCGAAGCGCAGGTGATCGACCTGCACAAGCGTTACCCGTACTGGGGGCCTCGCAAGTTGCGGGCGCTGCTTGGGCCGACTACGGCGCCCGCGCCCAGTACCATCTCGGCAATTTTGCGACGACATGGCTATCGGGTCCAAGGCGAGGACTCGAACGCCGGGCTGGCGAACCAGCGCTTTGAGCATGAGGCGCCAAACCTGTTGTGGCAGATGGACTTCAAGGGGCACTTTGCCCTGACCGACGCGCGTCAGGGACGGTGCCATCCGCTGACGCTATTGGACGATCACTCACGCTACGCCCTGTGCATCCAGGCTTGTGGCGATGAGCGCAGCAAAACCGTGCAGCAGCACCTGAAGGCCGTATTTCGCCGTTACGGATTGCCCGAACGGATCACCGCGGACAACGGCCCATCCTGGGCATCGGTGCGCGGCCTGGGGCTGACAGGCCTGGAGGTTTGGCTCATGCGGCTGGGTGTGCGTATCAGCCACAGTCGCCCTCGCCACCCGCAAACCCAAGGCAAGCTAGAACGCCTGCATCGAACGCTCAAGCGCGAGTTGATCCAGGCCCGGGGGTTTAGCAGTCTGCTGGACTGCCAGCAAGCCATGGATCAGTGGCGTGAACAGTACAACCACGTCCGGCCCCACCAGGCGTTGGGGCAGATGCCGCCCCTGTCGAGATATAGACCTAGCCCTCGTCGCTATCCTGCCTCGTTGCCTCCGATCGAATACGAGCCGGGCGATCGAGTGCTCAAGGTCAGGACCAAAGGGCAGATCATTGTGAACGGACGCGTCGTCTTCGTCGGAGAGGGAATGGCGGGTCTGCCTGTCGCGGTCAGACCCTCCTCGCAAGACGGCGTGCTTGATGTCGTCTTCCTGTACAAAATTGTTCAACAGATCGACCTCAGAGCACGCCAATAGGATAAAAACCTATGTGTTACCCATGTCCCCGAACATGTGTCACCCATGTCCCCGGTCCATACACGCGATCTTCGGCCGGGTTCTTGCGACGGGTATCGCGCGCTTCACCCATCCTACGGCCGGGGCATCCTGTCCTTGACGTAGGATGGGTGAAGCGCGGCACTGCCTACCCGCGAAAACTGGCGCCTGTCGCGCGTAACCCATCAGCAACGTCCGCGCGATGTTCGGCCGGGTTCTTGCGGCGGGTATCGCGCGCTTCACCCATCCTACGAGCGGGGCATCCTGTCCTTGATGCGTAGGATGGGTGAAGCGCGGCACATCGGTCATGAACGACCCAACGCCCACCGCGCGTAACCTATCACCCCCTCACCGCGGTTCCCGCAACAACCGATTGATCGCTTCCAGATCCGTCTCGGCCAAAATCCCGCTGGTTGCCTTCAACCTCAATCCCGACAACACCGTGCTGTACCTCGCCAGCGCCAGATCCCGTTGCGTGGCATAAAGCTGTTGCTGCGCGTTCAACACATCCAAATTGATACGCACGCCCACTTCGTAGCCCGTGCGGTTGGCTTCCACCGCCGCCCGGCTGGACTTCTCGCCCGCTTCCAGCGCCTGGATACGTGCCAGCCCACTCGTCACGCCGGTGTAATACTGCCGCGCGGCCTGAATGGCTTGCCGGCGCGCGGTTTCGAAGTCGTGCCGGGCCTTCTGTTCCAACTGCACCTTTTCGGTCACTTGCGACGACACGCCGCCACCCGAATACAGCGGAATGGACAGCACCACGCCCACCGTGTTGTCGATCGGCTTGCCCGGCGCGGCATTGCGCATGACCGCGTCGCTGGCGCTGCCGCTGGTGGCGCGCAGGTTCAGGCTGGGGTAGTGGCCGCTCTTGGCGATCTGGATCTCTCGCCCCGCGATGCGGGTCAGCAGCTGCGCGCGCAGCACTTCCAGGCTGGACGACTCGGCTTGCGTGCTCCAGTCGTTGACGCGCGCGGGTTGGGGCGCGGGCAATTGCACGCCGTAGGGCAGCTCGGCCAGCGCGCCAGGCGGTGAGCCGATGATCTTGGCGAGCTCGTCGCGGCGCACGTCCAGATCGTTCTGCAGGCGCAGTTCCTGCGCCACCACCAGGTCGTAGCGCGCCTGCGCTTCATACGTGTCGGTGACCGTGGAATTGCCCAGCTCGAAATTGCGCTTCGCCGACTCCAACTGCCCGGCCACGGCGGCCTTCTCGGCCTCGGTGGCGGTCAGCGCGTCTTGCGCATAAAGCACATTGAAATACGCATCGGCCACGCGCAGCAGCAAGTCTTGATAGGCCTGCTGTAGTTGCACCTCGACATCGGCAACGATCAGCTTGGACTGTTCGTAGTTCTGCCAGCGGCCCCAATCAAACAGAGGCTGGGTCAGCGCCAGATCCCAGACGCCGCGCCCGCCGCTATACGACACGCCCAGGCCGCGCGTGCTGCGCGTTTCCTGGTAGGCGCCGCCGGCTTCCGCCGTGATCAGCGGCAGCAGCAGCGAACGGGCTTGGGGTTCTTTTTCCAGCCCGGCGCGATAGTTGGCGCGGGCGGCGGCGTAGGTCGGGTCATTGCCCAGCGCGGCTTGCCAGACCTGGATCAGGTTCTGCGCGAACGCGGGTGACGGCCCGACGCTTGCGGCGCAGGTAAATACCAGTAAAGCCGTAAGCAGTCGGACGCGCATGATTTTCAACGATACGCCGGGCCGCCCCGGAATGCGCTGGCCCCGATGCAGGGCGGGCGCGGGGCGGCAGGGAGAGGGTTTAGAACTTGAACTGCGACACCGCAACGCCGCGCAGCGGCTTGATCAGGGTTTCGAACAGGTTCACCGTTTCGAAGCTGGCGGCGGTGGTGCGGGTGATGCGACAGGCCGTCATGACGGGAGCCTGACCCACGATCACGACCAGGCGGCCGCCCACGCGCAATTGGTACTTCAGCGCGTCCGGCACGACCGGCACCGAACCCGTTACCAGGATGGCGTCGTATTCGGTGGAGCCCCAGCCGTTGCGGGCGTCGCCGGTTTCGACCTTGACGTTGGTGACGTTGTTCATTTGCAGGTTCTGCTGCGCGAACGTCACCAGGCGGCTGTCGATTTCAACCGAGGTCACCTGTTGGGCCAGATAGCCCAGCAGCGCGGCCTGGTAGCCGGAACCGGTGCCGATTTCCAGCACGCAGTCGGACTTGGTCAATTGCAGTTCTTGCGCCAGACGCGCTTCGACCTTGGGGGCGAGCATGGTCTGGCGGGTGTTGACCGCATTGATTTCAAGCGGCAGTTCCAGGTCGGAAAACGCCAGGGCGCGCAGGGCCGGCGGAACGAATTGTTCGCGGCGCACATCGAACAGCGCTTGCAGCACGTTGGCGTCCAGGACGTCCCAAGGGCGGATCTGCTGTTCCACCATATTGAAGCGGGCTTGTTCTACGTCGGGCAGGGTCGAAGCGTTCATGACGGTCAGGAAAAAACAGAGGAATCAGCCGGCCATTGTACCGATTCGTAGCGTCCTGTGACGGCACGCGCCGCAGGCACCTGTTTCAGGCCGGGCCGCGCCGCGAATTCGGCCGTGGAAATGAACGCGGCGCTTCGAAAAGCGCCGCGAGGTCTCTGGCAAAAAGCAGGCTTGGTCTACGCGCCTACCACCAGGCGTGGAAGTGATGCACCGGGCCGTGGCCCGATCCCACCGACAGGCGCTCGGCGTGGCGGATGGCTTCGGTCAGATACGCCTTGGCGCGGCGAGCGGCCTCAGGTACGTCCCCAATTTGGGGCAACAAGGCCGCCAGCGCCGCCGACAGCGTGCAGCCCGTGCCGTGGGTATTGGCCGTTTCAATGCGGTGGCCGGGCAGCTCGATCATGCGGTCGCCGTCGTGCAGCAGGTCGATGGTTTCGTTGCCGGGCAGATGGCCGCCCTTGACCAGCACCCAGCGTTCGCCCGAATGCGCCAGCTTGTTGCGCAGGCGTTCGGCCACGCGCCGCATTTCCTTGACGGTTTCCACCGGCCGTTCTTCCAGCAGCACTCCGGCTTCGGGCAGGTTGGGCGTCAGCATCGTGCATTGCGGCAGCAGCGCCTCGCGCATGGCGCCCACGGCGTCGTTCTCCAGCAGCAGGTCGCCGCTTTTGGCCACCATGACCGGGTCCAACACCACATGCGCCGGGGTCCACTTGGCCAGTTTCTCGGCCACGACCTCAATCACCGGGTACTGGCCCAGCATGCCGATCTTGACCGCATCGATGCGCACGTCGGCGAACAGCGTGTCGATCTGCAAGCCCACGAAAGCGGGCGGCACGGCCGAGATGCCGGTGACGCCCTTGGTGTTCTGCGCCGTCAGCGCCGCGATGATGGCGCAGCCATAGGCGCCCAGCGCGCTCATGGCCTTGACGTCGGCCAGGATGCCGGCGCCGCCGGACGGGTCGACGCCGGCGATGGTCAGCGCGTTGGGAATGGGACGGGCGTTGCCGTCCTGTTGGCGCGAACTCATTTCGTTGCGCCCGGGCCGCCGGTGATCAGCCCTTCGGTGGGCGAGCTGGGCGCGCCGCTGTACAGCTTCTTGGGCATGCGGCCGGCCAGGAAGGCCTCGCGGCCGGCTTCCACGCCCTTCTTCATGGCGCTGGCCATCAGGATCGGGTCTTGCGCGGCGGCGATGGCGGTGTTCATCAGCACGGCGTCGCAACCCAGTTCCATGGCGATGGCGGCGTCGGACGCGGTGCCCACGCCGGCGTCCACGACGACCGGCACGCGGGCCTGGTCGATGATCAGGCGCAGGTTCCAGGGGTTCAGGATGCCCATGCCCGAGCCGATCAGGGACGCCAGCGGCATCACCGCCACGGCGCCCATGTCTTCCAGCATGCGGCACTGGATGGGGTCGTCGGTGCAATAGACCATGACCTTGAAGCCTTCGTCGACCAGCGTCTTGGTGGCCTTCAGGGTTTCAGGCATGTTCGGGAACAGCGTGTGCGGGTCGCCCAGCACTTCCAGCTTGACGAGATCGTGGCCGTCCAGCAGTTCGCGCGCCAGGCGCAGCGTGCGCACGGCGTCATCGGCGCTGTAGCAGCCGGCGGTGTTGGGCAGCAGCGTGAATTTGGACGGCGGGACGTAGTCCAGCAGGTTCGGTTCGCCCGCGTTCTGGCCGATGTTGGTGCGGCGGATGGCGACGGTGACGATTTCCGTGCCGCTGGCGTCCAGCGCCGCGCGGGTCTGTTCAAAGTCCTTGTACTTGCCGGTGCCGACGAGCAGGCGCGACGAATAGGCGCGTCCGGCGATGGTGAGAGTGTCTTGTGTGGTCATGGCGGTGTTTCAAAGGGCGGGTGCGCACAGCGATGCCCGCGGAGGCTGACTGAGAGGCTTTTGCGAATGATAAAGCACGATGTCGCGCCGCATGCGGAAGTCCCTGGGAAGCCGCGTTCCGTTTTTCAAGGGTTGCGGCAATTGCCAGGAACGGAGCAGCAAGAACGGATCACCAGGAACGGATTACCAAGAACGGATTACCAAGGACGGATCAGCAAAAACCGATCAGCGCAGCCGGTCCAGGTCGGCGCAGATTGCCTCGGCCGCGTCGATCAGGCGCGGCCCCGGCCGATACAGCGCGTCGGCATCCACGCCGTACACGTGCCCCAGGCGGGCGGCGGGCAGCCCCAGCGCCTGCCACGCGGCCAGGTTGCGGGCGGTGTCTTCAGGCCGGCTCACGCCCGCCAGCACGGCCTCGGGCCGGGCCGCCAGCACGCCTTCCAGGCTGACCTGGGGGGCCACGATGGGCGCTTGGCCAAAGACGTTGACGCCACCGCAGATGCGCAGCGCGTCGCTGACGATGCTGCTGTCATTCAAGGTGTAGATCGGGTCCAGCCCCGCCTGGATGAAGACGCGCACGGGCCGGCGTCCGGCGTAGCGAGCGGTCAGGGCGGCCAGGCGCGCGCGCAGTTGCGCGGCGGCCGGCTGGGCTTGTGCCTGGGTGCCGAACAACACCCCCATGCGTTCCACCGCGTCGGGAATGGCGGCCAGCGTCAAGGGGTCGCTGTAGAACACCGGCACGCCCAGCTTGTCCATGACGCGCACGACAGGTTGCGCGGCGGTGGGTTGCCAGGCGATCAGCAGGTCGGGGCGGACGGCGGCCACGCGCTCGGCGTCGGGTTGCGTGCCGTCGCCGATCACGGGCACCTGGCGCGCGGCCGGGGGGTAGTCGCTGCCGCGGATGGTGGCGGCCAGATAGTCGCCCGCGCCGGCGGCGTAAACCAGTTCAGTCGCATGCGGGGCCAGCGTGATGGCGCGGCGCGCGGGCGCGGCCAGGGAAACCGGGCGGCCCTTGTCGTCTTGCGTGTGGATGGCCGTGACGGCGGGCGCTGCGGCAGGGGTAGTGGCCGAGGCTGCGGCCGACGCTGCGACCGAGGGCGCGGCCATGGTCGCCGCCGAAGCCAGCAGGGCGCCCTGGGCCAGCAGAAGGCCCAGGGACCACTTCAGGAACCGCCCCGGGCAGGGCCGGGGCAATGCGCGTGCGAACGTCATGCAAGAGCCGATAGGGTCAGCGAAGAACGCCGACTATATCGGATGTCCGCCATCAATAGCGCAGCGTGAGCGATGCGTAGAAATTGCGGCCCGGCGCCGGGTACAGGTTGTAGTTGGCAACCGGCCCCAGCATTTCGAACGACGCATTGCCGCCGCGTATGCCGTAGGTGGCGTACTGGCGATCGAAGATGTTGTTCACGCCGATGGCGCCTTCGATGTTGCGCGTGAACTTGTAGGCCACCTTGGTGTTGAACAGCACATAGGCGTCCAGTTCCTTATCGAACTGGTTGGCCTGGTCGTTGTCCATGCGCGACTTGCCCACGTACTGCGCCGACACATTCCACAGGAACGCATCGGTGGGGCGCCAGGTCACGCCGGCGTTGGCCAGCCACTTGGGCGCCAGCGGCACGGTCTTGCCGGCCAGGTCCACGCCCGCGTAGGTGCCCGAGCGGAATTGCGCTTCCATCCAGGTCAGGTTGGCATCCAGCGTGACGCTGCTGGACACGGCGGTGCGGCCTTCCAGTTCAATGCCTTGGCGGCGGGTCGGATCCAGGTTGGTATTGGCGCCGGTGCCCGGGCCCCACATGCCGTCGGCCAGCGGGTTGTACTGGATTTCGTTGGTGAGGTCATAGCGGAAGTACGACAGGCGGGCGCTGCTGGCCTGCCCTTGCCACGTCACGCCGATTTCCTTGTCGGTGGACGTTTGCGGGGCCAGCGGGCTTTGCACCGACAGCAGTTCGTCGGCGTTGGGCAGGCGGAAGCTGCGGCCGACCTTGCCGTACAGGCCGAAGCCGGCGGACAGTTCCTGGCGCACGCCCAACTGCCAGGCGGTCAGGTGGTTGCTGCGGTCCGACGCGGTGCCCGACCCGCTCAGCACTTCCAGGTCGTCCGAGGCGTACTGGCGGCGCACGCCGGCCGTCACGGTGGTGCTGTCGGTGGCGCGGATCAGGCCTTCGGCGAACAGGCCGTATTGGTGCTGGCGCGACTGCCACTTCGACGGTTCGAAGTCGTAGTAGGCGTTCTGGTCGGCGGTGGTCTTGGATTCCTGCGCGTCGGCGCCGAAGACGATGCTGTGGCCGCCGTTGATCGGCAGGCGATAGCGCACGCTGGCGATGTTCTCTTCCAGCTTCTGGTCACGCAGGGTGTCGCCAAAGCCGTCGAAAGACAGACCGTTCAGCTTCTTTTCGCGGGTGGACAGGTCGGCGTACAGCATGCCCACGCCAATGGCTTGCTCCACTTGCAGGCCGAAGGTGCTGGACGTGGTCTTGACGTAATCCACATCGTTCTTCGCGCCGCGCGGGTCGTCCTGGAATTCGTTTACGCCGGTCGACGGACTGATCAGGCGCGGGCCGGGCAGTTCCAGCTTTTGCGTGGTGGTGCGGCCGTACAGGCGGATCGAGCCGTTGTCGTGGCGCAGCGTGATGCCGGCGCCGCCGCCTTCGCGGCGTTCGCCGCTGTGGTCGCGGTAGCCGTCGCTGTGCAGCGACTGCATGTAGGCGTCTACGCCGACCTTCTGGTTGTTCAAGGCGACCGCGGCGTCGTACTGGCGCAGGCCGTAGCTGCCGAACGTGGCGGTGGCGCGGGCCGTCACCGGCTCTTTCGAGAAATCGGACTTGGTGATGATGTTGATGACGCCGCCGGTCGTGCCGCCGCCGTATTGCACCGAGCCGCTGCCGCGCACGATTTCCACGCGCTCCACCTGGTCCAGCGGCACCACGCCCAGGCTGGGGGCCGACAGGTCGTTGGTGTTCTGCTTGACGCCATCGATCAGGATCAGCGTGTTGCTGGCGCCCGTGATGCCGAAGCCGCGCAGGTCGACAATTGCGTTGTCGCTAGAGCTGCTGGTGTTGATCAGGTTGATGCCGGCCTGGGTCGACAGCAGGTCCTGCATGGTGCGGGCGCTGCTGGCGGCGATGTCTTCGGCGCTGATCACCGAAATGGACACCGGCAGCGTGCGGCCGTCGGTCGGCACGCGTTGGGCGGTGACGGTGACCGTGTCGAGTTCAGGGGTGGGGGAGGCAGCTTGCTGAGCGGCGGCGATGGCCGGAGCGGAACAGAGCAGGGCGCCGGCGTAACGCCGGATAGAGCGGGCTTTCATCTACGTAACCTCGATGCGACCCGCGACCCCGCAGGCCAAACACGATGGGAGGATGCCCCGCGCCACGGCAAACCAGGCTGGCCTGGGTGGCGGCGATGGACTTCCTGGCGATCGAACTGGCCGGTATCGGGCTGCCATGGGCGCAATGCGCGCATGGGGACCGTTGCGGGGGCAGCACAGGCTGGACGCGGGGCCTGCCGGCAGCCTGCTGTGTGGCAAGGCGGCGGCGGCCCGGGTGGGCGTCTTCCTGTTTCCCGTTTACCTTTCGCACGCGAACCAGCAAGTGTTGCGTTCTTGCCAGCCCAATGCGCCGAAAGCACCGGTTCGGGGCCGAAACTGTATCACCCGAGGCCGCGAGAGACCCCGTTTTGTTACGATCAGGGCTTGTTTTTCCGGCGTTTTTCGCTTTTTAGCCACATCCGCGCCGCCGTTGGCCACTTTATCCGGACTTGCCCGTGTCATATCCCCGCCTGCCGTACCCGCCCGAAGCCTATACCCAGGGCGGCGAATTCGCCCGTCTGCTGGGCAAGCGCATCCTGATCCTGGACGGCGCCATGGGCACCATGATCCAGCGCTACAAGCTGGGCGAGGCCGACTTCCGGGGCGAGCGTTTCGCGGACCACGGCAAGGACGTCAAGGGCAATAACGAACTGCTGTCGCTGGTGCGCCCCGACGTCATCTCCGAGATCCACCGCCAGTATCTGGAAGCGGGCGCCGACGTCATCGAGACCAACACCTTTGGCGCCACCACCATCGCGCAGGGCGACTACGACCTGCCGGAACTGGCCTACGAACTGAATCGGGTGTCCGCGCAACTGGCGCGCGAAGCCTGTGACGCCTACAGCACGCCGGACAAGCCGCGCTTCGTGGCCGGCGCCCTGGGCCCGCAGCCCAAGACCGCGTCGATCTCGCCCGACGTGAACGACCCCGGCGCCCGCAACGTCACGTTCGACGAATTGCGCGTGGCCTATATAGAGCAGTTGAACGGTTTGCTGGACGGCGGCATCGACATCGTCCTGATCGAAACCATTTTCGACACGCTGAATGCCAAGGCCGCCATCTTCGCCACCGAAGAAGTGTTCGAAGCGCGCGGCATCCGTCTGCCCGTGATGATCTCGGGCACCGTCACCGACGCTTCCGGCCGCATCCTGTCGGGCCAGACGGTTGAAGCCTTCTGGAACTCCGTGCGCCATGCGCGCCCCGTCACCATCGGCCTGAACTGCGCGCTGGGCGCGGCGCTGATGCGGCCCTATGTGGCCGAGCTGTCCAAGATCTGCGACACCTACGTCTGCGTGTATCCCAACGCCGGCCTGCCCAACCCCATGGCCGAAACCGGCTTTGACGAAACGCCCGCCGACACGTCCGCGCTGCTGGAAGAATTTGCCCGCGCGGGCTTGGTGAACATGTCGGGTGGCTGTTGCGGCACCACGCCCGACCACATTCGCGCCATTGCCGACAAGGTCGCGTCGCTGACGCCGCGCGTCGTGCCCGACATTCCGGTCAAGACGCGCCTGTCGGGCCTGGAAGCGCTGAACATCGACGAAGACACGCTGTACGTCAACGTGGGCGAACGCACCAACGTGACGGGCAGCAAGATGTTCGCCCGCCTGATCCGCGAGGAAAAGTACGACGAGGCGCTTGCCGTGGCCCGCCAGCAGGTTGAGAACGGCGCGCAGATCATCGACATCAACATGGACGAGGCCATGCTGGATTCGGTGGCCTGCATGCACCGCTTCCTGAACCTGATTGCGTCCGAGCCCGACATCGCGCGCGTGCCGGTCATGATCGACAGTTCCAAGTGGGAAGTCATCGAAACCGGCCTGAAGTGCGTGCAGGGCAAGGCGGTGGTGAACTCCATTTCCATGAAGGAAGGGATCGAGCCCTTCCGCCATCACGCGCGCCTGTGCCGCCGCTACGGCGCGGCCGTGGTCGTCATGGCTTTTGACGAACTGGGCCAGGCCGACACGCTGGAACGCCGCAAGGAAATCTGCGGCCGCGCGTACAAGATCCTGGTCGAGGAAGAAGGCTTCCCGCCGGAAGACATCATTTTTGACCCGAACGTTTTCGCGGTCGCCACCGGTATCGACGAACACAACCACTACGCGGTGGACTTCATTGAAGGCACCCGCTGGATCCGCGACAACCTCCCGCACGCCCGCATCTCGGGCGGCGTCTCCAACGTCAGCTTCTCGTTCCGTGGCAACGAGCCCATGCGTGAAGCCATTCACACCGTGTTCCTGTATTACGCGGTCAAGGAAGGCATGACGATGGGCATCGTCAACGCCGGCCAACTCGGCGTGTACGCTGACCTGGATCCCAAGTTGCGTGACCTGGTTGAAGACGTGGTGCTGGACCGCCCCAACCCCGTGGGCAAGACCGAGCCCGACGACGAACGCACGCCCACCGAACGCCTGGTGCAGTTTGCCGACAGCGTGAAGGGCTCCGGCGCCAAGCGCGAAGAAGACCTGACCTGGCGCAAGGCGGACGTCGAGCAGCGCCTGTCGCACGCGCTGGTGCACGGCATCACCACGTTCATCGTGGAAGACACCGAAGAAGTGCGCCAGAAGATCTTCGACCGGGGCGGCCGCCCCATCGAAGTCATCGAAGGCCCGCTGATGGACGGCATGAACGTCGTGGGCGACCTGTTCGGCGAAGGCAAGATGTTCTTGCCGCAAGTGGTGAAATCGGCCCGCGTCATGAAGCAGGCCGTGGCCCATTTGATTCCCTTCATCGAAGAAGAAAAACGCCAGATCGCGGCGGCCGGCGGCGACGTGCGCGCCAAGGGCAAGATCGTTATCGCCACCGTCAAGGGTGACGTGCACGACATCGGCAAGAACATCGTGTCGGTGGTCTTGCAGTGCAATAACTTCGAAGTCGTGAACATGGGCGTGATGGTGCCCTGCGCGCAGATTCTGGAAAAAGCCAAGGAAGAAAACGCCGACATCGTCGGCCTGTCCGGCCTGATCACGCCCAGCCTGGAAGAAATGGCCTACGTGGCCAGCGAAATGCAGCGCGACGACTACTTCCGCAGCCGCAAGCTGCCGCTGATGATCGGCGGCGCCACCACCAGCCGCGTGCACACCGCCGTGAAGATCGCGCCCAACTACGACGGCCCGGTCATCTATGTGCCCGACGCCAGCCGTTCGGTGGGTGTCGCCACCAACCTGATGTCGGACCAATCCGAAACCTACCTGGCCGACCTGGCCCAGGAATACGAGGACGTGCGCCGCCGCCACGCCAACCGCAAGGCCACGCCGATTCTGCCGCTGGCGGACGCGCGCGCCTCGCGTCCCGTGATCGATTGGGACAACTACACGCCGCCGCGCCCGAAGTTCATCGGCCGCCGCACGTTCAAGAGCTATGACCTGGCCGAGATCGTGAAGTACGTGGATTGGGGGCCGTTCTTCCAGACGTGGAGCCTGTTCGGCCCGTTCCCCGCCATTCTTGACGACAAGGTCGTGGGCGAGCAGGCGCGCAAGGTCTACGCCGACGGCCTGGCCATGATGAAGCGCATCGTCGAAGGCCGCTGGCTGACCGCCAACGGCGTGGTGGGCTTCTACCCGGCCAACAGCGTCAACGACGAAGACATCGAAATCTACAAGGACGAAACGCGCAGCGAAGTGCTGTTCACGTATCGCAACCTGCGCCAGCAGGGCGCCAAGCGCGAGGGCGTCAGCAACAAGTCACTGTCGGACTACATCGCGCCCAAGTCGTCGGGCAAGATGGACTACATCGGCATGTTCGCCGTGACGGCGGGCATCGGCATCGAGAAAAAGGAAGCGGAATTCGAGAAGGCGCTGGATGACTATTCCAGCATCATGTTGAAGTCCTTGGCCGACCGCCTGGCCGAAGGCTTCGCCGAGTGCCTGCATGCCCGCGTGCGCCAGGACCTGTGGGGCTATGCGCCCGACGAGGCCCTGTCCAACGAAGACATGATTGCCGAGAAATACGTGGGCATCCGTCCCGCGCCCGGCTACCCGGCCTGCCCGGAACACGTGGTCAAGACCGACATGTTCCGCGTGCTGGACGGCAGCGACATCGGCATGATGCTGACCGACAGCTACGCCATGTACCCCGCGTCCAGCGTGTCCGGCTTTTACTTCAGCCACCCCGACTCGCAGTACTTCAACGTGGGCGTGATCGGCGAAGACCAGCTGGAGGACTACGCCAAGCGCAGCGGCCGCAGCATCGAAGACCTGAAGCGCACGCTGGCGCCCAATTTGGGCTAAGGCGCCGGCCTTCCGCGCTAAGGCGCTGGCCCTTCGGGGCTAAGCGCCGGCCCTGGCAATTGGCGCCCTTGGCGCCTGTGGCGCCTATTCCCAACCATCGCCGCCTATTCCTGCCTATGGCTTCGGCGGGGCAATGCGGCCCAGGATGCGTTCCACGGTCAGCCCGATCGCCAGCACCGTTCGGTCCGCGCCCGGCAGCCCGTCGATTTCCAGGCCCACCGGCAGCCCTTCTTTCGACAGCCCGGCCGGCACGCTCAAGCCCGGCAGGCCGGCGTTGCTGCCGGGGTCCACATTGCGGGCCAACTGGCTGAACGCCTCGAAGCTGCTGGCTTCCGGCGTGGCCGCCAGCGGCAGGATCGGCACCGTGGGAAAGAGCAGGCCGTCAAGCTGGTGTTCCTGGAACGCGCGGCGATAAACGTCGATGAGTTCATCGCGTTGTTCCGCGATAACGCGCTCGTACAGCGGTTGCAGCGCCAGCACCTGGCCGTCCGGCGTGGGCAGCACGCCGGGCACGATCAAGCCTTCGAAGATGCCTTTGACGTCGGGGCTGGATATCTGCGCCACCACCTCGTCAAAGCTCACGCCCGTGCCATAGCGTTGCAGGTAGGCGGTCAGGTCGGGCTTTTGTTCGTACAGGCATAGCGGCATGCCCACCGCCGCGTTCGCGGCCGGCAGCTCGGGCATGTCGATCTCTATCAGTTGCACGCCCGCGTCGCGCAGCTTTTGCAGCGCGGCGTAAGTGACGTCGCGCACCTGGGGTTCCAGGTCGGTCCAGAAATAGCTGGCCAGTCCCAAGCGCATGTTTTCTGGGGACAGGACGGCAAGCGGCGTGGTGTCATTGGCCAGCACCGCGTCCAGCAGCACGATGTCTTCCATGCTGTTGGCGATGGGCCCCGGGGTGTCGCGCGTATGTGAAATCGGCGTGATGCCCGCGCCGTCGTAACGCCCGACCGATGGCCGGAAACCCGCGGCCCCGTTCACCGACGCGGGCAGGCGCACCGACGCGCCCGTGTCCGTGCCCAGCGCGGCGGGCGTCAGGCGCGCGCCCACCGCCGTGCCGCTGCCGGACGACGAGCCCCCGGCGATGCGGCTGTGGTCGTAGGCGTTGCGCGTGCCATCGCCCAAAGGGCCGGGAAACGCGGTGTTGTAGCCCGACACGCCAAAGGCCAGTTCATGCATGTTGGTCTTGCCCACGATGACCGCGCCCGCCGCGCGCAGCCGTTGCACCACCGGCGCATCTTCGGCGGGGCGAAACGATTTCAGCGCGGGCGTGCCGGCCGTGTTGGGCAAACCGGCCACGTGGATGTTGTCCTTGATGGCGATGGGCACGCCGCCCAATGGCCCCTTGCCCGGCTTGGCGTCGTAGGCGCGGGCTTGCGCCAGCGCGCCGTCGCGGTCCACGGTGATGAAGGCATTCAGCGCCGCCTGGGCGTCGATACGGTCCAGGCTGGCCTGGGTCAACGTCAGGCTGGACAAGCGTCCTTCGCGGATCAGGGCGGCGGCTTTCCCCACGGTCAGGGTGGCCAGGGTGTCGTCGCCGGCCGGGTGCGGCAGAGGCTGGGCGGAAGAGGGCTGGGATGATGATTCGGACATGGCGCTTTCCTTACCGGCACGGATTTTGTGGAACCGCCATCTATACCGCGTGGGCGCGGGGTGTGTCGAGCAGCCTCGCTTTGCCCGTGTGCTTCCGTGGTTTACCGCTTGGCTACTGGTAAACCATGATGTTGAAAATTGGTAAACCAATTTAAATTTGGTCTAACCAATTTTCAAATGCCATGACGCTGCAACTACTCCCCAAATCCGAAGAACTCGCCACCAAGCCGGGGGCGGACCGCGCCTATGTGCGGCTGGCCGCACAAATCCAGGCCCTGGTCGCCCAAGGCGAATTCGCCGTTGGCAAGCGGCTGCCGGCCGAACGCGCGCTGGCCGAACGTTTCGACGTCAGCCGCACCGCGTTGCGCGAAGCGATCATTGCGCTGGAACTGCAAGGGGTGGTGGAAGTGCGGGGCGGGTCGGGCATCTACGTCTGCGAAGCCAAGCCCGGCGTTGCCCGCCTGCCGGCGGCGCAGGAAGTCGGGGCGGGGCCGTTTGAATTGCTGCGGGCGCGTTGCCTGATCGAATCCGAAATCGCCGCGCTGGCGGCCACCACCCGTAACGACGCCGACCTGGACCGCATCTTTGAAGCGCTGACGACCATGCGCGAACAAATGACGGACAAGGCGGCCAACGAAGAGGCCGACCGCCGCTTTCACCTGTACATCGCTCAGTCCACCGGCAATAGCGTTTTGCTGGCGACGGTGACGTCGATGTGGGATCAGGCCCAAGGCCCGATCTGGGAAAAGATAGAACAGCACTTCCATACGCAGGAATTACGCCAGGCATCGCAGGAAGACCATCAGCGCATTTTCAGCGCCTTGGTCGCGAGCGATGCGCAGGCGGCCAGGCAAGCGATGCGCGCTCACCTTGAGCGCGTCATCGGTGAGTTCGCGCAGGGGTGGCGATAGCGCATCCCGGCATGCTGTGCCACAGACGGCCCCCGGCAGAGCGCGGAAGATAACCGCGCCCCGGATCCGGGCCTTACAAGATCAGGAGACAAGCAATGCAGCAGCAGGACAAGGGAAACGGCGCGCTGACGCGCCTGGTGGCCGCCGCGGAGCTGGCGACCTCCGCGGTGCTGGCGACTTCTGCGGTGCTGGCGACCTCCGCGGTGCTGGCGGTGGCGCTGCTGGCGGTGTCGCTGTCGGCCAGCGCGCAGACGGCGCCCGCGCCCGGCCAAAGCCCGCGCGTGGATGCGATTCGCAAAGCCGGTGAACTGCGCGTGGGTGTATTGCAAAACGCACCTTGGCTGATCCAGGATGTGTCCGGCAAAAGCGGCGAGGCCTGGACCGGCCCCGCCTGGCTGCTGGCCAAGGAAACCGCGCGCCAACTCGGCGTCAAGCTGACCGCCATTCCTGTCTCGCACGAGACCAAGGTGCCGGTGCTGGCGGCCAACCAGGTCGACATGACCATCAGCCCGCTGGCCGAGACGGCCGACCGCCTGAAGGTGGTGGACTTCGTGCTGTATTCCGCCACCAGCGTCTGCATGTTCGGCCGCGCGGGCAACGACAAGCTGGCCCGCGTCAAATCGGTTGACGACCTGAACCAACCCGACATCACCATCGCGTACTTCACGGGCGGCGCCGAAGAGGCCTGGGTGAAGGAACGGTTCCCGCGCGCACGGCTGCGTGCCGTTGCCAATTCCGGGGCCACGGCGCCGATCGAGGAAATCATGGCCAAGCGCGCCGACGCCGCGCCGATCAACCGCGTGCCGTGGGTGGGGCTGAACCACAAGGTGCGTGGCCTGGTGGTTTTTCCCGCCGAGGCGAACTGCCAGCACAGCACCGAAAAGGCATCGCCGGTGGGGCTGGCGGTGGACAAGAACCAGCCGGAATTCCTGGCCTGGCTGCGGCAGGTGGCCCAGGCGATGAAGTCCACCTTGCTGGCTGACGAAACCCGCATCATCGAACAGAGCAAGTAGGCCGCTCGGCCGCATTCCAAACGATCACTTTTCCGCACGCGCGTGGCGCGTGCGCATCTGGCGAATCCGCCGGCGCCTGCGCGCGCCGGTACCCGACGCGCCGCCTCCGGGCGAACGCGGCGGGAATCCCCGGATTTCGATGTTCATCAAGGAGACTTTGCATGCTGTCCCGCTTCCCTTCGCGCCACCGCGCTGCCCGCTTCTTCCTGACCGCCGCGATGCTGGCGGGTGCGGGGTCCGCCCAGGCGCAGACCCCGCCCGCGCCCGGCGAAAGCGCCCGCGTGGACGCTATCCGCAAAGCGGGCGTGCTGCGCGTCGGCGTGGTCAACAACCCGCCGTGGCTGGTGCAGAACACCAGCGGATCTGGCGAGCCGTGGATGGGATCGTCGTGGACGCTGGGCAAGGAATTCGCGCAGTTGCTGGGCGTGAAGGTCGTGCCCGTGCAGGTCAGCCATGAAACCAAGGTCCCCGCGCTGATCGCCAACCAGATGGACATCATGATCGGGCCGCTGAACGAGAACGCCGAACGCGCCAAGATCATCGACTTCGTGACGTTCTCAAGCACCAGCGTGTGCATGTTCGGCCTGGCGTCCAACCCCAAGTTCACCAGCGCCACCAAGGTCGAGGATTTCAACCAGCCCGGCATCACGATGGCGTATTTCTCGGGCGCGGGCGAAGAGCCGCTGGTACGGGAACATTTTTCAAAGGCCCGCCTGCGCGGCGTGACCAATTCGGGTTCGGTCGCGCCCATTGAAGAAGTGTTGGCCGGCCGTTCCGATGTGGCGCCGCTGAACCGCATGCTGTGGCCCAACATCAGCAAGAAGGTGAAGGGCCTGGCCGTGTTCCCGAAGGAAAACGATTGCCAGGACAGCAAGATCTTCGAAATCAAGGCCGGCATGGGCGTGGCGAAGAATCAGCCCGTCTATCTGGACTGGCTGCGCAAGGTGGAAGCGCGCCTGCACCCCGAGCTGGCGGCCGAAGAACGCCGCATGACGCAAACCCTGAAGTGAGCACACAACCATGTTGAATTGCGCGATTCACGGGGCCCAGGACCTGCGCCTGACCGAACAGGCGCCCGAGCCGTTGGGCGCGACACAGGTGCGGGTGGGCATCAAGGCCGTGGGCATCTGCGGGTCCGACCTGCATTACTACCGACACGGCAAGGTGGGCGACTTCGTCATCCGCGAACCGCTGACGCCGGGGCACGAGGCGGCCGGCCAGGTGCTGGAGGTGGGCGCGGCCGTTACCAGCGTCAAGCCGGGCGACCGCGTGGCGCTGGACCCCGCGCGCACCTGCGGCGTGTGCCGCTATTGCCGCCAGGGCGATTCCAACCATTGCGAAGCAGTGCATTTTTTTGGCAGCGCCAGCAAGTATCCGCACATGCAGGGCGCAATGCGCGAGCAGGTAGTGGTAGAGGCCAGGCAGTGCCTGCCGGTGCCAGACGGCCTGTCGTTCGAACTGGCCGCCTTTGGCGAACCGCTGGCCGTGGCGCTGCACGCGGTGCGCAGTGCCGGCAGCCTGCTGGGCAAGTCGGTGATGGTGGTGGGCGCCGGCCCCATCGGCGCGCTGACCTTGATGGCGGCGCGGCTGGCGGGCGCCAGCCAGGTGACGGTGGTGGACATCGTGGACGAAACGCTGGCCACCTGCGCGCGCGTGGGCGCCACCCGCACCATCAACGCCGCCACCGACCCCGCCGCCATCGATGCGCTGGCGGCGGGCAAGGGCACCATCGACGTGTGCTTCGAAGCGTCGGGCAATTACGCCGGGCTGGCCAACTGCATACGCGCCACGCGCCCGCGCGGCGTGATCGTCACCGTGGGCACCTTGAATGGCAGCAGCGAACAGTGCCCCTTCAACCAGATCATGGTCAAGAGCCTGTCGGTGATCGGCAGCTTCCGCTTTGTCGACGAATACGCCTGGGCCGTGGATTACCTGAGCCGTGGCGTGCTGGACGTGTCGCCCCTGTTGACGGCGGCGGTGCCGGTGCAGAACGTGCATGCCGCGTTCGCGCTGGCGGCCGACCGGCATCAGGCAATGAAAGTGATGGTGACGTTCTGAGGCGCCGCGCGTCCTTTGCGTCCTGATCCCACGGAGGTTCCATGGATCTCGATTTTTCCCCCATCGTCGACAACTGGCGATTCTTTGCTGGCGGCCTGGGAATCACCGTCGCGCTCAGCACCATCACCGCGATATCCAGCATTCTGCTGGGCCTGGTGATTGCCCTGTTACGCCTGTATGGGCCGCGCTGGCTGCGCGTGGCGCTGGTGTTTTACATCGACAGCATGCGCGCCATACCCGTACTGGTGGTGCTGGTGTGGATCTACTTCGCGTTCCCCTTGCTGGCCGGCGTGAACTTCGCGCCGTTCTGGGCGGCGCTGGTGGCGCTGACGCTGCACATCGCGGCCTATTCGGCCGAGGTGATACGCGCCGGCATTGAATCGGTGCGGCCGGGGCAGATGCGCGCGGGGCTGGCGCTGGGCATGTCGCGCGCGCAGGCGCTGCGCAAGATCATTCTGCCGCAGGCCACTATTCGCATGTTGCCGGCCTTCGGGTCGGTGCTGACGGTGGCCATCAAGGACACGGCGATCGCCACCGTGATCGCGGTGCCGGAACTCATGCACAAGGCAGAGACGATCGCGGGCCAGAGCTACCGGCCCATTGAAGTGTTCACGGCGGTGATCATCGCGTACTTCGTGATTCTGTTCCCGGTCACGCGCGGGGTGGATCGTCTTTATCAACGCTATGCACACCTGGGGCGGTCATGAATCTGGACTGGGGAATCATCTGGGATTCGCGCAACCTGCTGCTGCAAGGCGCGGCGATGACCATCATGTTGACGGTGGTGACGATGGTGCTGGCCGTGCCGGGTGGCATCGTGCTGGCGCTGATGCGGCTGTCGTCCAACCGTGTCGCCAACGGCATCGCGGTGGCCATCGTGGAGTTCTTTCGCAACCTGCCGCTGATCCTGGTGATCTATTGGGCGTTCTACGTCATGCCGATGGCGCTGGATGTGCAGTTCTCGGCGGTGACCACCGCGCTGGTCGCGCTGGTGCTGAACGTGTCCGCCTACAACTCGGAAACGTTTCGCGCCGGCATCAACTCCATCCGCAAGGGCCAGATGGAAGCCGCGCTGGCGATGGGCATGTCGCGCCACCAGGCGATGTTCAAGGTGCTGATCCCGCAGGCCGGGCGGCGCATCCTGCCGGTGCTGGCCAGCACCTGGATTTCGCTGTTCAAGGATACGTCGCTGGTGTCGGTGATCGCGGTCAGCGAACTGGCGTACGCCTCGATGCAAGTGCGCGCGCAGAGCTTTCGCGTGCTGGAAATGCTGACCGCGATGGCGGTGATCTATTGGCTGATGGGCTATCCGCAAGCCAAGCTGGTTGACTGGGTCCATCGCAAATACGGAGTCAAGGAATGAACGACATGATCCTGGAACACGCGCCGGCCGTGGCAGGCGCCGCCGCTTCCGCCGCCGCGCGCAAGGGCGCGGACCAGCCGCCTGTGCTGGTCTATGAACACGTGCGCAAGGTCTACGGCGATTTCGTCGCGCTGAGCGACGTGTCGCTGCAAGTGAACAAGGGCGAAGTGATGTGCCTGATCGGGCCGTCCGGCTCGGGCAAGTCGACCCTGCTGCGTTGCACTAACGCGCTGGAAAAGCTGGATGGTGGCCGTGTGCTGCTGGACGGCGTGGCGCTGCCCGAATCGGAATCCGACGTGCGCCGGGTGCGCCAGCGGATGGGCATGGTGTTCCAGAGCTTTGAGCTGTTTCCGCACAAGTCGGCGCTGGACAACGTGGCGATGGGCCCCATTACGGTGCTGGGCATGTCGCCCGAGGCTGCCCGCGCCCGCGCCATGGCGCTGCTGGAAAAGGTGGGGCTGGCGGCCAAGGCCGGCAGCTTTCCCGCCAATCTGTCGGGTGGGCAGCAGCAGCGCGTGGCGATTGCGCGCGCGCTGGCGATGGAGCCCGAAGTGATGCTGTTCGATGAGCCCACGTCGGCGCTGGATCCCGAAACCGTGGGCGAAGTGCTGAACGTGATGAAGAAGCTGGCGCAGGAAGGCATGACGATGATCGTTGTGACGCATGAAATGAGCTTTGCCCGGCGCGTGGCCAATTGGGTGGTGGTGTTCGAGAACGGCGCCATCCTTGAACAAGGCCCGCCCACGCAGATTTTCGATAACCCGCAAGTCGCCCGCACCCGGGACTTCCTCAGCCACCTGGGCTGGGAAGGCTAGGCCGCCTCTTTTCCCGTCTACTCGGAAAACCAAAATGAAAATTACGAATGCTCGCGTGATCGTTTGTTCGCCGGGACGCAATTTCGTCACCTTGAAAATTGAAACCGACCAGGGCCTGACCGGCATCGGCGACGCCACCTTGAACGGGCGCGAACTGGCGGTGTCGGCCTATCTGACTGAACACGTGATTCCCTGCCTGATCGGGCGCGACGCGCACCAGATCGAGGACATCTGGCAGTACCTGTACAAAGGCGCCTATTGGCGGCGCGGACCTGTCACCATGACGGCGATTGCCGCCGTGGACACCGCGCTGTGGGACCTGAAGGCCAAGGCGGCGGGCATGCCGCTATATCAGTTGCTGGGTGGCAAGAGCCGCAGCGGCGTCATGGTCTACGGGCACGCCAATGGCTCGGACATCGAGCACACCGTGGATGAAGTGCTGCGCTATGCCGACATGGGCTACCGCGCCATCCGCGCGCAAAGCGGCGTGCCGGGGCTGGACAAGGTTTATGGCGTGGGGCGCGGCAACCTGTTCTACGAACCCGCCGACGCCGACCTGCCCAGCGAACACGACTGGTCCACCGAAAAGTACCTGCGCCACACGCCGCAGCTATTCGACCGCATCCGCGACAAGCTGGGTTTCGAGCACCATCTGCTGCACGACGTGCATCACCGCCTGACGCCGATCGAAGCCGGGCGGCTGGGCAAGTCGCTGGAACCCTACAACCTGTTCTGGATGGAAGACGCCACGCCGGCCGAGAACCAGGATGCCTTCCGCCTGATCCGGCAGCACACCACCACGCCGCTGGCCGTGGGCGAGATCTTCAATTCCATCTGGGACTGCAAGGACCTGGTGCAGAACCAGTTGATCGACTACATCCGGACCACCGTGGTGCACGCGGGCGGCATCACGCACCTGCGCCGTATCGCGGACCTGGCCTCGCTGTATCAGGTGCGCACCGGCTGCCACGGCGCCACCGACCTGTCGCCCGTCTGCATGGGCGCTGCGCTGCACTTTGACCTGTGGGTGCCCAACTTCGGCATCCAGGAATACATGCGCCACACGGAAGAGACCGACGCCGTGTTCCCGCATGCCTACACGTTCGACCAAGGCATGCTGTACCCGGGCGATGTGCCGGGCCACGGCGTCGACATCAACGAAGCACTGGCCGCCAAGTACCCGTACAAGCGCGCCTACCTGCCGGTGAATCGCTTGCAGCAGGACGGCACGCTATGGAACTGGTAGCGGCCGATGTCGCGCGCCTGACGCCCGCGCATCTTGCCGCGTTGCCCTTGGAGGTGGCGCGGCCGGCATATGACCGCGACGCCTTGCGCGTGGGCATCGTGCATCTGGGCCTGGGCGCGTTCGCGCGCGCGCATCTGGCGGCGGTCAACGAAGCGGCGCTGCATGCGAGCGGGGGCGCGGACCTCGCCTGGGGCATTTGCGGCGTGTCCTTGCGGCAGGCCGACACGCGCGATGCGCTGGCGCCGCAAGCGGGCCTGTACACCTTGGCGCTGCGCAGCGCCGACGCGAACGGTCGCGAGCAACAGCAGGCAACGGTCATCGGCTGCCTGCTTGAAATGCTGGTTGCGCCGGAAGATCCGCAAGCCGTACTGGCGCGCATTGCGCACGCGGACACGCGCATCGTCAGCGTGACCGTGACGGAAAAAGGCTATTGCCACGACCCGGCCAGCGGCCGCTTGAACCTGCAACACCCCGACATCGTGCATGACCTGGCACAAGCGCAGGCGCCGCGCAGCACCATCGGCTCTCTGGTGCGCGGCTTGCAGCAACGGCGCGCGGCGGGGCAGGGCCCGATCACGCTGATGTCGCTGGACAACCTGCCCAGCAATGGGCATCTGCTGCGCGGCATGGTGCTGGCGTTTGCGCGGCAGGTGGACCCGGCGCTGGCGACGTGGATCGAAACGTTGTGCACGTTCCCGTGCTCAATGGTGGACCGCATCGTGCCGCGCACTACCGATCAGGACCGGCGCGACGTGGCGCGGACGCTGGGCCTGCACGATGCCTGGCCGGTGCTGGGCGAGCCCTATCTGGAATGGGTGGTGGAAGATCAGTTCGCGGCCGGCCGCCCGGACTGGGCCTCGGGCGGCGCGCGCTTCGTGGCCGAGGCCGCGCCGTTTGAAACCTTGAAGCTGCGCACCGTCAACGGCGTGCATTCGGCGCTGGCGTATTTGTCGGTGATGGCGGGCTGGGCAACGGTGGACGAAGCGATGGCGCAGCCCGCGTTGAAAGCCTATCTGGCGGCGCTGATGCAGGATGAAATCGTGCCGACATTGCCGCCCTTGCCAGGCCTGGACCTGGCGCGCTATCAGCAAAGGTTGTTGCAGCGTTTTGAGAACCCGGCGTTAAAGCACCAGACCAGACAGATTGCGATGGACGGTTCGCAGAAGCTGCCGCAGCGCCTGCTGGACACGGTGCGAGCACGGTTGGCGGCGGATTTGCCGATTGGCAAGCTGGCGCTGGCGGTGGCCGCGTGGCTGCATTTCCTGCGCGGCGTTGACGAGGCTGGGCTGCGCTACGACATCCAGGACCCCATGGCCGCCGAGCTAGCGCAACGCTACGCGCAAGCGGAACTTGCCGCTGAACGCGGCGGCCCGGTGCCGGCCGCCATGCTGGCCTGGACGGAAACGCTGACCGGGCTGGCTGCGGTGTTCGGCGACCTGGGTGCGGACCCGCGTTTTGTACGGGCGGTGTCGCAAGCGGCGCACGCGCTACGCAGCCAGGGAGTGGGCGGGGCGCTGAACGGTGCGCTGGCGTGAGTTGCCGTGGCCGTCAGCCCGGCGCCCATCCCGGACATCGCCTGGCGCTGGCGTGAATCAGCCCGGCTTCTTCACCACGATCGTGGCCGTATCGCTGGTGAACGAGCCGTCCTCTTGCACGTCGAAATGCGCGCGCACCACATCAGGCGCAATGCTGAACATATGGCGCAGCGCCGCCACCAGCGTGTCCGGGGTGCGCATGCGCGTGACCCAGGTCTGGAATTCCAGCGGCAGGCGGCGCGGTGACAGGCCCTGCAACGTGAAGCCGGCCTCGGTCAGCATGCGCGTCCATTCGGCCACCGAGTAGTCACGCACGTGGGACGTGTCGCGCAGCACTTCTATCGTTTGCAGCCAGGTGTCCAGCAGCGGCTCGCCGGGCGACACCACGTCGGCAAACACGGCGATGCCGCCGGGCTTGAGCACGCGAAACGCTTCGCGCAGGCCCCGGCCGGCGTCTTGCCAGTGGTGCGTGGAATAGCGCGACATCACCAGGTCGAACTCGCCATCCGCAAAGGGCAGGTATTCGGCCTTGCCCTGGCGCGTGGCCAGGTTGGCCAGGCTGCGCTTGGCGGCTTCGCCCGCCACCACGTCCAACATTTGCTGGGACAGGTCGTAGGCGGTCACGTCCTTGACCTCGGGCGCCACGTGAAAGCTCACGTGGCCGCCGCCACAGCCCAGGTCCAGCACGCGCGCCTGGGGGTGTTGGCGGGCGATGCCGGCCATTTGCAGCAGGTCTTCGCCCTGGGCGTGGACGGCGCTGGTCAGGTACGCGGTGGCGCGGGGGCTGAACTGGCGGTCGACGGCGGCGTCGTGGGTGCTGGCGGTCATGGAATTCCTTTGATGGCGTTGTGCGGGATGTCAGGTGCAGGCGCTAAGATAGGCCGGCCTTTATACACGTACAAGTCCATTGCTTATCCTGGTATGACTACTTCCCCCCAAGGCACGGCCCCCCAAGACGGATCGCCCCTGCGCCGCCAGGCACTGGGCGAATTCGTGCGCAGCGCGCGGTCCCGCATCACCCCGCGCATGGCCGGGCTGCCCGAAGGCATGCGGCGGCGCACGCCTGGCCTGCGGCGCGAAGAGGTCGCGCAGTTGTGCGGCATCAGCGTCACTTGGTACACGTGGATCGAACAAGGGCGCGAGGTCTCGGTGTCGCCGTCCGTGTGGTCGCGCATTGCGGGCGTGCTGCAATTGGCGCGCGCGGAACGCGCCTACCTGTTCGATTTGGCTGACTGCGCCGACCCCCAACACGCGCGCGATGACGCGGGCGCCGCGCCCGGCCCCTTGCAGGAATGCGTGGACGCGATCAACGCGCCGGCCTATGTGCTGGACCGTGCCTGGAACGTGCTGGCCTGTAACGCGCCGCTGCGCGACCTGTTCGACCACTGGCCCACGCGCGACCCCGAACCCAACCTGCTGCGCTACATCTTCCTGGACCCGGCCGCCCGTGATCTGGTGGTCGACTGGGACCAGCGCGCGCGCCGCGTCGTGGCGGAGTTTCGCGCCGACGCGGGCGCGCATCTGGACGAGTCCGCCGTGCTGGCCTTGCTGGACACGCTGAATCGCCAAAGCCCCGTCTTCGCCCATTGGTGGACGCGCCACGCCGTGGTGGAACGCGAAGGGGGCTTGCGCGAATTCCAGCATCCGCGCGACGGCAAGCTGGCGTTTCAGCAGATCACGTTCCGGCTGGCCACGCATCCGGACTTGAAGCTGGTGATGTTGTTGAGCGGGGCGGCGCCTGAAGACCGGTAGCGCGGGCGGGGTGCGGTTCGCCGGTCGCCCGCAGCCGCCCGCCGTGATTGCCGTTCAGGCCTTGGTCGTGGAGAACAAACTGTCTTGCATCCCCGCGTCGACCAGCCCCTGCAATAGCTTCTTGACCGGCGCGGGCAGTGCCATCGACGCCAGCTTGTCGGCTGGCACCCAGCGTTCGGGTAAGGTCGATTCGCGCAGGCTGGCCGCGCGCACCGGCACCAGCCAGGGGCGGATGTGCAGGCGGTAGTGCGTGAACGTGTGCGCGAAGGCGGCCAGTTCAAAGCGTTGTTCGGGTTCCAGGCCCAGCGCGCGGGAAGCGGCATCGGGGTCGCCCGACACGTCGAATTCAGGCAGGCTCCAGAGCCCACCCCAGATGCCCGGTTCGGGCCGCTGCTGCAACAGGAATGCACCCTGGTATTGCAGCACCAACATACCCGTTTCGCGTTCGGGAATCGTCTTGCGTACCTTGGGCGTGGGCAGTTCGGCCTGGCGTCCTTCACGGCGGGCGACGCAGGTCTGGGCCATGGGACATCGTTCACAGGCGGGCTTGCCGCGCGTGCATAGCGTGGCGCCCAGGTCCATCAGGCCTTGCGTGTAGGCGGCCATGTCCAGGCCGGGCGCGGCCTCGACCTGTGCGTCGGCCAGTGTCCACAGCCGGGTTTCGACTTCGCGCTTGGCGGGGTCGCCGGCGATGCCGAAGTGGCGGGTGAACACGCGCTTGACGTTGCCGTCCAGAATGGGTGAACGCTCGCCATAGGCGAAGGCGGCAATGGCGGCGGCGGTGGACCGGCCGATGCCGGGCAGCGTCGCGATGGCTTCGGCGGAAGGCGGAAAGCTTCCGTTCCAGTTTTCGGCGATCTGCACGGCGCAGCGATGCAGGTTGCGGGCGCGGGCGTAGTAGCCCAGCCCCGCCCAATAAGGCATCACATCTTCCTGCGTGGCGGCGGCAAGCGCGGCCACGTTCGGAAAGCGTTGCAGGAAGCGCTCGTAATACGGAATCACCGTAGCCACTTGCGTTTGCTGCAGCATGATCTCGGACAACCAGATCCGATACGGGTCACGTGTGTTTTGCCAGGGCAGATCGTGGCGGCCATGCTGGCGTTGCCAGGCAACGATTCGAGGGGCGAAGTCCATGGCGGCAATTATCGCATCGCCCTATTGCCGGGGTGGGGGTGACCGGTTACAACTGACGGCACTACAGCGCGTACGCGCCACGACTTCACTTTCACGGCCCTTGTTGGCCCGCGTGACCGTCAAGCGAGGCGGCTCGCGTAGCTGGAGGGGCATCCAGGATCTTGGAGTAGACATGAATGCCCCCCTGACTCCCGCCTTGCGCGCGGCGCTTGAATCCGTCCAGTTGGACGACAAGTACACCTTGGAATCCGGGCGCGCCTGGATGAGCGGCATCCATGCGCTGGTCCGGCTGCCCATGATGCAGCGCGTGCGCGACGCACAGGCGGGCTTGAACACGGCGGGCTTCGTGTCCGGCTACCGCGGGTCCCCGCTGGGTGGGGTGGACCAGAACATGTGGAAGGCGGCCAAGCACCTGAAGGCGCACCATGTTGAGTTCCAGCCCGGCATCAACGAAGACCTGGCGGCCACGGCGGTCTGGGGCTCGCAACAGGTCAACCTGTTTCCCGGCGCGAAATACGACGGCGTCTTTGGCATGTGGTACGGCAAGGGCCCCGGCGTGGACCGTTGCGGCGACGTCTTCAAGCATGCCAACGCAGCGGGCACGTCGCGCCATGGCGGCGTGCTGGTGGTGGCGGGCGACGACCATCCTGCCAAGTCATCCACCTTGCCGCACCAAAGCGACCACATCCTGAAGGCCTGCATGATTCCGGTGCTGTTTCCGTCCAGCGTGCAGGAGGTGCTGGATTACGGCCTGCACGGTTGGGCCATGAGCCGCTACGCGGGCGTGTGGGTGGGCATGAAGTGCATCACCGATATCGTTGAAGTGTCGGCGTCGGTGGACGTGGACCCGCAGCGCGTGCAAATCCAGTTGCCCGAAGATTTCATTCTGCCGCCCGACGGCCTGAACATCCGCGTGTCCGACACGCCGCTGCAACAAGAGGCGCGGCTCTTGGACTACAAGCTGTATGCCGCGCTGGCCTACGCACGGGCCAACAAGCTCAACCGCGAGCTCTGGCACGTGCCGCAACGCGATGCGCGCTTTGGCATCATGACGTCGGGCAAGGCGTATCTGGACACGCGCCAAGCGCTGTCGGACCTGGGCTTGACGGAAGCCGTGTGCCAGCGCATCGGCCTGCGCCTGTTCAAGGTGGGCATGGTGTGGCCGCTGGAATCCACTGGCACGCAGCAGTTTGCCGAGGGGCTGGACGAGATCCTGGTGGTTGAGGAAAAGCGCCAGGTGCTGGAATACCAACTGAAGGAAGAACTGTTCAGTTGGATCGGCAGCGGCAAGAAGATTCCGCGCGTGGTCGGCAAGTTCGATGACAAGGATGGCGGTGAATGGTCCGTGCCGCAGGGCAACTGGCTGCTGCCTGCGCACTACGAGTTTTCGCCCGCGATGGTGGCCCGCGCCATCGCCGCGCGGCTGCTGCGTTTTGATCTGCCGGAAGACGTGCGCGCGGGCATCGATGCGCGCCTGGCTTTCATCCGCGACCGCGAACAGGCGCTGGCGCGTCCGCGCGTGGTGGAAGAACGCAAGCCGTGGTTCTGTTCGGGCTGTCCGCACAACACCTCGACCCGCTTGCCGGAAGGCTCGCGCGGCATGGCGGGTATCGGCTGCCACTACATGGTCAGGTGGATGGACCGCAATACCGAGGTCTATACGCAGATGGGCGGGGAAGGGGTGCCCTGGGTGGGCCAGGCGCCCTTCACTGAAGAGAAACACGTTTTCGCCAACCTGGGCGACGGCACGTATTTTCATTCGGGCCTGTTGGCGATCCGCGCGGCCGTGGCGGCCAAGGTGCCCATCACGTACAAGATCCTGTTCAACGACGCGGTGGCCATGACGGGCGGGCAACCGGTGGACGGCCCCATCAACGTGCCGATGATCAGCCGGCAGGTGGCGGCCGAGGGCATCGACAAGATCGTGGTGGTGACGGACGACCCCGACAAATACAAGGACATCTCCGACCTGGCGCCGGGCGTGCCGGTGATGCATCGCGACGAACTGGACACGGTGATGCGCGATCTGCGCGAGCATCCCGGGGTATCGGTGCTGATCTACGACCAGACTTGCGCCACCGAAAAACGCCGCCGCCGCAAACGCAATGCCTATCCCGACCCCGCCCGCCGCGTCGTCATCAACGAGCGCGTGTGCGAAGGCTGTGGCGATTGCTCAAAGGCGTCGCATTGCTTGTCGGTGGAACCCCTGGAAACGGAGTTCGGCCGCAAGCGCAAGATCAACCAATCAAGCTGCAACAAGGACTTTTCCTGTTTGAAGGGCTTCTGCCCCAGCTTTGTGACGGTGGAAGGCGGCAAGCTGAAAAAGCCCAAGGCCTTGTCGCAAGAGGGCGTTGTGGACGAAGGCGTGCCGCATCCCGGCGTGCCGTTGCTGGATCAACCGTATGGCGTCTTCATTGCCGGCGTGGGCGGCACGGGCGTGGTGACCATCGGACAATTGCTGGGAATGGCCGCGCACCTGGAGGGCAGGGGCTGTTCAGTGCTGGATATGGCCGGTCTGGCGCAAAAGGGCGGCGCGGTGTATTCGCACGTGGTGTTGGCGGAATCGCCCGACCATTTGTTGAATACGCGGGTTGCCATGGGCGAGGCCGACTTGTTGCTGGCGGGCGACCTGGTGGTGGCGACCAGCGCGGACAGCATGGCGCGTGTGCGCCCCGGCCGCACGCGCGTGCTGCTGAACAGCGACACCGCGCCTACGGCTGCATTCGTGGCCAACCCCAACTGGACGCTGCCCGGCGCCAACCTGACGGCGGACCTGCAAGCCGCCTGCGGCAACGACAAGTTCCACGCCGTCGATGCCGCGGCAATGGCCGTGGCGCTGCTGGGTGACGCGATCTATTCCAATCCCTTGATGATGGGATACGCCTATCAAAAGGGCTGGATCCCGCTATCGCAAGCAGCGCTGCTGCGCGCGATTGAATTGAACGGCCAGCAGGTTGCCAATAACCTCACCGCCTTTGCCTGGGGCCGTCGCGCCGCGCATGACCCGGCCGACGTGGCGCGGCTGATGACCAACGGCGGCGTGCCGCTGGCGCCGCCGGAAGACATCATCGAGATCAAGCGGCCGCGCACCGCCAGCCCAGTGGTCGAGCTGAAGAAGCCGTCGGGTGAGCTTGCGCAAGTGGTGGCGCAGCGCAAGGCCTTCCTGACCGAATACCAGAACGCGGCCTACGCCAAGCAGTACACGGATTTGGTGGACAAGGTGGCGCGCGCCGAACAAGAGGCTACCGGCACCCAGCGGCTGGCGCTGGCGGTGGCTCGGTATTACTTCAAGCTGATGGCCTACAAGGACGAATACGAAGTGGCGCGCTTGTATTCGGATGGCGAGTTCGTGAAGCAAGTCAGCGAGCAGTTCGAGGGGAATTGGAAGCTGCATTTCCACCTTGCGCCGCCGCTGTTCTCGCGACGCGATAAGGCAGGGCATCTGACCAAGCGCAGTTATGGGCCGGGGATGTTGAAGGTGTTTGGGGTGTTGGCGAAACTGCGGCGCTTGCGCGGGACCAGGCTGGATGTATTTGGGTATACGGCGGAGCGGCGCGCGGAGCGGGAGTTGATTCGGGAATATCGGGAAACGCTGACGGCGATCTTGTCGAAACTGAATCGCGGGAATCTGGATCGGGCTGTTGCGCTGGCTAGTGTGCCGGAGGAGATACGTGGGTACGGACACGTGAAGGAAGAGGCGTTGGCGCGGGCGGAGCAGATCAGGGAGGAGTTGCTGAAGGACTTTAGCGCGCGGGTGGTGGCGATTGGGGTGCGGGCGGCTTGATGGCCGTGATCGGGTGTGGCTGATTCTGTTAAGAGTGGGGCGCTGCTTGATGGGTTTCGCGCGGTTGGGGGTGGGGTTCTTGCGCTGGGTTTGGCGCGCAGCACCCATCCTGCGATGTGTGCTGCTTGATGGGTTTCGCGCGGTTGGGGGGGGTTCTTGCGCTGGGTTTGGCGCGCAGCACCCATCCTGCGATGTGTGCTGCTTGATGGGTTTCGCGCGGTTGGCTACGGGGTTCTTGCATCGGGCCTCGCGCGCTGCACCCATCCTACGGGTGTGATGCTGTGCCTTGTAGGATGGGTGAAGTGCGAGGCGGTCGGCCCGCGAACGCAGGTGCCGGGCCTGTCCGTATTTTTGTGGGCGAGGCGTTTTAAAAGTTGTTATCCCCGCACCGCAGTAAACCGTTCACCGAACAGGATAGCAAACTGGTTCATGGCGGCTTTCCAGTCGAAGGTCGCCCTGACGGACTTGGCCAGCACATTGCGTAGCGCCAGCCATAGGAGCTTGATGGCGGCCTCATCGTTGGGGAAGTGCCCCCGCGCCTTGATGATCTTGCGCAACTGCATGTTCAAACTTTCAATGGCGTTTGTGGTGTAAATCACGCGTCTGATGTCTGGCGGAAAGACGAAGAACGGCGTGACGTTCTCCCAGGCCCGCTGCCAGGCCTGGACGATCGTTGGGTACTTGATCCCCCAGGGTCCATCGGCGAACGTTTGCAGCGCCTGCTCGGCCGCTTGTTCGCTGGCGGCAGCGTAGATCGGACGCAGGGCAGCGGCCACTGCCTTGCGGTCTTTCCATCCCGCGTAATCCAGGCTGTTGCGGATCAGATGCACGATGCAGGTCTGTACCGTCGTGCGCGGGAAGGCTGCGCCAATAGCATCGGCCAGGCCCTTCAGGCCGTCGACGACCGCGATCAGGATGTCCTGGCAGCCACGGGTCTTCAGGTCATTGAAGACCTTGAGCCAGAACTTGGCCCCTTCGGTCTGCTCAACCCATAGGCCCAGCACGTCGCGCTGGCCGTCGGCCTGCACGCCCAGCGCCAGATACACCGCCTTGTTGCTGACCCCGCCGTCGTCACGGATCTTGACCCGCAACGCATCGAAGAACACCACCGGGTACATCGCCTCCAGTGGCCGGTTCTGCCAGGCGATGGTTTCGGTCATGACCTCGTCGGTGACCGAGCTGATGAAGTCAGGCGAGACCTCGGTGCCGTAGCTCTCGGCCAGGAACGCCTGGATCTCGCGCACGCTCATGCCCCGGGCGTACATGGCAATGATCCGGTCATCGAACCCGGTGAAGCGCCGCTCGTGCTTGGGGATCAGGATCGGCGCGAAGGAGCCGTCCCGGTCGCGCGGCAGTTCCACGCGCACCGGGCCATGCTCGGTCAGCACCGTCTTGCCACTGGCGCCGTTGCGCTCGTTGGCCTGGCCTTCGGGCTTGTCCTCGCCTGGCCGATATCCCAGATGCAAATTCATCTCTGCGGCCATCGTCCGCTCGATCACGGCCTTCTGGAACGACAGGAACAGGTCTTGAACCTCGCTGGGCGTCATCGGTCCCTTGACCAGATGATCCAGCAACTCGGCCGGCACTTCAGGCAGCGGCCCACGGGCCGCCGCCTGAGCAGCTGCTGTGCGTCTCTTCTTCATCGGCATATCCATGGTCTTTGGTCCTCATGATATGCCTCGCACACAAAATCACGGATAGGTCCCAGGTGCCCAGCGCACGTAACCCATCACTTCCCCGAACTCCACCCCTTCGATAATTCCACCGCCTGCCGCCACCGTTTCATCCGGGCTTCGCGCACGGCTTGTGGCCAGGCGGGTTCGAAGGTGCGTTCGGCTTGCCACTTGGAGGCGAATTCTTCCTGGCTGCCCCAGAAGCCTACCGCCAGCCCGGCCAAGCCCGCGGCGCCCAATGCCGTCGACTCCGGGACTCGCGGGCGCACTACCGGTACGCCGAGCAGGTCTGCCTGCATTTGCATCAGCAGGTCGTTGCGGGCGGCGCCGCCGTCTACCCGCAGCTCGGTCAGCGCGATGCCGCTGTCGCCGTTCATGCAGGTCAGCAACTCCGCGCTTTGCAGGGCGATGGATTCCAGCGTGGCTCGCGCGATGTGTGCGCGCGTCGTGCCGCGGGTCAGGCCCACCAGGGTGCCGCGCGCATAAGGGTCCCAGTGCGGCGCGCCCAGGCCGGCGAAGGCCGGCACCATGAACACATCGTCGGTATCCGACACGCTGGCGGCCAGGGACTCAATGTCTTCCGAACGCTGGATGATGCCTAGCCCATCACGCAGCCACTGCACCGCCGCGCCCGCCACGAACACGCCGCCTTCCAGCATATAGGTGGGCTTCCAGCCATCAACCCCCGCTTGCGGCAACCCCCAGCCCACGGTCGACAGCAGATGGTTCTTGGACTGCACCGGCTTGTCGCCCACGTTCATCAGCATGAAGCAGCCGGTGCCGTAGGTGTTCTTCGCCATGCCGGGGGTGAAGCAGGCCTGGCCGAAAGTGGCGGCCTGCTGGTCGCCGGCCACGCCCGCGATGGGGATAGACCCACCCAGCCATTCCGGCAGGGCCTCGCCCACGACCGCGCTGCTGGGCGCCATGCGGGGCAACACGCTGCGCGGGATGTTCAGCAGCGCCAGGATCTCGTCGTTCCAATCCTGCGTGTGCAGATCGAACAACATCGTGCGCGACGCGTTGCTGCAATCGGTGCTGTGCACGGCGCCGCCGGTCAGTTGCCAGATCAGCCAGGTGTCCACCGTGCCGAAAGCCAGTTCGCCGCGCTCGGCCATCTTGCGCGCGCCGGGCACGTGGTCCAGCAGCCACGCGAGCTTGGTCCCCGAGAAATAGGCGTCCAGCACCAGACCCGTACGCGATTGCAGGAAGTCGGCGTGCCCGTCGTTGCGCAGTTGGTCGCACATTGGCGCGGTGCGCCGGTCTTGCCAGACGATGGCGCGGGCAAGTGGGCGGCCGGTGGCGCGTTCCCAGATCAGCGTGGTTTCGCGTTGGTTGGTGATGCCGATGGCCGCGATGTCGGCGGCGGTGGCGCCGGCATTGCGCAGCGCTTCGCGCGCCACGTCCAGTTGGCTGTGCCAGATCTCGCCGGCATCGTGTTCCACCCAGCCCGGCCGGGGATAGTGCTGGCGAAACTCACGCTGGCCGACGCCGCGCACCACGCCCGCGCGGTCGAATACGATGGCCCGCGAGCTGGTCGTGCCCTGGTCCAGGGCTAGGACAAATTCATTCGTCGTCACTTTGTTTGCCGCCGTTCAGGTGTGCCCCGG
Source organism: Achromobacter spanius (assembly GCF_002812705.1). NCBI lineage: Bacteria > Pseudomonadati > Pseudomonadota > Betaproteobacteria > Burkholderiales > Alcaligenaceae > Achromobacter > Achromobacter spanius. The sequence continues at coordinate 777,175 of NZ_CP025030.1, read as the reverse complement.
CCTGCGGCTCAAGGCGTCTAAAGGAAAAGACCGATGCCATGCACATCAGCCCGATGACGAGGAAGCCCGCGATGACGTCGCTGACCGCAAGCGTCTCGGCGCCGCGCAGGGTCATGCTGACGTTCAGCGTCACCGCGGCCACCCCGACGCCCAACGTGATGCCCAGTTGTTGCGCCATGGCGGCGAAACTGCTGGCGTGGCTCATTTTGGACGGGGGTATGTCGGCATAGGTTAGCGTATTTACCCCGGTGAACTGCAGCGAACGGAAGAAGCCGCCAACCAGCAGAATGGCAATCATCAACCACACCGGCGTAGCGGGCGTGAAGGTGGCGCACACCATGATGAACACGCCGGTAAGCAGCGCATTCACGGTCAGTACGCGGCGGAAACCGAAGTGTCGGACGATGGGCGTGGCCACGAATTTCATCAGCAGCGCGCCGGCGGCGCTGGCAAAGGTGATCATGCCGGCCGCGAACGGCGTCAGGCCAAAGCCCACCTGCAGCAGCATGGCCAGCAGGAACGGGGTCGCGCCCACCGCGAAGCGGCACAGGTTGCCGCCCAGCGTGGAAATGGCGAAGGTGGGAATGCGCATCAACGACAGGTCGATGATGGGATGTTCGATGCGCCGCGCGTGCCAGGCGTACAGGAACCCGCACGCCGCGCCCACCGCGATCAGCCCCAGCAACATGGGCAAGGGCATCACATCGCGGCCAATGGCTTCAAAGCCGCTGACCAGCGACGCCAGGCAGACCGCGCTAAGCAGAAACCCCAGCCAGTCCAGGCGCGGGGTGGATTCTTCCTTGATTTCAGCTACATAGCGCAGCACCAGCGCAATACCCAACACGCCAATAGGGATATTGATCAGGAAAATCCAGTGCCACGACATATACGTGACCATGAAACCGCCCAGCGGCGGTCCGATCACCGGCCCAAGCAGCGCAGGGATGGACAAAAACGACATGGCTTTAAGCAGATCTTGCTTGGGCACGGTGCGCAGCAGGATGATGCGCCCCACGGGCACCATCATCGCGCCCGCCATTCCCTGGACGATCCGTGCCATGACCAACTGAGGCAGGTCCTGCGAGATGGCGCAGGCGACCGAACTGAGCGTAAACAGCCCGATGGCGGCCAAGAACACCCGACGGGCGCCGTAGCGGTCAGCCGCCCAGCCGCTGATCGGCACGAACACGGCCACCGCCAGCAGGTAGGACGTAATGGCCACGTTCAGCCGCACCGGCGTGGACCCCAAGGCCCGCGCCATGGCGGGCAGGGCGGTGGCCACGACGGTGGCGTCCAGCATCTGCATGAACAGCGCACAGCCCACGATGAAGGGGATCATGCGTGCCGCACGCAGCGCGTCCGGGTTTGAGGGCGGAGCGGGATTGGCTGCGGCTGCGGATTCGGCTGACATGGCGGGCGGGGGCGTTGGAAGCCTGACGATTGTAACGCCGGGGGGATTTGCCCGGCGTGAAGTAAACTCGTCGGATCTGCAACCTACTGAAATTGGCGTCATGGCGACCAACTACGAATCCGAGATCACCCTTTTCCTGAAAGACTTCAAGCAGTCGCACCCTGGCACGGAAGAGCGCCAGCGTGAAGGCCGCGCCCGGCTTTGGGACAAACAGCAAGATTCGGAACTGCTTGAAGGCTTCCGCGCGGCCCGCGTGCCGCAAAAACCGTACGTGTACTCGGCAGACTGATCCCCGTTGCGGCAGACATGTCCCGTAACCCTTCAGTCCCTGGCGAGGCACTGGCCAAGCTAGTGGAACCGCCTGTGGACAGCACGCCAGACACCGTCGACAGCGTGGCGTTCGCGCGCCTGTACGGCGAGCCGCTGTTCCAGATGCCGACGGATCTGTACATTCCGCCGGATGCGCTGGAAGTGTTTCTGGAGGCGTTCGAAGGGCCGCTGGATCTGCTGCTGTACCTGATCCGCAAGCAGAACTTCAACGTTCTGGACATCCCGATGGCGGATGTCACGCGGCAGTACCTGTCTTATGTGGACCAGATCCGCATCACCAATCTGGAGCTGGCCGCCGAGTATCTGCTGATGGCGGCCATGCTGATTGAGATCAAGTCGCGCATGCTGCTGCCGGTAAAGAAAACCGACACCGGCGAAGAGCCCGAGGATCCGCGCGCCGAGCTGGTGCGCCGCCTGCTCGAATACGAGCAGATGAAGCTGGCCGCGCAAAAGCTCGACAAGCTGCCCCAACTGGGCCGCGATTTTGTCAGCAGCCAGGCCGTGGCCGACCTCAGCGTTGAACGCATGATGCCCGAGGTCAGCGTCGACGACCTGCGCCAGGCCTGGGCCGACATCATGAAACGGGCCAAGCTGAACCAGCACCATCACATCACGCGCGAACAGTTGTCGGTACGTGACCACATGACGCATATCCTGCGGCGCCTGAACGATGTGCGCTTCATGGAATTCGGCGATCTGTTCATGGAGCGTGTCCGCGAAGGCGCGCCCGCGGCGGTCGTTGTCGTGCATTTCATCGCCATGCTGGAGCTGGCCCGCGAATCCTTGCTTGAGATTACGCAGGCCGAGCCCTACGCGCCCATCTATGTCCGCCTGGCTTACACCAGCGTGGCGGCGGTCGCGGCCTGATCCTGACCGGGCTGCCCCCAACCCCGGAGAGTCTCCTTGAAAGTCGTACACACCATCCAGGAATTGCGCGATCACCTGCGCGGGCAAAATCGCGTGTCTTTCGTGCCCACGATGGGCAACCTGCACGAAGGCCACCTGTCCTTGATGAAGCTGGCGCGTCAGCACGGGGACCCCGTGGTGGCCAGTATTTTCGTGAACCGCCTGCAATTCGGCCCCAACGAAGACTTCGACCAATATCCCCGCACCCTGGCCGCCGATATCGAAAAGCTGGAGCAGGCGCGCGACGTTTACGTGCTGTTCGCGCCCAATGAGCGCGAGATGTACCCCGAACCGCAGAACTTCCGCGTGCAGCCGCCGAATGATCTGGGCGACATCCTGGAAGGCGAGTTCCGCCCGGGCTTTTTCGAGGGTGTCAGCACGGTGGTGCTGAAGCTGTTTTCCTGCGTGCAGCCGCGCGTGGCCGTATTCGGCAAGAAGGACTATCAACAGTTGATGGTGGTGCGCAATATGTGCCGCCAGTTCCAACTGCCGGTGGAAGTGCTGGCGCACGAAACGGTGCGGGCGGATGACGGCCTGGCGCTGTCGTCGCGCAACCGCTATCTGACCGAGGGCGAACGCGCCGAGGCGCCCGCGCTCTATGCCGCCCTGCAGAACATGGGCCAGCGCCTGGCCCAAGGCGAGCGCGATGCCCAGGCTCTTGAGCGTGACGCCGCCAATCACTTGACCCAGCGCGGCTGGAAGGTGGACTACATTGCCTTGCGCCGTCAGCGTGACCTGAACCGCCCTGACGCCGCCGACCTGCAGGCCGGCGAACCCGTGGTGGTGCTGGCGGCCGCCAAGCTGGGCGCCACCCGCCTGATCGACAACCTGGAACTGGCCTACAAGGCCTGATCCTATGCGGGGGCGGGGCCCGGGTCGGGCGTGGCGTCCCTGCGCCGCCCTGACCCCTGACAGAATTGCCAGCTATCGCCGTTTTGGGCGGCCGGGCAGACTTCTTGTAATCCTACATTGCAAAAACGAGTCGCCCCATGCGTGTTTCCCGTCCCGATCTTGATACGGCGCTTTCCGCGTTGACGCCCCGCGAACGGCAAATCGTCGCCTATGTGGCGGCCGGCCGCCCGAACAAGGTCATCGCCATTGACCTGGGCATTTCGCTGCGCACGGCCGAGGCCCATCGCGCCCGCATCTTCGCCAAGCTTGACGTTCGCAACGCCATGCAACTGGCTTGCCGTTTGTGCGCACACGGCCGCTCCGGCGCGTCTCCCATCCTGGAAGCCGCGGCGCTGGGGGATTTGCCTGAAAGCTCGTCGATTGCCCCCGCGCATGTTCCGCCATTGCCATCGCCATCGTTCCACGTGCTGCACGAACCCACGCAGGAATATGGCGGCTACCCACCGGGCGCCGGTGATTCCCAACCCTCTATTCCTGAACCCCTCGCACCTGACCCCCGACCCGGCGCGCCCGAGTCATGACGCACCCATGTGCCGCCAGCTTGCGCCCAAAAAGAACCGGGCCTGGCGAACGTGGTGTTCGTCAGGCCCGATGGGCGTTGCGTCGTGGAGCAGGGCAGATTCAACCGGCCCGCCGCCGTACTGCTTTTATGGCATCAGGGGCACTTGGGCGCTGCGGCCTTGGCCAGCTCGTCAATCGGATCCAGGTCCGGCTGACGGGTCAGGTTGTAGTTCAGGTTGGGCGTTTGGCCGCCAATGGAACGCACACGCAGCACATTGTTGGCGGCCACCACGAATTCAACACGGACGTTGCCGTTGGCATCCATCAGGATGACGCGCGGCGGGCGTTCGTCGGTCGCGTCCCAGCAGCCTTGCTCGGTGACGGCGGGGCCCTTTTTTGGGTCGTCTTCAAGGTAGGCCGTGCGGCCGCGCCAACGGCCGTTGGGGGCCAACGTCAGCGTGACGCGCTGCGCCGTGCACTGCATGGCGGGCGAGAAACACGGCAGGGTGCCCATATAGGTTTGCGGCTGCGGCACCAGGCTTTGCGACGCGGCATTGGGGGCCGCGGCCGGGGCGGGGGCAGAAGCGCCGCCTGCGTCGCTGGCGCCTTCCGGCACGGCCTGGCCGTCTTCGGTGGTGGGGGTTTCCGCCGAGGCTTGCGCGGCTTGGTTCTGCGGCTTGCGGGCATCGGGCTTGAGTGCGATTTGCACTTGCGACGGCGCGCGGATGACGCTGCGGTAGCCGGCGCCCGAACCCTGGTATTGGGCATCGGTCACCGTGCTTTCAACCGGGGGGTCGTAATAGCCTTCGGTTTTTTGTTGGGCGCAGCCTGCCGCGCCTAGGGCGGTTCCGGCCAGCAGCAGCCCCATGACGCTGAGTTTGCGGGATCGGGAAACGATGTCGACGCGGGCGGTCATGGCAGCTTATCCGTGAATTGAGTCTGTCTCCGATTTTACGCACTTATGCGAAGATTCGATACGTTCCCTTAGCCACTCTTGGGTGTAGCCAGCACTTTATGAACAATAAACGACACGGCCGGTGTTTCGCCTTTTGCCTTCTGGCCGACAGATGGGGCGCGGAATCGGGCGCGCGCGTGAGTCAGGCGGCTGCATGAACGTGGTGTGGCAGGCATTCGATTTTCCCTTGGGCATGTTTATTGGCCTGGCCGCGCTGGCCGGGCTGTTCATCGGTGGCTGGCTCACGGTGCTGACCTACCGACTGCCCCGCATGATGGAACGCGAATGGCAGGCGCAGTGCCTGGATGCGGTGGGCCGCGCGCGGCCGGACAGCCCCGATGGCCTGTTCCGCCCTGCATCGCACTGCCCGGCGTGCAACGCACCGGTACGCGGCTGGCGCCGGCTGCCCGTGCTGGGTTGGTTGCTGCTGCGTGGACGCTGCGCCGCCTGCAACGCGGTGATCGCCTGGCGTTACCCCGCGATTGAATTGCTGACCTGCGCCTTGTTCGCCGCCTGTGCGTGGCGTTATGGCGCAACGCCGGTAGCCTTGTTCGCCATGGGCCTGTCGACCATGCTGATCGCCTTGGCCTGGATTGATTTTGAGACCACGCTGCTGCCGGATGTGCTGACCCAGCCCTTGGTGTGGGCGGGTCTGTTGGTCAACCTGTTCGGCACGTTCACCACGCTGCCCATGGCGGTGATCGGGGCCGTGGCCGGTTATGTTTTCCTGTGGCTGATCTTTCATCTGTTCCGCTTGCTGACCGGGCGCGAAGGCATGGGCTATGGCGACTTCAAACTGCTGGCGGCATTGGGCGCGTGGTTTGGCGCCGAGTCACTGCCGATGTTGTTGCTGGCGGCGTCGTTGGTGGGCGTGGCGATCGGCGGCGCGCTGACCCTGAGCGGGCGCGCGAGCCGAGGGCAGCCCTTGCCCTTCGGACCCTACCTGGCCCTGGCCGGTATCGTGATGTTGCTGCTGGGCGGCGATGCGGGCCTGTGGCAGTTAATGCACTAGGTGCACCAGGACGAAAGTCCGGCAAGAAAGGATAAACATCATGTTCAAGATCGGGCTGACGGGTGGCATCGGTTCGGGCAAGTCCCGCGTGGCCGACATGCTGGCGGAATGGGGCGCGACGCTGGTCGACACCGATGAAATCGCGCGTGCGTTGACGGCGGTGGGCGGCGCGGCGATGCCCGCCATTGAAGCCGAATTCGGTGCGCAGGCGCTGACGCCAGACGGCGCGCTCAACCGTGAATGGATGCGCGAGCGCGCCTTCTCGGACCCCCAGGCGCGGCTGCGATTGGAAGCCGTGCTGCATCCCATCATCACTGAAGAAACGCGGCGCCAGGCCGCGGCCGCGACCGGATCGTATCTGGTGTTCGTTGTGCCGCTTTTGGTGGAGTCCCTGACGCGATGGCGCGGGCGCGTGGATCGCATCTGCGTGGTGGATTGCGACCCCGACACGCAAGTGGCTCGGGTGCAGGCGCGCAGCGGGCTGACGGAGCCAGCCATCAGGCGTATTATGGCGGCACAGGCTGCGCGGGAAACTCGCTTGGACATCGCGGACGACGTCATCACCAACGACGGCGCCACATCACCAGAGCAGTTGCGCGCGCAGGCAAAGATCTTGCATGACCGCTGGCTTGCGCTGGCGGCGACAACGGGCCGGTAAGCACAACTTGACCGGCACTCTGAACATCTCGGCCGTTTGGCCGACCACTGATGGGCCTGTAAAAAAGCGTGATTGTTTACGAATATCCCTTCAATGAGCGCATCCGCGCTTACCTGCGATTGGAATACCTGTTGGACAGGTTGTTTTTCTTTTCGCGGGCTGGGGACTCACGCCAACATCAGGTGGCCGTCACCTCTCTTTTCGATCTGCTCGACGCTTGCGAACGCACCGACGTGAAAGGCGCGGTGCTGCAAGACCTGGAGCGTCAGCGCTCCGCGCTGATGGGGCTGCGCGATCACCCCGGCGTGGCGCAGGATGCGCTGGAAGGCATGCTGCGCGAACTTGAAAAAGTGGCCAGCGCCCTGACCGCGCCCGGCAAGACCGGGCAGTCGCTGCGTGAAAATGAATGGCTGACCAGCTTGCGCGGACGCCTGTCCGTGCCGGGCAGTGCCACGCAAGTGGACATGCCTTCTTACTTCGCCTGGCAGAACAAGTCCGAAGCCGCCCGCTGCGCGGACCTGCAGGCCTGGGTGTCGCCGTTCCTGGCGCTGTACGACGGGCTGACGCTGGCCTTGCGATTGCTGCGCGAATCCGGCCGCAAGACCGACATCGTGGCCGAGCAGGGCGCCTACCAGCAGATGCTGGGCGGCAAGCAATTCCAATTGCTGCGTGTCTGGGTAGACCCGGATCAAGGTCTGTTTCCCGAGATCAGCGCCAATAAGTACATGATCTGGATACGCTTTTCCACCCAGGACGGCGAATTCAAACCCCAGCAAGTCGCCCGCGACGTCGCCTTTCAAATGACTCTGTGCAGCTCGTAGGATGGGTGCAGCGCGGGGGATCCGTGGCAAGAACCCCACCGCAGATCGCGCGAAACCCATCAAGCAGCCGTCGCGCTGTCGTCCCCCCTTTCCTAGAATTCACCGCTGCCTGATGGGTTTCGCGCGATATCCAATCGTGTTCTAGCGACCAGTTTCCCGCGCTCCACCCATCCTACGATCACATCGCGCCATCCGCCTGCAAAAGCACCGTAGGATGGGTGGAGCGCGGCTGGCCATAGCCAAGTACCCAGCCCCCCAACGCGCGAAACCCATCAAGCACCGCCGAATTCGCGCCATCACGTCACCCCCCGGCAAAACGCACCCGTAGGATGGGTGGAGCGCGGCAGGCCATAGCCAAGAACCCAGCCCCCCAACGCGCGAAACCCATCACACACCGCCGAATTCGCGCCATCACGTCACCCTCCGGCAAAACGCACCCGTAGGATGGGTGGAGCGCGGCAGGCCAAAGCCAAGAACCCCGCCCCCCCAACGCGCGAAACCCATCAAGCACCGCCGAATTCGCGCCATCACGTCACCCGCCCGGAAAACCGGACCCGTAGGATGGGTGGAGCGCGGCAAGCCAAAGCCAAGAACCCAGCCCCCCCAACGCGCGAAACCCATCACACACCGCCGAATTCGCGCCATCACGTCACCCCCCGGCAAAACGCACCCGTAGGATGGGTGGAGCGCGGCAGGCCATAGCCAAGAACCCAGCCCCCCAACGCGCGAAACCCATCAAGCACCCCGAATCACGTCGCCGGCCCCGCAAAAAGCCCGCAGGACGGGTCAGCGCAGCAAGCCCAAGCCAAGAACCCACGTCCCCGAACACGCGTCACCCATCTCCGCGAACACGTCTCGCCCATCTCCGCAAACACGTCTCACCCATCTCCGCGAACACGCATCACCCGTGCCCCCGAACACCTATCCCCCAAGTCCCCGCTCCGAACAAGCGCGCGAAACCCATCCCCCCACCCAGCCCCACCCCCCACCCGATTCTTGTTGCGGCCAGTTTCAACTGGAACTTCCAACGCGCGAAATCGGGACTGACTAGTAGACAATACGGCTTTCTGCATTAGTGCCGGAACCGTTCCATGTCCGAAAGTCGTCCTGTTTCCCAACCCTCCCGCTGGAGCCGCCGCCGCGTTGTCGGGCTGGCCGTGTTGTTGCTGGTGGTGGCGGGTGTTGCCTGGTTTGCGCTGCGGCCTTCCCCCAAGCAAGCCGGGGCGCGGGGGCCGGGCGGGGCGCGTCCGTCGATGGCCGCCATGGCCAACATGCCCGTTCCGGTGCGCATTGCCACCGCCACCCAGCAGGACATCGACATCTACCTGAAGTCACTCGGCACCGTCACCGCCTACAACACCGTCACCGTGCGCAGCCGCGTCAGCGGCGAGCTGGTGGACGTGGCTTTCCAGGAAGGCCAGCGCGTCAAGGCGGGCGACCTGTTGGCGCAGGTGGATCCGCGAGCCTTCCAGGTCGCGCTGGATCAGGCGCGCGGCACGCAGATGCAGAACCTGGCCCAGCTTGAAAACGCGCGGCGCGACCTGCAGCGCTACCAGGCCCTGTTCAAGCAGGACTCCATCGCCAAGCAGCAGGTGGATACGCAGGCCGCGCTGGTGCGCCAATACGAAGGCACCGTCAAAAGCGACCAGGCCAATGTCGACAACGCCAAGCTGCAACTGGACTATGCCCGCATCACCGCGCCCATCAGCGGCCGGCTGGGCTTGCGCCAGGTTGACCGGGGCAACCTGGTGTCCAGTTCGGACACCAACGGGCTCGTCGTCATTACCCAGACGCAGCCGATCTCTGTCGTCTTCACGTTGCCCGAAACCCAGCTACCCGAAGTGCGCGGTGAAATCGCCGCCGGCCGCACCCTGCCCGTTGACGCCTATGACCGCGCCGACACCCGCCGCATCGCCACCGGCGTGCTGGAAACGCTGGACAACCAGATCGACGTCACCACCGGCACCTTGAAGCTGAAAGCCAAGTTTGAAAACGCCGACGATGCGCTGTTTCCGAACCAGTTCGTCAACGTGCGCCTGCACGTGCTGACGCGCAAGGACGTCACCGCCATTCCCACCGCCGCCGTGCAGCAAGGCTCGGCCGGCGCCTTTGTCTTCCTGGTGCAGCAAGACGACACCATCGTCGTGCGCCCGGTAAAGCTGGGCGCCATCAACAACGGCATGGTGGCCGTGAACGAAGGGCTGCAACCGGGCGACCGCGTGGTGACCGAAGGCACCGACCGCCTGCGCGCCGGCGCCAAGGTTGAAATCGTGGGCGGCGCCGAAGTCATTCCCGCCACCCGCGACAAGACGCTGGGCGCGGGTGCGCCGGCCGGCACCACGCCGCCGTCGAAATAAGCCGAGCCCATCGTGAGTCCGTCGCGTCTGTTCATTCTGCGTCCCGTGGCCACCACGCTGGCGATGGTGGCCATCCTGATCGCCGGCTTCATCGCCTACCGGCTCTTGCCCGTGTCGGCGCTGCCCGAGGTGGACTACCCGACGATCCAGGTGGTGACGCTGTACCCGGGGGCGAGCCCCGACGTCATGACGTCTCTGGTCACGTCCCCGCTGGAACGGCAGTTTGGGCAGATGCCGGGCCTGAACCAGATGTCGTCCACCAGTTCGGGCGGCGCGTCGGTCATCACCATGCAGTTCAACCTGACGCTGCCGCTGGACGTGGCCGAGCAGCAGGTGCAGGCCGCCATCAACGCGGCGTCCAACCTGCTGCCCAGCGACCTGCCGGTGCCGCCCACCTACAACAAGGTGAACCCGGCTGATGCCGCCGTGCTGACGCTGGCCATCACGTCGCCCACCATGCCCTTGCCGCAGGTGCGCGACCTGGTCGACACGCGGGTCGCGCAAAAGTTGTCGCAGATTCCGGGCGTGGGTCTCGTCAGCGTGGCGGGCGGGCAGCGTCCGGCCGTGCGCGTGCAGGTCAACCCGCAGGCGCTGGCCGCCAATGGCCTGGCGCTGTCGGACCTGCGCACCGCCATCGTGGGCGCCAACGTCAACCAGCCCAAGGGCAACCTGGACGGCCCGCTGCGGTCCACCACCATCAACGCCAATGATCAGTTGAAGTCGCCCACCGACTACAACGACCTGATCATCGCCTACAAGAACAACGCGCCGCTGCGCCTGTCCGACGTGGCGCGCGCGGTCGAGGGCGCCGAAGACACGCGCCAGGCCGCCTGGGTTGCCGACAAGCCCGCCATCCTCTTGAACATCCAGCGCCAGCCGGGCGCCAACGTGATCGACGTGGTCAACCGCATCCAGACGCTGTTGCCGCAGTTGCGCGCCGCCTTGCCCGCCACGCTGGACGTGACCGTGGTGTCCGACCGCACGCAGACCATTCGCGATTCCGTTGAAGACGTGAAGTTTGAAATGCTGCTGGCCGTCGGGCTGGTGGTGATGGTGACCTTTGTGTTCCTGCGCAGCCTGACCGCCACGCTGATCCCCAGCGTCGTGGTGCCGCTGTCGCTGGTGGGCACGTTCGGCGTCATGTACCTGGCCGGCTTCTCCATCAACAACCTGACCTTGATGGCGCTGACGATCGCCACCGGCTTCGTGGTGGATGACGCCATCGTCATGATCGAGAACATCGCGCGCCACCTTGAAGAAGGCGAAACGCCGATGCAGGCCGCGTTGAAGGGCGCCTCGCAGATCGGTTTCACGCTGATCTCGCTGACCTTCTCGCTGATCGCCGTGCTGATCCCGCTGCTGTTCATGACGGAAGTCGTGGGCCGCTTGTTCCGGGAATTCGCCATCACGCTGGCGGTATCCATCCTGATATCGCTGGTGGTGTCATTGACCCTGACGCCGATGATGTGCGCGCGCCTGCTGCGCGCCGAATCCGAACAGAAGCACGGGCGTTTTCATACCGCTACCGGCAACTTCATCGACCGCGTCATCGCCGGCTACGACCGCATGCTGCAAGTGGTGCTGCGGCATCAGACGCTGACGCTGCTCGTGGCGCTGGGCACCTTCGCACTCACGGTGGTGCTGTACCTGATGGTGCCCAAGGGCTTTTTCCCGCAGCAGGACACCGGCCTGATCCAGGCCATTACGCAAGGCCCGCAATCCATCTCGTTCCCCGCCATGGCCGAACGCCAGCAGGCCGCGGCGCGCCTCGTGCTGGAAGACCCGGACGTGCAGGCCGTGTCGTCGTTCATCGGGGTCGATGGCAGCAACGCCACGCTGAGCGCCGGGCGCATGCAGATTGCGCTAAAGCCCCAGGCCGAACGCAACGGCGACCTGCGCACGGTCATGGCGCGCTTGCAGGAATCGCTGAGCAAGCAGGACGGGCTGACTGTCTACATGCAGCCCGTGCAGGACCTGACCATTGAAGACCGCGTCAGCCGCACGCAATACCAGATGACGCTGTCCAACCCCGACCTGAAGGTGTTGAGCGAATGGACACCCAAGCTGGTGGACCGGCTGCGCCAGGTGCCGGGCTTGAAAGACGTGACCGATGACCTGCAGGACGACGGCCTGCAAACCTGGGTCGAGATTGATCGCGACGCGGCGTCCCGCTTGGGCATCACCGCCGCCGCCGTCATCGACGAGGCGCTTTACGACGCCTTCGGCCAGCGCCTGATCTCCACGATTTTCACGCAGTCCAACCAGTACCGCGTGGTGCTGGAAGTGCAGCCGCAGTTTCAGATGAACCCCGCCGCGCTGGGCCAGATCCATGTGCCCACCTCGGCCGGCACGCAGGTGCCCTTGTCGTCGGTGGCGCATATTTCCGAAGGCAAGACCGTGCTGGCGGTGAACCGCCTGGACCAGTTCCCGATGGTGACCGTGTCGTTCAACCTGGCCCCGGGCGCATCGCTGTCCAACGCGGTGGAAGCCATCACCGCCGCCGAGGCCGAGATCGGCATGCCCGCCAGCGTTGAAACCCGTTTCCAGGGCGCGGCGCTGGCGTTCCAGAATTCCCTGACCAGCACGCTGTGGCTGATCCTGGCCGCCGTGATCACCATGTACATCGTGCTGGGCGTGCTGTACGAAAGCTACATCCACCCCATCACCATCCTGTCGACCTTGCCGTCAGCCGGCGTGGGCGCCTTGCTGGCCTTGCTGATCAGCGGTACCGAGCTGGACATGATCGGCATCATCGGCATCATCCTCTTGATCGGCATCGTGAAAAAGAACGCCATCATGATGATCGACTTCGCGCTGGACGCCGAGCGCAAGCGGGGTTTGAGCCCGCGCGCGGCCATCCACGAAGCGGCGCTGCTGCGCTTTCGGCCCATCTTGATGACGACGCTGGCCGCCTTGTTCGGCGCCTTGCCGCTGATGCTGTCCACCGGCACGGGGGCGGAACTGCGCCAGCCGCTGGGCCTGGTCATGGTGGGCGGGCTGTTGCTTAGCCAGGTGCTCACGCTCTTCACCACGCCGGTCATCTACCTGATGTTCGACCGCCTGTCGCGCCGCTGGCGTGGCGTGCGCGAGCCGGCGGCCGGGGATGCGTCATGATTCTGTCGGCGCCTTTCATCATGCGGCCGGTAGCGACCACGCTGCTTAGCCTGGCGGTGGTGATGGCGGGCTTGCTGGCGTTCTTCCTGCTGCCGGTAGCGCCCCTGCCGCAGGTGGATATCCCCACGATTTCCGTGTCGGCCAGCCTGCCCGGCGCCAGCCCCGAGACCATGGCGTCCAGCGTGGCCACGCCGCTTGAGCGGTCGCTGGGCAGCATTGCCGGCGTGACCGAGATGACGTCGCGCAGCTCGCAGGGCTCGACCCGCATCACCTTGCAATTCGATCTGTCGCGCGACATCAACGGCGCGGCGCGCGACGTGCAGGCCGCCATCAACGCGGCGCGCTCGCTCTTGCCAACCAGCTTGCGCAGCAACCCCACGTATCACAAGTCCAACCCGTCGGACGCGCCCATCATGACCTTGGCGCTTACGTCCGACACGCTGAGCCAGGGCCAGTTGTACGACATTGCCTCCACCATCGTGGCGCAGAAGCTGGCGCAGGTGGACGGGGTGGGCGAAGTCACGGTGGGCGGCAGTTCGCTGCCGGCCGTGCGCGTGACCGTGCTGCCCGGCGCGCTGGCCAACCAGGGCGTGTCGCTGGACCAGTTGCGCACCACGCTGGCCAACGCCAACGCGAACCGCCCCAAGGGCGTGCTGGAAAACGACCGCTACCACTGGCAGATCATGGTCAGCGACCAGCTCAGCCGCGCCGAGCAGTACCGGCCGCTGATCGTCGCCTGGAAAGACGGCGCGCCGGTGCGCGTGTCGGACGTGGCCACGGTGGAAGATTCCGTCGAAGACCTTTACCAGACCGGCTTCTACAACGACCGCAAGGCCATCCTGATGATTGTGCGGCGCCAGGCCGACGCCAATATCATCGAAGCCGTGGACGCCGTGCGCGCGCAGTTGCCCGTGTTGCAGGCGTTGATGCCGGCGGACGTGAACATGACGGTGGCGCAAGACCGCACGCCCAGCATCCGCGCGTCGCTGCACGAGGCCGAGCTGACGCTGATCATCGCCGTGGGCCTGGTGGTGCTGGTGGTGCTGTTGTTCCTGCGGCGCTGGCGCGCGGCCATCATTCCCAGCGTGGCGGTGCCGGTGTCTTTGATCGGCACCTTCTGCATCATGTATATGTGCGGATTCACGCTGAACACCATTTCGCTGATGGCGCTGATCGTGGCCACGGGCTTTGTGGTGGACGACGCCATCGTGGTGCTGGAAAACATCATGCGGCACGTGGAAAACGGCATGTCGCCGATGCGGGCGGCGCTGCGCGGCTCGCGCGAGGTGGGCTTCACCGTGCTGTCCATGAGCCTGTCGCTGGTGGCGGTGTTCATTCCGATCTTGCTGATGGGCGGCGTGGTCGGCCGCCTGTTCCGCGAATTCGCGGTGACCTTGTCGGCCGCCATCATGGTGTCGCTGGTGGTGTCGCTGACCTTGACCCCGATGATGTGCGCGCGGCTGTTGCGCCCCGAACCGCAGGACGCCAAGCCGCCGGGCCGCCTGGCGAGCTGGTCCGAACGCGGCTTCGAGGCCATGCTGAACGGCTACCGCCGCAGCTTGAGCTGGGCCTTGGCGCATGGCAGGTTGATGATGTTGACGCTGGCCGTCGCCGTGGGCCTGAACGTGTACCTGTACATGGCGGTGCCCAAGGGGTTTTTCCCGCAGCAGGACACGGGCCAATTGCTGGGCTTTTTCCGCGTGGACCAGGGCACGTCGTTCCAGGCCACGGTGCCCAAGCTGGATGCGCTGCGCAAGGTGGTGCTGGCGGACCCGGCGGTGCAAAGCATGACGGGCTACGCGGGCGGGCGCGGCGGCAGCAACAGCAGCTTCATGCAGATCCAGCTTAAGCCCCTGGAAGAGCGCAAGGTGTCGGCCGACGACGTCATCAACCGCCTGCGCGGCAAGCTGCAGAACATGCCGGGGGCGCGCATGTTCCTGGTGTCGCAGCAAGACATCCGCATTGGCGGGCGTCAAAGCCAGGGGTCTTACGACTACACGCTGATGTCCGGCGACCTTCAACTGCTGCGCACCTGGATGCCCAAGGTGCAGCAGGCCATGGCCAAGATTCCCGAAATCACCGACGTGGATACCGATGTCGAGGACAAGGGCCGCCAGATCGACCTGGTGATCGACCGCGAGGCCGCGACCCGGCTGGGCGTCAGCATGGCCACCATATCGACCGTGCTGAACAACTCGTTCAGCCAGCGTCAGGTGTCGGTCATGTACGGCCCGCTGAACCAGTACCACGTGGTGCTGGGCCTGGAGCCGAAGTTTGCCGAAGACATTGAATCGCTCAAGCAGGTTGAAGTGATCACGTCGACCGGCGCGCGCGTGCCGCTGCTGGCCTTTGCCCGGCTTGAAAATTCCAACGCGCCGCTCAGCGTGCAACACCAGGGCCTGTTCGTGGCGGATACGGTGTCGTTCAGCCTCGCGCCCGGCGTGTCGCTGGGGCAGGCCACGGCCGCCATCGACGCGGCGGTGGCGCGCATCGGCTTGCCGTCGGACCAGATCCAGGCGGGCTTCCAGGGCACGGCGGCGGCCTTGCAGCAGACCTTGTCGCAACAGCCCTGGTTGATTCTGGCGGCGCTGGTCACCATGTACATCGTGCTGGGCATTCTGTACGAAAGCTTCGTGCATCCACTGACGATCCTGTCGACGCTGCCGTCGGCAGGCCTGGGCGCGCTGCTGGCGCTGTTGCTGGTACGCCATGACTTCACCTTGATTGCGCTGATCGGCGTGTTCCTGTTGATCGGCATCGTGAAAAAGAACGCCATCATGATGGTGGACTTTGCGCTGGAAGCCCAGCGGGTGCAGGGCATGGCGCCGCGCGAGGCCATCTTCCAGGCGTGCCTGACGCGCTTTCGTCCGATCATGATGACGACGATGGCCGCCATCTTCGGCGCGCTGCCGTTGGTGCTGGCCACCGGCGCCGGGGTCGAGATGCGCCAGCCGCTGGGCATTACCATCGTGGGCGGCCTGGTGCTCAGCCAGATCCTGACGCTGTACACCACGCCCGTGGTTTATCTTTACCTGGACCGATTTCGCCTGTGGGCCGCGCGCGGGCGCGGCCGGCGCAAAGACGCCCCTGCTTCCATAGAACCTACATGATCCGACCCAAGCCGCTAGTCACCACCCGTCTTACTCGCAGCGCCGCCACGTTGGCGCTGTGCGCGCTGCTGGGCGCCTGCGCGGTAGGCCCCGATTACCAACGCCCTGAGCTTGATGTGGGCGCGTCCTACAAGGAAGCCCAGGGCCAGCAGCAGGTGGAAGGCTGGAAGCCGGCCCAGCCGCGCGACGAGGCGGACCGTGGCAAGTGGTGGCTGGTGTATGGGGACGACACGCTGAACACGCTGGTGGAACGCCTGAACACGTCGAACCAGACCATCGCCCAGGCCGAAGCCAATTACCGCCAGGCGCTGGGCCTGGTGCGCGCCGCGCGCGCCGGCTTCTATCCCACCGTGGGCGCCAGCGCGGGCGCATCGCGCGCGGGTGTCGGCAACGGCTCATCGTCGTCGTCATCCAACGGCAGCAACGTGTCGAATCAGTATTCCGTGACCGGCAGCGTCAGTTGGGAAGTAGACGTGTGGGGCCGCGTGCGCCGCAGCACCGAATCGTCCGAAGCCAGCGCCGCCGCCAGTCTGGCGGACCTGGGTGCCACGCGCCTGAGTGCGCAAGCGGCGCTGGTGCAAACCTATTTCCAGTTGCGCGTGCTGGACGAACAGAAGCGTCTGCTGGATGCCACGGTGGCGGCCTATGAACGGTCGTTGAAGCTGACGCAGAATCGCTACGAGGTCGGTGTGGCGGGGCAGGCCGATGTGGCGGTGGCGCGCACGCAAGTGGAAAGCACGCGTGCCCAGTCCATCGACCTGGACTGGCAGCGCGGCCAGTACGAGCACGCCATTGCGGTGCTGATGGGCCAGGCTCCGTCGCAGTTCAGCCTGGCGCCCGCCGTCTTCACGTTGCAGTTGCCGCAGATTCCGGTGGGCTTGCCGTCCGAGCTGCTTGAGCGCCGCCCCGATATCGCCGCGGCCGAGCGCCGCGCGGCGGCGGCCAACGCGCAGATTGGCGTGGCGCAGGCCGCGTGGTTCCCGTCGCTGATCCTGTCGGCCGATGGCGGTTTTCGCAACGGCCAGTTCGCCGAACTGTTGACCGCGCCCGCGCGCTTCTGGTCCCTGGGGCCGGCGCTGGCGCTGACGATCTTCGATGGCGGCGCGCGCGCAGCCCAAGTTGAACAGGCACGAGCCTCCTACGATTCGCAGGCTGCCGCCTACCGCCAGGCGGCGTTGGTGGGCCTGCGCGAAGTCGAGGACTACCTGATCCAGCTTCGGGTCATGGAACAAGAACAGATCGTGCAGCGCCGCGCGCTGGAGTCCGCGCGCGAATCGTTGCGCCTGATCCAGAACCAGTACCAGGCCGGGCTGGTGGACTACCTGAGCGTGGCGGTGGTGGACGCCACCGCGCTCAATAGCGAACGCAATGCGCTGAGCCTGTTGGGCACGCGCCTGGTGGCCAGCGTGAACCTGATCGTTGCCCTGGGCGGCGGCTGGGAGGTGGCTTCCCAGGAAGCCCCGGCAACCCAGGGTGGCCAAGGAACCCAGCAGTCCCCGGTGTCTCAGGAAACCCAGGAATCGCGGGTGTCCCAACAGCCCCCGGTGCCGCAAGGATCCTAGGGAATTCCTGAGGCTAGGGATTACGCCTAAAACTCTTTGCTGTCGTTGACAAGTTTTCGGCGCCGGTTCTTAATGCGGGAAAAGTGACCGCATGGTCACTTTCGCTGTGCATGACGTCATGCTGCACCGACGCCGACTTCCGTTTGATCACACGAACACAATCACACGAAGGGGAAAGAGGATGGGCTGGTCATTTCAATGGCGGAGCATTGCCAGTGCCGGGCGCTGGACAGGCAAGGCGACTTCCGCCGTGGCAGCCGCCACGCTGGCATTTTCCGCGGCTGCCTCCGCACAGACTTGGCCGACGCGGCCCATCACCCTGATCGTGCCGTTTCCAGCGGGCGGCACCACCGACCTCTTCGCGCGGACCATCGCGCAGCACATGGCGCCCACGCTGGGCCAGTCCATCGTGGTTGAAAACAAGCCGGGCGCGGCGGGCAACCTGGGCGTGGCCGCCGCGACGCGCGCCGCGCCGGATGGCTACACGATTGTGCTGGGTTCCATCGGCACGCAGACGGTCAACCAGTATCTGTACAGCAACATCGGCTTCAACCCCGCCACCGACCTGGTGCCGCTGGGCATCATCGCGTCCACGCCCAACGTGATGGCGGTGGCCGCCACATCGCCATGGCGCAATCTGGATGACGTGATGAAGGCGGTGAAGAAGGACCCGGGCAAGTATTCCTATGCGTCGCCCGGCATCGGCTCATCGGTGCATCTGACGGGCGCCTACTTCGAATCGCTGGCGGGCTTGCAGATGCTGCACGTGCCGTTCAAGGGATCATCCGCCGCCATACCCGCCGTGATCGGCGGTCAGGTCGACATCCTGATGGACAACCTGCCCAGCTCCATGGCGGCCATGAAACCGGGCGGACGCTTGCGCGGCATTGCCGTAACGTCGGCCGAACGCAGCCCCGCCGCGCCCGATCTGCCGACGATGGCGGAAGCGGGCTTGCCCGGCTTCGAGGTCACCGCCTGGTCCGGTTTGTATGCACCGCGCGGCACGCCCGCGCCGGTGGTCGACAAGTTGATTGCCGCCATGAAGCAGGCCTTGAAAGCGCCCGAGCTACAGCAATCGCTGGCGCAAGGCGGCGCCACGCCGGGCAATGTCTTTGGCGCCGACCTGGCTGCGTTTGAAGAGAAAGAACGCGGCAAGTGGAGCAAGCTGATCCAAAGCCGCGGCATCAAGGCCGACTGATCGTGCGGGCGCAGGCGGGGCTATATCCGCCTTCGTCTACGCCTACACCTACGCCTGCGCTTACTTCAGTGCGAAGGCGGACGGGTCCACGGCGGGGTCGCGGCCCCGCATCAAATCCGCCAACACGCGCGCGCTGCCCAGGGCCAGCGTAAAACCCAGGCCGCCATGGCCCGTGTTCAGCCACAGATTGCGGTAAGGCGTGGCGCCGATCAGCGGCTTGCCGTCGGGCCGCGCCGGCCGCAGCCCCGCCCAGGCGCTTGGCGCACCCTTAGGTTTCAGGCTGGGAAAGAACTGCGCCACGTCGCGCTCCAGGCTGCGCGCGCGCTGCGGGTCCACGCCCGCGCCGCCCGTGCCGATGTCCACCATGCCCGCCACGCGCAGCCGCTGGCCCAGCCGCGCATACACCACCTTGCGGCGGATATCGCTGATGCTGGCGGTGGGCGCCACGCTGTCGGGCGTCAGCGTGTAGGTCAGGCTGTAGCCCTTTAGCGGATAGATGCCCAGGTTCAATCCCAGCGGCCGCGCCAGCGCTTGCGCGCCCATGCCGCTGGCCAGCACGAAGTGGTCGGCTTCCAGGTCGCCGGCCGTCGTGGCGGCGCCCATCACGCGGCCGTGTTCGCGGCGCAGCGTGTCGACCCGCGTGTTGAAGTGAAAGCGCACGGGGTCGGGCGCGGCGCGCAGGATGCGTTCCAGTTCGGTACACAGCCGCTGGCAATCGCCGGCGTCTTCGGTGGGGGTATAGAGCGCGCCCTGGATGCTTGCCTCGATGCCGGCAAGCGCGGGTTCCATGTCGAGGCAGGCGCGGGTGTCCATCACCTGTTGCTCGCAGCCCAGGCGGGCCAGGTAGTCGCGTTGCGCAAGGGCCTGCCGATAGGCGTCGGCATCTTGGTAGACCAGCAGTTTTCCTGCGCTGGCAAAGTCGAAATCGGGCTGTTCGTCACGCACCAGCGTGTGCACGCACAAGCGGCTGTACATGCCCAAGGCCAGCAGTTCGCGCGTGGTCTCGCGGTTCTTGACGCGCGTACAGGCGCGTAGAAACGCCAGGCTCCAGCGCCATTGATCGGGATCCAGCCGGGGGCGAAAGCGCAGCGGCGCGTCCTGGGCCAGCAGCCAGGACGGCAGCTTGGGCAACACGGCGGGGTCGGCCAGCGGGGCCACAAAGCTATAGCTCAGTTGCGCGCCGTTGGCCATGCTGGTGGCCTGGCCGGGGCCGGACCCCGCGTCCACGACCGTCACGCGATGGCCCTCGCGATGCAGGAAGTAGGCGGTGGCCATGCCGACCACCCCCGCGCCGATGACAACGATGTGCATGATGCTCCAGGAAAGCCGCCGCGCGCCGAGCGCGCGGCGTTCAGGGTTGCTTTTGCTATTTGCCTTTTGCTATTCGCTTTAAGTAGCGCTCGCGTTACAGGCCGCCCAAGCCGGTGTTTCGAAACCGGGGGCGGCGCGCTCGTCGCCGCGCAGCAGGCGGCCCGGGCGGGCGCCCGTGGGGGCGCCGTCTTCTTCAACCAGTTGGCCATTGACCAGCACCGCGTGGATGCCGGTGGACGGCAGCGTCGGTTCGGCAAAGCTGGCCAGGTCGGCGACGGTGGCGGCGTCGAACACCACCACGTCGGCATAGCAGCCGGCACGCAGCACGCCGCGATCCTTCAAGCCGAATTGCGCGGCGGTCAGGCTCGTCATGCGGCGCACGGCTTCTTCCAGGCCCAGCACGCGCATCTCGCGCACATAGCGCGCCAGCACGCGCGAAAACGCGCCCCACAGGCGCGGGTGCGGGCGTTGGTCATGCGGCAGGCCGTCCGACCCGATCATGACGCTGCCATGCCCGATGACCCGCTTGACGTCCGCTTCATCCATCGAAAAATAAATGGCGCCTCCCGGCGACAGTTCTTCGGCCAGGCGGGTGGGGTCCTTGCCTTCGCGCGCGGCCAGTTCGCGCAGGTCCACGCCCTGGATTTCCGGGCGCGTCTGCGACCACGTGACGATGATTTTTTCGCCGGCCGCCACGCGGCGTGGTTCCAGAATGGTGGACGACGCCGCGTAGGGGTAGACGTCCATGCCCAGCGGCTGGTCGGCACGCACGCGGTCGAACAGCGCCAGCGTTTGCGCGGTGCGTCCGTGGTTGTGCTTGCCGGTGACCTTGTGGTGCGACAGGATGGCCGGCACGTCGGCCGCGCGGCCAATCAGGAAAGCTTCTTCCATGGCGTCGCAAACGTGGTCGGCTTCGTCGCGCAGGTGGGTGGTATACAGGCCGCGCCAGGCCGACAAGGGCTCGGCCACGCCGATCACTTCCTCGGTGCTGGCGTGCATGGCGGTGGGGTAGTACAGGCCCGTGGACAAGCCCGCGGCACCCGCCGCCATGGCCTCGTCCAGCGCGCGCCGCATGGTTGCGATCTCGCCCTTGTCGGCGGGGCGGTCCAGCCGGTTCATGGCCGATACGCGCAAGCTGGAATGGCCCACCAGCGCCAGGCTGTTGACGGCGGCGGGCGCGGCGGAAAGCGCGTCGGCGTAGTCCTGCATGCGGGCGTAGAGTTCGCCCGTGTGCTTGGCCAGCAGGTTCAGCGGGGGCGGCACCACGTCGCCCGGTGCGCGCACCGGCGCCAGGCTGATGCCGCAGTTGCCGGTGACCACGGTGGTGATGCCCTGGCTGACTTTAGGCCGCATAAGCGGAGAGCCCAGCAACGCGCGGTCATCGTGGGTATGGCAATCAATGAAGCCCGGCGACACCACCTTGCCGGTGGCATCCAGGCGGCGCCGCGCGCGCCACTGCGCGCCGTCGCCGATGGCCGCGATGCGCTCGCCCTGGATGGCGATGTCGGCGCGGCGGGCGGGCCCGCCCAGGCCGTCGGCGACCTGGCCGCCGATGATGATGATGTCGTATTCCTGCGGGTCAAGATGCGCGGGCATGTAGGGCTCAGGTTGGGGGATCGGCGGCCGACGGTTTGCCGCGCCGCGCCTCCAGGTTGGCAAGGGATTCGGTATTCAGGGGGGCGGGCAAGCCACGGGCCACCAGGTGTTCCAGCGCGGCGCTGATCCGTTCCCACCCTTCGGGCGTGCGCAGTGGCACGCCCAGGAAATGGGATTCGGTCTTGGCGCGCAGCATCAGGTACAGCACGCCCGCCAACATCACGCTGACCGTCGCGGGCATGTCCAGGTTGGGCGCCAGGCCGTCCAGGCGGTCGATGAAGCCGCGCGCCGCGCGTTCGCGCCGTTCGGCCAACGGCGCGGACACCTCGTTGCGTTCTATCAATTCCCAGCGGCGCACTTCGCGCAGCGTTTCATTGCCGCCCAGCGCGTCGATCTGCGCGCGCAGCATGGACAGCACCAGTTCCGCGGGCGTGCGCTGGCTGGATTCATCTTCGGCCAGCAGGCCGGGGTTGCGCGTCCAGAAATCTTGTTCCTGCATCCAGGCCAGCATCAGGCCGGGCATGCCGTCGAAGTAGCGGTAGATAAGTTCTTTGCTGACCCCCGCGCGCTTGGCGATGGCGTTGATGCCCACCCCGCCCATGCCCGTTTCCAGTATCTGGGCTTCCAGCGCTTGCAGGATCAGTCTCTCGGTATTTTCGCGGCGGGACATGGCTTATTCCTTCATGAAGATGAGGAAGCGGGCGGGGTCCGGCACGCCGGTCACTTGCCCGTCAGCCAGGTCGGCAATAAGTTCGCTGACGGTGTGGCCGAATAGCCTTCCATCTTGCCAGAGTTCGCTGCCCAGGTAGACCACATTCGCACGCCCCGGGTAAAGGGGCCATGCAGGGTCGGCCTGTTCGATGGCGAGGAGGCGTCCGAGCGCGTTGACCCGCACGCGGTCATGGGTTGCGAGGGTGATCGGCGTTGCCGCATGCGGGGTCAGGGCGCGGTAGGAAGCGGGCTTACCGGTCATGGCGCACCAGGCCAGGTCCGCGATGGCGTCGGCCAGCAGCGGCGCCGCGCAAGAGAAAGTCGCGGCGGACCGGATTGGCATCGCCTTCAAAGGAGGAACGCTGGGGCATCCTGGACTTCCTTGTTGTGGGGACGACGACAAAGAGAGGGTGCAGCGACTGCGGTTCAGACGTAATGTGACTACATGGTCACATTAAGGATTCGAAGATATTGCTTTCGGCCAGAGGGCAGCAAGGGGGGAGTTTCCCTAGGGGGCAATGCAGCGACGGCGCATGAGCAATGCAGCCGAAGGGCAAGGGTATGCAAGCGACGGACAAGCGGTACGCAACCAAGCGCAATCGAAGCACAAACGGAACGTGGTCGTAACGCAATCGAAGCGCAACCGGAATGAAAAACGCCGCGCCGTGGCAAGCACGGAACGCGGCGTCTTGATGCAGCTGGCAGACGATAAGGTGCGTGTCAGATCACGCCACGAATGCCGGCGATGCCGTGCGCGCCATGGCGCAGTGCGTGCGACACGGTCGTGGTCGACTGGCCGCCCAACGCGAACACGGGGATGCCGGCATCACGGTTGCCGGCAACAAAGCCTTCCCAACCCAGCGTGGCCGCGCCGGGGTGGCTGGGCGTGTCCAGCACCGGGCCCAGCACCGCGAAGTCGGCGCCGAGTTCGCGGGCGTGGACCACTTGCGGGTTGTCGTGCGCGGACACGCCAACGAGCGCGCCCGCCGGCAGTTCGGGCCGCGCGTGCAGGCGGGCGGCATCCGCCGTGCGCAAATGCACGCCGTCGGCTTCCTTCCACCAGGCGGCGGGGTGTGCGCTATTGACCAGCACGCGCGCGCAGGCGGCGCGGCAACGCTTGATCACCTGCTGCAGGACCTCGTGCAGCGAGCTTGCGCCCGCGCCGTCCGGCCATTGCGGCTCACGAAACTGCACCAGCTTCACACCGCGCGCCAGCGCCGCGTCCAGACGGCCCAGGAACGCGGCCACGCCCGCGCGCGAGCCGATCGAACTGATGCCGTAGGTAGTGGGCAGTTGCAGCCAGCGTAACGGGGGCAGGGTGGCGGGCAAGAGATCGCCGACGGACGCTGCGTTGGCAGGGTCCACCCATTCCAGGCGCTGGTTCTCAAGCCCTTGCGGCTCGCCTTCCCACGCGGTCACGTGGCAGAACGCCAGGCGCACCGTGGTGTGCGGATACACGTGCACATAGGTCACCCACGGCCGCGACTGCGTCACGCGGATGCCCAGCTCTTCGTGCAGTTCGCGGGCCAGCGCTTCCAGCACGGTTTCGCCCGGCTCCAGCTTGCCGCCCGGCAATTCCCACCAGCCCGACCACGGCTTGCCTTCGGGCCGCTGGCCCAGCAGCAGCATGCCATCGGGACGCAGGATCAAACCGGCGGCAACGTCAACGATCTTCTCAGACATGGCGGGCCGCCCAGTCGCGCGCGAATTGATAGGCCACGCGGCCCGAACGCGAGCCGCGTTCGATGGTCCATTGCAGCGCCTCGGTGCGCGAGGGCTCGATATGCGCCTCGGGGCAACCCAGCTCGCGCAGCCAGTGGTAGACGATGTCCAGGTAGTCGTCCTGCTTGAAGGGGTAGAACGACAGCCACAGACCGAAGCGTTCCGACAGCGAGATCTTCTCCTCGACGGTCTCGCCAGGGTGGATTTCGCCATCGGGCTGATGCTTGGCTTGCAGGTTTTCGCTCATGTATTCCGGCATCAGGTGGCGCCGGTTGGACGTGGCGTAGATCAGCACGTTGTCGCCCGAGGCCGACACCGAGCCGTCCAGCACGGACTTCAGCGCCTTGTAGCCGGGCTCGCCTTCTTCAAACGACAGGTCGTCGCAGAACACGATGAAGCGCTCGGGGCGCGAGGCGACGAGTTCAACGATGTCGGGCAGGTCGCCCAGGTCGGACTTGTCGACTTCGATCAAACGCAGGCCGCGCTCGCCATAGGCCGCCAGCATGGCCTTGACCAGGGAGCTCTTGCCGGTGCCGCGCGCGCCGGTCATGAGCACGTTGTTGGCCGGCTTGTTCTCAAGGAACTGCAGGGTGTTGCGGTCGATGGTGGCCTTCTGGCGTTCGATGTGCTGAAGGTCCTGCATGTCGATGCGCGCAACGTGGCGCACCGCGTCCAGCCAGCCGCGCGAGCCACGCTTGCGCCAACGGAAGGCGTGCGCGCTCCAGTCGATCTCGGGCGTGGCGGGCGGAAGAAAGGCCTCAAGCTGCGCCAACACCCGCTCGGCGCGCTGGATCAGGGTGGAAAATTCAGTTGCGGTCACGTCTTCATCCTTGGGTGGCGTGGGTGGCGTTGTGGGTTGCGGCGGAGGGGGCGGTCGTTGTGGGTGGTGGTGGGGTGGGACGATGGGCTTGGGTGCGCGGACCTGATGGGTTTGCGCGCTTGGCGCTTGCGTTCTTGGCCGCAGCCTGCCGCGCTACACCCATCCTACGATGGCCGTTCGACCGCACGATGGTCGTTCGACCGTACGACGGCCGTGCCGGCGTACGATGGCCGTGCCGGCGTAGGATGGCCGTGCCGGCGTAGGATGGGTGAAGCGCGCGATAGCTTCAAGAAGAACACCGCCTAACATCGCGCGCAACCCATCAACCTACACCACGCGCACCCACCAAATAAATGGCGCGCACCCCATCAATTTACGAACGGTAATCCGCGTTGATCGACACATACTCATGCGAGAAATCGCAGGTGTACACCGTGTCCGCCACCTTGCCGCGGCCCAGCGCGATGCGCACCTGGATCTCGGCCTGCTTCATTACGCGCTGGCCGTCGGTTTCCTGGTAATCCGGGTTGCGGCCGCCGTCTTTCGCCACCAGCACATCGTCCAGCCACAGGCGGATGTTCGACACGTCCAGATCGTCGATTCCCGCGTAACCCACCGCCGCCAGAATGCGGCCCAGGTTGGGGTCCGAGGCAAAGAACGCGGTCTTGACCAACGGCGAATGCGCCACGGCATACGCCACCTTCAGCGCTTCTTCCGTGGTGCCGGCTTCTTCCACGCGGATGGTCATGAACTTGGTGGCGCCTTCGGCGTCGCGCACGATCTTCGTGGCCAATTCCAGCGCGGCGGCGGTCAGCGCCTCGCGCACGGCGGCGTAGGCGGCGTCGGACTCGCTGTTGATGTTCACGCCCGACTTGCCGGTGGCGGCGATGATGAAGGAATCGTTCGTGGATGTGTCGCCGTCAACCGTGATGCGGTTGAAGGACGCATCGGCAATTTCCACGGCCAGCTTCTTCAACAGCGGCTGGGCGATGCCGGCATCGGTGGCCAAAAAGCTGAGCATCGTGGCCATGTTGGGGCGGATCATGCCCGCGCCCTTGCTGATGCCGGTGAAGGTAACGGTCTTGCCGTCGATCTGCACCTTGGCCGACGAGATCTTGGGCAGCGTGTCGGTCGTCATGATGCCGTGGGCGGCGCTGGACCAGTGGTCGGCCGCCAGGTTGGCGATGGCGCCCGGCAGGCCGGCGACCAGGCGGTCCAGCGGCAGCGGCTCAAGAATGACGCCGGTGGAAAACGGCAGGATCTGCGAGGCGGGCACGCCCAGCAACTTACCCAGCGCGTCGCAAGTGTCGCGCGCCTTCTTCAGGCCTTCTTCGCCGGTACCCGCGTTGGCGTTGCCGGTGTTGATGACCAGCGCGCTGATCGGGCCGCCGGCGGCCAGGTGGGCCTGGCAAACCTGCACCGGTGCGGCGCAGAAGCGGTTGCGGGTGAACACACCCGCCACGCTGGTGCCTTCGGCCAGGCGGAACACGGTCAGGTCACGTCGGTTGGCTTTGCGGATGCCGGCCTCGGTGACGCCGATTTCAACGCCGGCAACAGGAAAAATTTCGGACTCGGAGGGGATCTGCAAATTAACGGCCATGACTTCGTCTCTTGGTAGGCAGGACAAAATCGCCGCCAGGCTAGGCGGCGTGCGGGGGAAAGGTTCGTATTATCCCACCGCTTTGCGGCAGGGGCTTGTCAGGGGGACGGCTCAGGGGGCCATGCGCATCGCGGCCACGTCCAGCACCCCGGCATCGCGGTTGCTCAGCACGCTGCGCACCGTGCCGTCGGGCGCTTGCAGCACCGAACTGCCGGCCGCCACGTCTTCGCCGCCATCACGGCGCGCCGAGCGGCCGCGCGAGGGCGAAAACAGCAGGTCGCCTGGCTGGGCGCCGGGCAGGCGGGGGTTGGCGGTCAGCACGCGGGTGCCGGGCGGGTAGGTCATGGCGCCCAGCGTGGTGTCGCGGGCCAGCAGGCCTTCAAAATCCAGCAGGCGGCGTTGGCCGTCCAGTCGCATGTCCACCTTCAGCAGGGGCAGTTGGCGCAGGTCAATCGCGTCGCTGCCTTCGGTGCGCAGCAGCCAGCGCGGCGCGCCGGTGTTGGCGTCCGGCGCCGTGCCGCGCGCGGCTTCATCCACCTTCAGCCAGGCGCCGGGCGGCACCGCTTGCTGGTCCAGCGTATTGCCCACGGCCAGATGGCAACTGGCAAACCGCGCCTGGCCGCCCTGCAATACGAATTCAAGCCGGTGCCCATGGGCGCACAGCCACCCTTCCTGCGCCTGGTCGCGGGCAATTTCCACGGACAGGGTTTCGGGCTGCTTGGGGGTGGCGGCGTAGCGGAACAGGCGGGTGGCGGCAAGGCCCTGGATGGCGGCGGGCTGTGTGTCGGGAAATACCGCGCGGTCAAACGAGGCCAGGTCGCCCGCTTGCGTCAGGCTGAGCACGGTGCCGGCGGGCATGTCGACACCGGCCAGCCGCGTGGGCTGCGTCAGCGTTGTCTTGCGGCCGGCGTCGGCCTGGGCGTCACGCTGGGTCGCGAACCACACGCTGAGCTGCTGATACGGAAAGATGGCGCCCACCAGCGCCAGAATGGTCATCAAGATGGTGCCGGCGCGCCGGTGGTCGCCCAGCCAAAGCCGCGCGCTGGGCGTGGTGGCCAGCACGGCCAGCCAGGTCAGCAAGGTGGCCAGGCAGGCCAACGAGGCCACCATCAGCACGTAGAAGTTACCGCCAGGAAGAGAAACCGGAATCATGGCGGCAATTATGCGCCAATCCGGATGCGGTTTTCAGCCCTGGCGGCAAGGCGGCGGCGGGCTCAGCCCTTGGCGGATTCCGAGCGGGTGGCCACCACTTGCAGCTTGAGTTCGCCCAGCGCCTGGAACAGCGCATTGCGGGTGGACTCGGGCAGTTCGCCAAACATGGATTTGACCCAGGTTTCATGCGCGCGGGCCATGCGCGCAAAGCTCTTCTTGCCCTGGGGCGTCAGCTTGATCAGTGAACTGCGGCGGTCGGACTCGACCTTGGTGCGCACTACCAGCCCTTCTTTTTCAAGCTGGTCGGTAATGCCGGTGATATTGCCGTTGGTGACCATCATGTGGCGCGACAGTTCGCCCATTTTCATG
Source organism: Achromobacter spanius (assembly GCF_002812705.1). Classification (NCBI taxonomy): domain Bacteria; kingdom Pseudomonadati; phylum Pseudomonadota; class Betaproteobacteria; order Burkholderiales; family Alcaligenaceae; genus Achromobacter; species Achromobacter spanius. The sequence continues at coordinate 749,047 of NZ_CP025030.1, read as the reverse complement.
CCCTTGGGCGCGCGTTGCAGTTGCGCCATCAGGTCGAAGCGGGGCAGGGTGGTGTCGAATTCGTTGCGCAGGCGGCTGCGGATTTCGCCTTCGATGAGATTGGCGCAGGTGAGCATGCGCAGCCACAGCCGCAGCGCGTGGTGGTCGTCGGGCGCGGCGCGGGATTCGAGATCAGGAGCGTCAGTCATCGGCGGTTTTCTTGAGGTTCGGCGAGATGTCGGGTACTGTCGCGCGAGCGTCGTACCAGGCGTTTCGTCGATACGGTCTTCGTTGATGGAAGGGCTGGTGTAAACCCAGGGCTGGTAAAAACCCTAGTCTTGTTTTGAAGAATACTTTAAACCTAAACTATGAACCGCGCCAGCTTTCCCTGTGCAGCACAAGGGGGATGGTGGTGTGGCAAGCAGGCTTGCAAGCACGTGTTTGACGGCGGCGCATTGGCGCCGGCAGGCCGGGCAAAGAAGTCATTCGAATCGCACCCTCAATAAGAACACCCTCTGCGCGGGCTCGCGCACGGAGCACACCACCATGCGTTTGATCACTTCCCTTATCGCCGCCGCCGCGCTGGTTCCGGCCGTGGCTATGGCTGACGCCGTCAAGGTCGGCATCGCCAACGACATCTCCGGCCCGTTCTCGGCGCTGGGCGCCGAAGCCCGTGATGGCTTCAATCTGGCCATCAAGCAACTGGGCAGCAAGCTGGGCGGTCAGCCCGCCGAATTCGTGCAGACCGACATGGGCGGCAACCCGGACCAGGCCCGCCAATTGGTCACGCGCTACATCCAGCGCGAAAAAATCGACTTCTTCACGGGCCCGATTGGTTCCAACGTGGCACTGGCCGTCGGCCCCGCGCTGTTCGCCGCCAAGATTCCGTACCTGTCGAACAACCCGGGCCCCAGCCAATTCGCCGGCGCCCAATGCAACAACTACTGGTTCGGCACGTCCTACCAGAACGACGCCTTCCACGAAGCGGCCGGCAAGGTTGCCGCCGACCGCGGCTTCAAGAAGATGTTCATCATGGCGCCCGACTACCCGGCCGGCAAGGACGCGCTGACGGGCTTCAAACGCGGCTACAAGATCGCCCCGGGCGACGAGGTCTACACCAAGCTGGGCCAGATCGACTACGCCGCCGAAATCGCGCAGATCCGCGCGGCCAAGCCGGACGCGGTCTACATCTTCCTGCCGGGCGGCATGGGCATCAACTTCGTCAAGCAGTTCGTGTCGGCGGGCCTGTCGCAAAGCGTCAAGCTGATCGGCCCCGGCTTCTCGGCCGACGAAGACGTGATCCAGGCCGTGGGCGACCCCATGCTGGGCATGTACAACACCGCGCAGTGGGCGCATGACCTGGACGTGCCGCAGAACAAGATCTTCGTGGACGCCTTCCGCAAGGAATACAACGGCCGCTATCCGTCGGTGTACGCCGCCCAGGCCTACGACGTCATCATGGCCATGGACGCCGCCGTCAAGCAGGCCGGCGGCAAGGCCTCGGACCGCGCGGCCGTCGTCGCCGCGCTGGAAAAGGCCGACTACCCCTCGGTGCGCGGCAGCTTCACCTACGGCAAGAACCACTATCCGATCCAGGCCTACTACCTGCGCGTCATCGACAAGGATGGCAGCGGCCGCATCACCAACAAGCTGGTGGGCAAGGTGTTCGACAAGTACCAGGACGTCTACGTCGGCGAGTGCAAGCTCTGAGGTAAGACGCCCAAGCACACGTCAGCCGCGCTTTCCGGCCATGCCGGACGCGGCCGGCGCGTGCCGCCGTCCAATGCAGGTTCGAATCGCACGCGCACCGCCATCAAGGTTCGCGGCAGGGGGAAGTGTTCATGACGTTTACGCTGATCGTCGAGCAATTGCTGAACGGTCTGCAGTTTGGGTTGATGTTGTTTTTGATCGCGGCCGGGCTGACCCTGGTTTTCGGCATCATGGACATCATGAATCTGGCTCACGGCTCGCTCTACATGGCCGGCGCCTATGTCGCCGCCGAAACCATGCAGCGCACAGGTTCATTCACCGCCGCCGTCCTGGTGGCGGCCGTCGCCACCGGCCTGGTCGGCGTGGTGCTGGAACTGACGCTGATCCGCCGCCTGGCGCTGCGCGACCACCTGGCCCAGGTGCTGGGTACCTACGCTGTCATTCTTATCGCCAATGACCTGGTCAAGATGATCTGGGGGCCTGCCCCCGTCATGCTGAACATGCCGGCCATGCTGTCAGGTCCCGTGCGCTTGATGCCCGACCTGCTGTATCCCGCCTACCGCTTGATGATCATTGTGTTCGGCGTGGCCGCCGCCGCGGGCCTGTACTGGTTCGTGACGCGCACCCGTGCCGGCGTGCTGGTGCGGGCCGGGGCGTCCAACCGGCAGATGGCCACGCTGATGGGCGTGCGCGTACCGCTGCTGTTCCTGGGCGTGTTCGTGCTGGGTGCGATGCTGGCCGCCGTGGCCGGGGCGCTGCTTGGGCCGATCACCGCCGTGCAGTTGGGCATGGGCGAAGACATCCTGATCCTGGTGCTGGTGTGCATCGTCATCGGTGGCATCGGTTCCATTCGCGGCGCCTTTGTGGGTGCGCTGCTGGTGGGCATGGTGGACACGGCGGGGCGGGCCTTCCTGCCCATGCTGCTGCGCCAGATCTTTTCGCCGGCCGTGGCCTCCAGCGTCGGCCCGACGCTGGCCGCCATCGCCATTTACGTATTGATGGCGGCTGTGCTGGTGTTCCGGCCCTCTGGCCTGTTTCCGGCGCGGGGTTGATGATGAAAAGCACAATCTGGACCGTTCTCCTGCTGCTGGCGCTGGCGGTGTTCCCGCTGGTGGCCCCGGCGCTGGGCCTGGACTTCTACATATCCTTCGTGCGCCGCGTGCTGATCTACGCGCTGGCCGCGACCAGCCTGAACTTGATCCTGGGCTATGGCGGCATGGTGGCGCTGGGGCACGCGGCCTTCTTCGGCGCGGGCGCCTACGCCGTCGGCATCCTGGCCATGTCGGGCGTCACGTCGGCGCTGATCGTCTGGCCGGTGGCCATGGTGCTGGCTGGCGTGCTGGCGGCAATCACGGGCGCGATCTCGCTGCGCACCCGTGGCGTGTACTTCATCATGATCACGCTGGCGTTCGCGCAGATGCTCTACTACATCTTCATTTCGCTGCGCCAGTACGGCGGGGAAGACGGGCTGAACCTGCCCGGCTATTCCACGCTGCCGGGCATCGACCTGGCCAACGACGTCAGCTTCTATTACCTGGTGCTGGCGCTGTTCGCGGTGTTGATGTGGGTATTCAGCCGCGTGGTGTCTTCGCGTTTCGGCACCGCCTTGCAGGGCATCCGCGAAAACGAATCGCGCATGGAAGCCATGGGCTATCCGGTCTACCGCATCAAGCTCGTGGCCTTCACGCTGAGCGGCGCGGCGGCGGGCCTGGCGGGCGCGCTGCTGGCCAACCACAACCTGTTCATCTCGCCCAACCTGATGCAATGGACCCAGTCGGCCAACCTGCTGATCATGGTGCTGGTGGGCGGCATCGGCCTGCGCTGGGGCGGTGTGGCCGGCGCGGTGGTGATGCTGACGCTGGAAGAAGTGCTGCGCCTGTGGACCGAATACTGGCACCTGCCCCTGGGCGTGCTGCTGCTGTGTGTGGTGTTTGGCGCGCCGCGCGGTCTGGTCGGCCTGTTCGGCCCGATGTTCGGCGGACGCGCCGCGGCCCAATCCGGCAAGGTGGGATCATGAACCTGGCATCCAACACCAACAACAACTCGGGCGTGCCGGCCTTGCAGGCCACCGGCCTGGTGCGCCGCTTTGGCGCCCTGGTCGCCACCGACAACGTGTCGCTATCCCTGAACCCGGGCGAAATCCACGCGCTGATCGGCCCCAACGGCGCCGGCAAGTCCACGCTGATCCATCTGCTGTCAGGCACGCTGGCGGCGGATTCCGGCACGCTGACCGTGGGTGGGCGCGACGTCACCAGCATGAACGCGCACCAGCGCGTGGCAGCCGGGCTGTCGCGGTCCTACCAGATCACCAACATCTTCAAGCAGTCCACCGTGTTGGACAACCTGGTGCTGGCGGTGCAGGCGCACGCGGGCAGCAGCTTCCGCTTCTGGTCGCCGCGCACGGCCCAGACCGCGCTGTACGAACAGGCGCGCGAGCTGGCGCGGGAATGCGCCATCGACGCCAGCCTGCTGGAACGCCCGGCCGGCACGCTGCCGCACGGCGAACAACGCAAGGTGGAGTTCGCCCTGGCCTTGGCCGCGCGCCCCAGCGTGCTGTTGCTGGACGAGCCCATGGCCGGCATGGGGCCGGACGAAACCGTGCGCCTGACCGAATTGATCGAATCCCTGCGGGGCCGCGCCGCCATGCTGCTGGTTGAACACGACATGCAGGCGGTGTTCCGCCTGGCCGACCGTCTGTCGGTGCTGGTGTATGGCCGCGTCATTGCCACCGGCACCCCCGACGAAATCCGCGCCAATCCGGAAGTGCGGCAAGCCTATCTGGGCGACGAGGAGACCGCATGATGCTCACCATCGAATCCGCTCAAAGCGGCTACGGCGCCAGCCAGGTGCTGTTTGGCGTGGACCTGCAGATTGGCGCCGGCCAGGTGGTGACCTTGCTGGGCCGCAACGGCATGGGCAAGACCACGCTGCTGCGCACGCTCTTCGGCCAGTTGCCACTGCGTGGCGGCAAGATCCATTTCGCGGGCCAGGACATCAGCGGCTGGAGCTCCGATCGCATCGCGCGCGCCGGCGTGGCCATCGTGCCCGAGGGGCGGCAGTGCTTTCCCAACCTTACGGTGCGCGAACACCTCACGGCGTTTACCGCCTCGCGCAATCCCGGCATCGGTGAACCCTGGACGCCGGACCGCGTGTTCGAGCTGTTTCCACGCCTGCGCGAACGCGCCCGCAACATGGGCAACCAGTTGTCGGGCGGCGAGCAGCAGATGCTGGCCATCGGCCGCGCCCTGGTCACCAACCCGCGCCTGCTGATCCTGGACGAAGCCACGGAAGGCCTGGCGCCCAAGATCCGCGAAGAAATCTGGATGTGCCTGGCGCGCCTGCGCCAAGCGGGCCAGACCATCCTGGTCATCGACAAATATGTTGAAAGATTGCTGAGCCTGGCCGACCAGCACGTCATCCTGGAACGCGGCAAGGTCGTCTGGACGGGCGATTCCAAGGCCCTGGATGCGGACCGCGGCCTATGGGAACGCTATCTGGGCGTGTAGTAATAAAGCTGCACAATGCGCGGGTGAGCGAAAGAAAAATTAGATATAAATCGCAATAAACCGCCATTTTCATTGCTGGGCTGAAACACAAGGTGTCTGCACTGAATCTTGATGTTTGCGCCTGTTTCAATTGCCCCGGCTGTTCTCTACACTTGTCCCGCCAGGCCCTTCGCGAGCCTACCGAGTGGGCACGCACGTTACGCAAGTACGTCTTATCAAGCTGTCAGGAAGACTTCGCATGGCGAAATGGGGTTTGCGCAAAAAATCATTGATGGCGCTGTTGTTGGCGTGCGTGGTCGCCCTGGCGCCCGCGGCGGTAATCGGTTGGTTGGTGCTGGATGGGGTCAGGGACCACTTCGGACGCGCCTTCGCCGACAACTTCACGCAATTGAACCGGCAACGCATCCTGGCGCCGGTGTCCCGTGAACTGGCATTGTCCTTGCGCCTGGCCGACAGCGAAGTCACCCGCCGCTGGCTGCGCAACGAAAGCGACCCGGCCGCGCGCGAATTGTTCTTTCGAGAAGCGGATGGCTACCGGCGCGATTTGCTTGGACGCGCCTATTTCATCGCCAGCGCCGCCACCGGCAACTACTACTTCAACGACGACAAGCCGCTGTCCGAAGCGCCGCGCTATACGCTCAGCCCTAGCGCGGCCGACGACGGCTGGTTCTACGCGTCGCTGAAATCGCCCGCCAAATACAACATCAACGTCAACCCCGACCTGAAGCTGAAGACCACCAAAGTGTGGATCAACGTCCAGGTGCGCGACGGCAACAAGGTTGTGGGGCTGACTGGCGCGGGTCTGGACGTGGGCGGCTTCCTGCGGGAATTCGTCAACAGCGGCCAGCCTGGCGTCACCCCCATCATCGTGGACGAAGAGGGCGCCATCCAGGCGCACATGGACGCCTCGCTGATCGCCTATAACTCCGGCGCGGGTGGCGGCGCCGCCGATCGCGGGCGCGTGTACAACCTGTTGGACGCGGGCCCGGGCCGGGACGAACTGCGCTCGGCCATGCATGCGGCGCAAGCCGACCCGCAATCGGTGCAGACGGCGTGGGTCAGCATGGACGGCACGCGCCAACTGGTGTCGGTGGCCTATATGCCCGAGCTGCACTGGCACGTGCTGACGGTGGTGGACCTGGGCGCCGCGCGCGTGCTGGACACCGACTGGCTGTGGCCGGCCGCCATCGGCCTGGTGGTGCTGTTTGCCGCCATGCTGCTGTGCTTCGGTTTCGCCATCGAGCGCTTGATGCTGCGCCCCTTGCGCCGCCTGCAGCAATCGGCCCGCGCCATTGCGGACGGCAGCTACGACGTGCGCCTGCCGCCGGGCGGCCAGGACGAAATCGGCGACCTGAGCCGCGCCTTCGGCGTCATGGCCGACAAGGTCCGCCAGCACACGGCCGAACTGGAGACCAAGGTGCGCGAACGCACCTCGGCGCTGGAAGACGCCAACCGCGCCATGGCCGCCGCGCACAAGAAAATTGGCGACTCCATCGACTACGCCAGCCTGATCCAGCGCGCCATCCTGCCCGACCGCCAACTGACGCAGTCGCTGGGCGCGCACCATTTCGTGCTGTGGAAGCCGCGTGATGTGGTGGGCGGCGACTTCTACGTGTTCCGCTCCGACGGCGCCAACTGCCTGCTGGGCATCATGGACTGCGCGGGCCATGGCGTGCCCGGCGCGCTGATGACCATGCTGGCGCGCGCCGCCATTGACCTGGCGATCACCGAGGTCGGTCCCGCCGACCCCGCCGGCGTCCTGACCCGCACCGACGGCGCCATCCGCGCCATGCTTGCGGATGCGCAATTGCCGCGCGCGCTGGCCACCAATACCGACGCGGGCCTGGTATATATTGACCGCCAATCCGGGCGCCTGCGCTATGCGGGCGCCAAGATCAGCCTGTACGCCAGCGATGGCGAGACCTTGCGTGAAGTGCCCGGCGGCAAGCGCGCGCTGGGCGACAAGCGGGTTGGCCGCTATGAAAACATCGACGTGCAATTGGAGGCCGGCTGGACGTACTACCTGGCCACCGACGGCTTCCTGGACCAGGCGGGCGGCGAGCACGGCTTTGGCTTTGGCAACACCCGTTTTGCGGAAATGCTCAAGAGACACGCGCGCCGGCCGTTAACAGAACAGGCCGCCGCGTTTTCGCAAGCGCTGGCCGAATACCAGGGTGGCCGTCCGCAACGCGACGACATCACCCTGTTGTCTTTCCGTTTCGAATAATCGTTATCAGGGCGGTAACCCCTATGAATGCCTCCGATCTCTACGCGCTGGGTGAACGGTTCAACCAGAACCGGACCCTGCTCTGCTTTAACGGGCCGATCTCCCGCAGCCTGATCGAAGAAATCGGCAACGCGCTCAAGAATTACCTGAATGCGGAACATGCGCGCCCGGCGGAAGCCATGGACGTCTTTTCGGTCTATATCGAAATGATCCAGAACATCCGCCAGTACGCCGCCGCCAATGGCGATGCCGAGGCCAGCGCCACGGTCGTCATCGGCCGCCGCGACGAAAGCCGCTACGTGGTGTCGGCGGGCAACCTGGTCAAGTCCGACGATGGCCACGCGCTGGTCGCCCGCATCCGCGAACTTGCCGCGCTGGACAAGGCGGCGTTGAAGGCCGAATACAAGACACAGCTGCACAAGCCGCGTGCCCAGGGCGTGGCCTCGGGCGCGGGCTTGGGCTTGATCGATATCGCGCGGCGCGCCGGCGCTCCGCTGGAAGCCAGCCTGACGCCCACCGCGCACGAAGGCAAGGCGTTCTTCAGCCTGAGCGTCGTGATTTGAAGGCTCCGCGCGCATCAAAGAATCATTTTCGGAGTATCTGATGAAAGACCTGAACATTCCCGGGACGCAGTCCACGCCCGCCATCACCGCCGACGCCGCCGCCGGCGTGCTGGCGATGCGCGGCGACTCCTATCCCGAGAATTCCTTTGAACTGTTCGGTCCGGTGATCGAATGGGTCGAAGCCTATCTGCTGAACACGGCCGCCCCGCTGAACCTGGAACTGGAACTGCTGTACCTCAATACCAGCAGCATCAAGTCCGTCATGGACGTCTTCGACCTGCTCGAAGCCGCCCATTGCAAGGGCCGCGAGGTCAGCGTCACCTGGTTCTACGACAAGCGCAACGAGCGCGTCGGCGAATTGGCCGAGGAATTCAAGGAAGACTGCACCTTTCCGTTCTCGGTGGTTGGCCGCGAATGAAGCCGGGCGCCGCCGAACTGGATCGCCGCATCGCCGAACTGCTGGCTGATCCCACCCATGCCGGACACCCGCTGCGCGAAGCGCTGGAGGCGCTGTGGCGGCATACGGCGGACCAGATGGCGCGGATCGAGCGCGTGACCCAGTTGTCGGACGCCTATCAGTCCATGGCGCACGAGCGAGAGCTGGGGCTATGCGACCAGTTCGACCGCCAATTGCGGCGCTTGACGCGCATTGCGCGCATATCCGATCACTACCAGAACATGATGCGCGACCTGAACACGGCGCTTGCGGAAACGTCCAGCCGCGACCCGCTGACCGGCCTGCTCAACCGGCGCGCGTTGATGGACATGATCAAGAAGGAAGTGGAGCGCGCCGCGCGCAGCGGAGAGAGCTTTGTGGTGGCCATGCTGGACGTGGATCACTTCAAGGCGGTCAACGACCGCTACGGCCACGAAACGGGCGACCGCGCCCTGGTCGAACTGGCGGGCGTGCTGGGCGAAAGCCTGCGTGAATACGATATGTGCGGCCGTTGGGGCGGCGAGGAATTCCTGGTGATGCTGCCCAACACCCAACCCGAAGCCGCCCAGGGCGTCATGGACCGGCTGGTCGGCGCGGTGCGCGGACTGGCGGTGGCGGCGGGCGAAAACGACGTATTGAGGCTGACGGTAAGCATCGGCATGGCGCATCACCAGTTGGGAGAAACCTTCTCGGAGACGCTGAGCCGCGCGGACCAGGCGCTGTATCTGGCCAAGCAGGACGGACGCGACCGCGTCGCCCTTGGTTTTCCTAAGCGCTGAATGAAACCGGAACCGCTGTATTCCGGTATGGAGCCCCTTATGCTTGACACTCAAGCAAGCGTTTCAAGCGCGGGCCCCCAGGGCGCCGCGTGGCATGCCGACAATTATCTGGCGTCGATGGACCGGGCGCTGTTGCTGTTCGATTTCGATACGGACGGCGCGCTGCTTAACGCCAATGCCAATTTCCTGGCGGCCGTGGGCTACACCCTTGACGAGGCCTTGCTGCTGCGCCACGACATGCTGTGCGACAGCGTGGACGAAGGCAAGGGCATCGCCAGCGGCGAGCAGGTGTGGGCCCGGCTGCGTCGGGGCGAACACTTTTCGGGTACCTGCCGCTACCGCATGAAAGACGGCGGTAGTTTGTGGATCGAAGCCACCTATCTGCCCTTGCCGGGCGACGACGGCCTGACCGCCCGCGTGTCGGTCGTGTCGCGCAAATCCATCGCCGATGCCGAACGCCAGGAAGAAATCCGCCTGCTGCTGCTGGGCATCAATGAAACCGGCAACGCGGTCGCGGTATCCGGCTCGGATGGCCGCATCGTCTACGTGAACGATGGTTTTCAACGCATGCTGGGCTTTGCGCGCGGCGACGCGCTACAGCAGGAGCTGGGCGAGTTGCTGGCCGGCGGTCGCCCCGATGGCGGCACCCGCGAAGAGCTGGACCGCCGCATCGCCTGCCGCGAAGGCTTCCACAAGGACGTGCTGGTCTATGACCGCTGCGGCAAGCCGCTGTGGGTGTCGGTCATGGCCAATTCCGTCTTCGATGACCGGGGTACGCTGGTCAATATCGTCGACGTGCTGACCGACATTACGCCCACCAAGGTGCATGAGGTATTGCAGCGGCGCGTGTTGCAGGCCATGGTCAACGAGGCTTCGGTGGTTGAAGTCATGAACATGGTGTGCCGCGAGGTCGAGCGCCTGGCGCCCGAAGTGGCGGCCACGGTCTTGCGCGTGGACGATACCGGCCATCTGCGGCCGCTGGCCGCACCCAGCATGCCGGAGGCCTATTCAAACGCGCTGGACGGCGTGAAGATCGGGCCGCAAGTGGGCGCCTGCGGCACGTCGGCCTTTCTGGGCCGCCCGGTCATCGTGCCGGACATCGCCACTGACCCGCTGTGGGACGATTACCGCCATCTTCCCTTGCCGGACGACATCAAGGCGTGCTGGTCATCTCCCATCAAGTCCAGCGATGGCAGGGTGATCGGCACCTTCGGGTTCTATTTCCGCGAACGCCGCCTGCCTGATGATTTCCATCATCGCCTGGTCGACGTGTGCGTCTACCTGTGCGCGCTGGCGCTGGAACGCGAGGAAGCGCGCGCCCGCATCCGGCAACTGGCGTTCTACGACGAGCTGACCGGCCTGCCGAACCGTAATCTGCTGCTGGCGCAAGCCGAGCAGGCCATCGCGCGCGCCGAACCGGAACGCAAGCGCGTGGCGGTGCTGTTCCTGGATCTGGACCGCTTCAAGCAGGTCAACGACACGCTGGGCCATCCGGTGGGCGATGCGTTGCTGCGCGATGTGGCGCAACGTCTGCGCCGCCTGGCGCGCGCGTCGGACATCGTGGGCCGCCTGTCGGGCGACGAGTTCGTGATGCTGATGCCGGACTTCGAACACGGCCGCCTGACCGCGGCCGCCGAACATGTGCTGGTGGCGCTGGCGCAGCCGTTCACGGTGGGCGGTATTACGCTGAATCCGTCGGTCAGCATCGGCATCAGCGTGTTCCCGGAAAACGGGCGCGACATGGATACCTTGCTGCGCCACGCCGATATGGCCATGTACCAGGCCAAGACGGCGGGCCGCAACCGCATCTCGTTCTTCAGCGCCGAAATGAACCGCCAGGCGCAAGAACGCCTGGCCCTGGAAGCCGCGCTGCGCGATGCGCTGGAAGCCAAGGCGCTGCGCTTGCACTATCAGCCGCAGGTGGGGTTGAAGAACGGCAGCCTGTATGGGGTCGAGGCGCTGGCCCGCTGGCGTCATCCCACGCTGGGCGATATTTCGCCCGTGCGCTTCGTGCCGCTGGCCGAGGAATGCGGGCTGATCGGCGACCTGGGTGATTGGGCGCTGCGCGAGGCGTGTTCGCAACTGGCTATCTGGCGCAACAACGGCCTGCGGGTGCCGTCGGTGTCGGTGAACCTGTCGGCGACCAATTTCCACAACCTGAACCTGCCACGGATGATTGCGGCGACCCTGGCCGAGTTCGGCTTGGCGCCGGCGGATTTGATGCTGGAAATTACCGAAGGCGTGGTGCTGGATGCCACGGCCGGTACGCTGCGCACCATTGCCGAGCTGCATCGGCTGGGGGTAAGGCTGTCGATGGATGACTTCGGCACGGGGTATTCCAGCCTGGGGCACTTGCGGCGCTTGATCGTGGATGAGTTGAAACTGGACCGCAGTTTCGTGCAGGGCCTGGAAAGCGACGATGCGGCGCGGGCCCTTACCAGCGCCGTCATCAGGATCGGAGAAAGCCTGAGCCTGCCGGTAGTGGCCGAAGGGGTCGAGAACGAAGAGCAGCGCAGGTTCCTGATCGAGCAGGGCTGCGCGGCGGGACAGGGGTTCTTGTTTTCGCCGCCGTTGCCGGCGGAGGAATTGGAGGAGTGGCTGCGGGGCAGGTAGGTATACGTCTCGTAGGATGGATGAAGTGCGCGAAGGCGGCCCCGCGAACGCAGAAGCCGATCGCACGTAACCCATCTCCGGCGACGGGATGTCTTGGGTCGGGGCGCTGCTGATGGGTTCGCGCGCTGGAGGTGTTGTCCTTCTCTTCATGTGCGCGCGCTACACCCATCCTACTGGGCCGCGGTTCATACGTTGTCTCGGGGCGGGGCGCTGCTGATGGGTTTGCGCGATGGGGGGTGTTGTTCTTCTCTTCATTTGCGCGCGCTACACCCATCCTACTGGGCCGCGGTTCATACGTTGTCTTGGGGCGGGGCGCTGCTGATGGGTTTGCGCGATGGGGGGTGTTGTTCTTCTCTTCATTTGCGCGCTACACCCATCCTACGTGACCGCGGTTCATACGTTGTCTTGGGGCGGGGCGCTGCTGATGGGTTTGCGCGATGGGGGTGTTGTTCTTCTCTTCATTTGCGCGCGCTACACCCATCCTACGGGGCCGCGGTTCATACGTTGTCTTGGGGCGGGGCGCTGCTGATGGGTTTGCGCGATGGGGGGTGTTGTTCTTCTCTTCATTTGCGCGCGCTACACCCATCCTACGGGGCCGCGGTTCATACGTTGTCTTGGGGCGGGGCGCTGCTGATGGGTTTGCGCGATGGGGGGTGTTGTTCTTCTCTTCATTTGCGCGCGCTACACCCATCCTACGTGGGCGCGGTTCATACGTTGTCTCGGGGCGGGGCGCTGCTGATGGGTTTGCGCGATGGGGGGTGTTGTTCTTCTCTTCATGTGGGCGCGCCGCACCCATCCTACGTAGGATGGGTGAAGTGCGCGATTGTTCGTCCCGCGAACCCCGGCGCCCAGCGCACGTAACCCATCTCTTCCCCCTCCACCACCGCGTCCCCCATTTCATTCCCGCCTAATAGCTTTCCCCCATTTGCGAACCCCTCACTTCGGGTATATATTTCAAGCCTAAACTATCCAGACCTAAATATCCGCGGCGCCCCGCTCCCGATAAACGAGCGACTGTCGCGTACCTCGGAGCGTTACGGCAATGAAAATAGTCTGCATCGGCGGCGGTCCCGCCGGCCTGTATTTCGGTCTGCTCATGAAACTGCAGAACCCCGCCAACGACGTCACTGTCATCGAACGCAATCGTCCGTATGACACTTTTGGATGGGGCGTGGTGTTCTCCGACGCCACCATGCAGAACCTGCGCGAGGCAGACCCCGTTTCCGCTCAGACCATTGGCGACGCGTTCAACCATTGGGATGACATCGACATCCACTTCAAGGGCCGCAGCATCCGCAGCAGTGGCCACGGCTTTATCGGCATCGGCCGCAAGAAGCTCTTGAACATCTTGCAGGCGCGTTGCGAAGACGTGGGTGTGAAGCTGGTGTTCGAGAACTTCGTCCAGGACGACCAGGCCATCGCCCGGGAATACGACGCCGATCTCGTCATTGCGTCCGACGGCATCAACAGCCAGGTCCGCACCCGCTACGCCGACACCTTCCACCCCGACATCGACCAGCGCCGCTGCCGCTTCGTCTGGCTGGGCACCAAGAAGGTGTTCGACGCCTTCACCTTCGCCTTCGTCCAGACCGAACACGGCTGGTTCCAGGCGCATGCCTACCGCTACGAAGACGGCATGTCCACCTTCATCGTGGAAACGCCCGAGGAAACCTGGCAGGCTGCCGGCATCGAGCAGATGAGCCAGGAAGAAGGCATTGCCTACTGCGAAAAACTGTTCGCGCCCTGGCTGGACGGCAATGCGCTGATCAGCAACGCCACGCACCTGCGCGGGTCCGCCATCTGGATTCGTTTCCCGCGCGTCATCTGCAACACCTGGGTGCACTGGAACACACTGGACACGGCGCGCGGCCAGCGCCGCGTGCCCGTCGTGCTGATGGGCGATGCCGCGCACACCGCGCACTTCTCCATCGGCTCCGGCACCAAATTGGCGCTTGAAGATTCCATCGAACTCGCGCGCTGCCTGAGCGGCGCCGAAGGCAGCGTCGAAGCGGGCCTGAAGCACTACGAGGAAGTCCGTAGCGTCGAGGTCCTGAAGATCCAGAACGCCGCCCGCAACTCCACCGAGTGGTTCGAAAACGTCGAGCGCTACGCCGAACTGGAACCCGAGCAATTCGCCTACTCGCTGCTGACCCGCTCGCAGCGCATCTCGCACGAAAACCTGCGCTTGCGCGACCCGGCCTGGCTGGAAGGCTTTGAGCGCTGGATCGCCGAACGCGCCGGCGCGCCCACCGCGTCCGGCCAGCGTCCCGCCATCCCGATGCTGACGCCGTACCAGGTGCGTGGCGTACGGTTGAAGAACCGCATTCTGGTGTCCCCCATGGCCATGTATTCCTGCACCGACGGCGTGCCGGGCGATTTCCACCTGGTGCACCTGGGCGCGCGCGCCATGGGCGGCGCCGGCCTGGTCATGGTGGAAATGACCTGCGTGTCGCCGGATGGCCGCATCACCCCGGGCTGCCCGGGCTTGTGGAACGACGAGCAGGCGCAGGCATTCACCCGCATCGTGGATTTTGTGCACGGCAATAGCGACGCCCGCATCGGCGTGCAGTTGGGCCATGCCGGCCGCAAGGGCTCCACGCAGCTGGGCTGGCAGAAAATCGATCACCCCCTGGCCGAAGGCAATTGGCCGCTGCTGTCGGCGTCCGCCTTGCCGTACATCGAAGGCGTGTCGCAAACGCCGCGCGCCATGACGCGCGCCGACATGGACGACGCGCGCGACAACTTCGTTGCCGCCGCCCGCCGCGCCGAGCAGGCCGGTTTTGACTGGCTGGAACTGCACTGCGCCCACGGCTACCTGCTGTCCAGCTTCATCTCGCCCCTGACCAACCACCGTGACGACGAATACGGCGGCAGCCTGGAAAACCGCCTGCGCTTCCCGCTGGAAGTGTTCAAGGCCGTGCGCGCCGTCTGGCCCGAAGACAAGCCCATGTCGGTGCGGATTTCCGCCAGCGACTGGGTCGAAGGCGGCATCACCGCTGATGACGCGGTGGACATCGCGCGCTACTTCAAGGCCGCCGGCGCCGACATGATCGACTGCTCGTCCGGCCAGGTCAGCAAGGAAGAAAAGCCCGTCTACGGCCGCATGTTCCAGACTCCGTTCGCCGACCGCGTGCGCAACGAAGCGGGCATCCCCACCATTGCGGTGGGTGCCATCTTCGAAGCCGACCACGCCAACGGCATCATCGCGTCGGGCCGTGCCGACCTGTGCGCCCTGGCGCGTCCCCACTTGGCCGACGCCTCCTGGACGCTGCGCGAAGCCGCGCGCGTGGGCTATCGTGACATCGCCTGGCCCAGCCAGTATTTCGCGGGCAAGCGCCAACTGGAAACCAACTTCGAACGCGCCGCCGCCATGGCGCAACTGGACATCAAATGACGAGCCTTGCGCAACCCTTGGCCGGTCGCCACGCGCTGGTGACGGGCGGCGCGCGCGGCATCGGCCTGGCCAGCGCGCGGGCGCTGCTGGCGCGCGGCGCGCGCGTCACGCTGCTGGGCCGCGATGGCGCGGCGCTGGATGCCGCCGCCGACAGCCTGGCCAGTGTGGGGCAGGTGCAGGCGGTTAGCGCCGACATCGCGGACGAAGCCTCGGTGCGTGCCGCCTTTGCCCAGGCCGAAACCGAATTCGGCCCGGTGCTGGTGCTGGTGAACAACGCCGGCCAAGCCGTCAGCCAGCGCTTTGACCGCACCGACGCCGCGCTCTGGCACCAGATGATTGCCGTCAACCTGACCGGCACGTTCCATTGCATCCAGGCCGCGCTGCCCGGCATGCTGCAAGCCAAGTGGGGCCGCGTCATCAACGTGGCCAGCACCGCCGGCCTGATCGGCTACGGCTATGTCAGCGCTTACTGCGCCGCCAAGCATGGCGTGATCGGGCTGACCCGTTCGCTGGCGCTGGAAACCGCGCAAAAGGGCGTGACCGTCAACGCCGTCTGCCCCGGCTATACCGAGACCGACATCGTGCGCGGTGCGGTCGCCAATATCGTGGAAAAGACCGGCATGACGCCGGACGCCGCCCGCGCCAAGCTGGCCGAGCGCAACCCCCAAGGCCGCCTGGTGCAGCCCGAGGAAGTGGCCGAAACCGTGGCCTGGCTGGCGCTGCCGGCCTCCGCCTCGGTCAATGGGCAGGCGATCGCCGTGGACGGCGGCGAAGTGATGACCGGCTAAGCCCGGCGCCCCATCAACCCCTGGATAACGAACGGAGACACCATGAGCACCCAGTCCGAAGAGCACACCATGAAGCACCACAGGCGCCCGCTGGCCGGTTACCAGGCCAAGACGTTCCTGTGGGAGGTGTCGGCCGACGGCAAGATCGGCACGGTTACGCTGAACCGGCCCGAACGCAAGAACCCGTTGACGTTCGATTCCTACGCCGAACTGCGCGACCTGTTCCGCTCGCTGGTGTATGCCACCGACGTGAAGGTGGTGGTGGTGACGGGCGCGGGCGGCAACTTCTGCTCGGGCGGCGATGTGCATGAAATCATCGGGCCGCTGACCAAGATGAGCATGCCCGAACTGCTGGACTTCACCCGCATGACGGGCGACCTGGTCAAGGCCATGCGCGCCTGCCCGCAACCCATCGTGGCGGCGGTGGACGGCGTGTGCGCGGGCGCGGGTGCCATGGTGGCGCTGGCCGCCGACATGCGGCTGGGCACGCCCGCCGCGCGTACCGCCTTCCTGTTCACCCGCGTAGGTTTGGCCGGCGCCGACATGGGCGCCTGCACCTTGCTGCCGCGCATGATCGGCCAGGGCCGCGCCTCTGAATTGCTGTACACCGGCCGCGCCATGACGGCTGACGAAGGCGCCAGCTGGGGCTTCTTCAACGCGCTGCACGATTCCGCCACCTTGGCCGAGGCCGCGCAGACGCTGGCCGCGCAACTGGCCGCCGGCCCCACCTTCGCGCACGGCGTCACCAAGAAGCTGCTGCACCAGGAATGGAACATGGGTGTGGACGAGGCCATCGAGGCCGAAGCCGAGGCCCAGGCCATCTGCATGCAGACGCGCGACTTCCACCGCGCCTACGAGGCCTTCGTGGCCAAGCAAAAGCCCGTCTTCGAGGGGAACTGATGATGCGTGATGCAAGCTGGCTGGACTGGCCCTTTTTTGACGACGCGCACCGCAAGCTGGCGCACGACGTCGACGCCTGGTGCGAAGCGTCCTTGGGCGACGTGGACCATCACGACGCCGACGCGGCCTGCAAGAAACTGGTCAAGGCCATGGGCCAGGCCGGCTGGCTGCGCTATGCGGTCGCGGGCGGCCCGGGCGGCGCCTGGGGTGGCGCGTTGCCGGAAGTCGATTCCCGCGCCGTCTGCATCCTGCGCGAAACGTTCGCCCGCCACGAAGGGCTGGCGGACTTCGCTTTCGCCATGCAGGGCCTGGGCAGCGGCGCCATCTCCTTGATGGGCTCTGACGAACTGCGCCAGCACTACCTGCCGCGCGTGGCGCGCGGCGAGGCCATCGCCGCCTTCGCGCTGTCCGAGCCCGACGCGGGCTCGGATGTGGCCGCACTTGCCTGCGAGGCCAAGCTGGACGGCGAGCACTACGTGCTGAACGGCGCCAAGACCTGGATTTCCAACGGCGGCATCGCGGACTTCTACGTCGTCTTCGCCCGCACCGGCGAAGCGCCGGGCGCGCGCGGCATCAGCGCCTTCGTGGTGGATGCCGACACTCCGGGCTTCGAGGTCAGCGAACGCATCGAACTCATCGCCCCGCATCCACTGGCCACGATCACCTTCGACAACTGCCGCATCCCGGCCTCGCACCGCCTGGGTGATGCGGGCCAGGGCTTCAAGCTGGCCATGATGACGCTGGATATCTTCCGCGCCTCGGTGGCCGCCGCCGCGCTGGGGTTCGCCCGCCGCGCGCTGGACGAAGGCTTGGCGCGCGCCAAGTCGCGCCGCATGTTCGGCCAGACGCTGGCCGACCTGCAACTGACGCAAGCCGCGCTGGGCGACATGGCCACCGCCATCGACGCCTCGGCGCTGCTGACGTATCGCGCCGCGTGGATGCGCGACGTGCAAAAGCTGCGCACCACGCGCGAAGCCGCGATGGCCAAGATGATGGCCACGGAATCGGCGCAGACCGTGATCGACCGCGCCTTGCAGATGTTTGGCGGCGCGGGCGTGGTGTCGGGGATGCCGGTGGAGAAGCTTTACAGGGAAATCAGAGCGCTGCGTATTTACGAAGGCGCCACCGAAGTGCAGAAGTTGATCATCGCCCGTGAACTGCTGAAGGCGTAAAGGGCCATCGAGCTCTCGCCATCAGCACAGCAAACCACACCGCACAAGCAAGGGGAATTTCATGGAAGTATCCGCCCACACCGACACCTTCGCCCGGGACAACCTACCCCCGGGCGAACAATGGCCTGAATTCCTGCTTGATGGCCCCGACGTGGCCTACCCCAAGCGCTTCAATTGCGCCGTGGAACTGGTGGACGCCATGGCCGAACGCGGCTTTGCCGACCGCGTGGCGCTGCGCTGGCGCGACGGCGACAAGCAGGCCACGATGACCTATCGCGAACTGGCTGCGCTTACCAACCGCATTGCGCGCGTGCTGACCGAAGACATGGGTCTAGTTCCCGGCAACCGCCTGCTGCTGCGCGGGCCGAACAACCCGATGATGGCGGCCTCGTGGCTGGCCGCGATCAAGGCGGGTTTGGTGACGGTGCCCACGATGCCGCTGCTGCGCGCCAAGGAACTCAAGCAGATCATCGAAAAGGCCCAGATCCAGGCCGTGCTGTGCGATGCGCGCCTGAAGGACGAAGCCCGTTTCTGCGCCGAGCCCGGCCACGAGCATCATTGCCCGGAACTCGCGCAGGTCATGTACTTCAACGATGCCGCGCCCGATGCGCTGGACGCGTTGGCCGCGGCCAAGCCCGACGATTTCACGGCCTGCGACACCGCCGCCGATGACGTCTGCCTGATCGCCTTCACCAGCGGCACCACGGGTTCGCCCAAGGGCTGCATGCACTTTCATCGCGACGTGCTGGCGATGTGCGACCTGTTCCCCAAGCATGTGATCAAGCCCGGCCCCGACGACATCTTCTGCGGCACGCCGCCGCTGGCGTTCACGTTCGGCCTGGGCGGCCTGCTGTGCTTTCCCTTGCGCGTGGGCGCCAGCACCGTGCTGGCCGAAAAGCTGTCGCCGGAAAGCCTGCTGGAACTGATCCAGGACTTCCGCGCCACCATCGTCTTTACCGCGCCCACGTTCTATCGCCAGATGGCCGCGCTGGTAGGCAAGTTTGATCTGTCTTCGCTGAAGAAAAGCGTGTCTGCCGGCGAAGCGCTGCCGGATGCCACGCGCCAGTTGTGGAAAGCGGCCAGCGGCATTGAAATGATCGACGGCATCGGCGGCACCGAAATGATCCACGTGTTCGTGTCCAGCCCACCCGAGGCCGTCAAGCGCGGCGCCATCGGCAAGGTCGTGCCAGGCTATGTGGCGCAAGTGGTGGACGACGACATGCAGCCCGTGCCCAACGGCACGGTGGGGCGGCTGGCCATCAAGGGCCCCACGGGCTGCCGCTACCTGGCCGACGACCGCCAGCGCCGCTTCGTGCAGCAGGGCTGGAACCTGCCGGGCGACACCTTCATGCAGGACGACGACGGCTATCTGTATTACCAGGCACGCAATGACGACATGATTGTCTCGGCGGGCTACAACATCGCCGGCCCCGAAGTGGAAGACGCGCTGCTGCGCCACGAAGCCGTGGCCGAATGCGGCGTGGTGGGAGCGCAGGACGACGAACGCGGCCAGTTGGTCAAGGCCTTCGTGGTGCTCAAGCCGGGCTTTGCGCCCAGCGATGCGCTCGTGGCCGACATGCAGGCGTTCGTGAAGGCCAGCATCGCCCCGTATAAATATCCGCGCGCCATCGAGTTCGTGGCCGCACTGCCCCGTACCGAAACGGGCAAGCTGCAGCGCTTTGCGTTGCGCCAGATGGCTTGAACCGGTCGTTGAAATAAGTAATCAGGAAATCATCATGTCCGCAGCATTCACCAGCCAGGTAGAAGTCCGCTTCCGTCATTGCGACCCGGCGGGCATTGTCTTCTATCCGCGCTATTTCGAGATGATCAATGACTTTGTCGAGGAATGGTTCGACAAGGGCATGGGCCTGCCGTTTCATGCGCTGCATGTCGATCGGCATATCGGTACGCCGATGGCCTCGGTCACCTGCGATTTCAGCGCGCCCAGCCGCTGGCATGAACGCTTGCGCCAAACGCTTGAGGTCCAGCGCATTGGCGGCGCGTCCTTCAAGGCGCTGGTGCGCTTTGAAGGGCCGGACGGACAGTTGCGCTTGTCGGCCACGCTGACGATCGTGACGGTGGATTTACGGACGATGAAGTCCATGCCCATGCCTGCCGACCTGCGGGAACGCATGCAGGCTTATCTGGTTCCCGCGGCGTAAGGCCGCGAGACCACCCTGTCGTTTGTTTTTTATAAATAGGATGAGACGTTATGAAGATTCTGCAACCGCCGGATTGGATGGCGCCCCGGGGCTATTCGAATGGTGTGCTTACCGAAATGACGGTGGGCAGCAAGCTCGTGTTTGTAGGCGGGCAGGTGGGGTGGAATGGGCAGCAGCAATTCGAATCGGATGACCTGGCGGACCAGGTCCGCCAGACGCTGTCGAACATTGTCGCCATCCTGGCCGAAGGCGGCGCCAAGCCCGAACATATTGTGCGGATGACCTGGTACGTCACCGACAAAGAAGCCTATGTGGCCGCGTATCCGGCCATCGGCAAGCACTACCGCGAATTCATCGGCCGGCACTTCCCGGCGATGACGGCGGTGGAAGTGGCCGACCTGGTCGAGGACCGCGCCAAGGTGGAAATCGAAGTGACGGCGGTGGTGCCGGCGGCCTGATCAGTGCGGGCTACGGCCATGTGAGGCCGGGGGCTTTCCGGCCCCCGGGCGCTTTCTACCCCTGCCCACGCCGCGTCTCGCGCGGCAGTTCTCCAAACCGTTCCCGGTAGTACTCCGAGAACCTTCCCAGATGTCCAAACCCCACGCCCAGCGCGACTTCGGTCACGCTGGCGTGGGCGTTCGTCTTCAGCTTCTGCCTTGCCGTGTCCAGGCGCAGTGACCGCAGCGCCATCATGGGCGTGGTGTCGCGGTGTTCCTGGAACAAGCGGGTCAGCGCGGTGACGCTGGCGCCGGCGTGGCGGGCGATGTCCGTCAGCGTCAGCGGGGCCGACAGGTGCTCGCGCATATAGCATTCCGCCAGTGTCAGGCGGCGCGGCAGATCTTGGGCTTGCCCCGCCTGCGCTTGCCAGCTATTGGGCTGGTTGTACAGCAGGTGCAGCACCAGCGTGTCTTCCAGGTGTTCCAGCCACGCGGCGGGCGGGCGCCGCGCGCCGTCATCCAGCGTGGGCAGCAGGTGGATCATGCTGGCGACCATGCTGCGCCAGGCCGCGCCCACCGGGTTGTCCAGGCGCAGGGCGGGGTGGAAGTCCAGCGCCAGCGTGGCGGCGTCGCCAAAGGCGCGGCGGCCCATGGCTTCGAGCTTGCCGCGCGGAATCTTCAACAACAGTTGTTCGCAGCCGGCCTCCCAGTGCAGCCGTACCGGGCGGTTGGGCGCGATGACGGCGGCGCAGTCGGGGTGGGCGTCCACGTGCTCGCTGCCGCATTCGATGCGCGCGCGGCCGCGCAGCGGCACTTGCACCAGCATGAAGTCCTGCAGGCGGTCGGGTTCGATGTGGACTTCGGCGCCGTAGCGCAAGGTACAGACCGTTAGCGAGCCGAACCGGCCCCGGTTCAGCTCGGCGTCCACGCGGCCCGCCTTCCATGTCAGCCGGTGTTCCTTCAGCGCTTCCGACACGCGGGTGCGTGTTTCGTCCTGTTGGGTGGAGCTGAACACGCGCCGCTTGAAAAGCGGCGCCAGTTCGAGTCGGGACCAGCCGTGCATGGGTGCCTCCGGGACGGGAACGCTCCCGTATCAGCAGCCCAGAATAAATTAACTGTCCAGGCTTTGGAATTAAGTGAATCCCGGATAAGACTGCGCGTATTCGGATAGAGCCGCGCGGCCGCGAGGCATACGCTAGCCAGCAGGCTCTCCCCAGCTCTTGGAGGGCGTCGTCACGGCGCGTAAGCTTGGCGACTTTGATCGGCGACATGCGTGGTCCGACGGCAGACGGGATCTGTCAGCTTTCCGCCAGCACGGCTGGCGGCAGAATCGAAGGTGGCCCATGAATCGAAATCTCTGGAGCCGGCGCGCGCTGGCGGCACTGGTCTGTATGTCCGCCATGGCTGGCGCCTCGGCGGCCGACAAGGTCAAGGTAGGCATGCTGACGACGCTGTCCGGTCCGGGGTCCGCGCTGGGCAACGAGATCCGCGACGGCTTCAATCTGGCGCTGCAACATACGGGCGGCAAGCTGGGCGGGCTGCCCGCCGAGGTCGTGGTGGCCGACGACCAGCAAAAAGCGGATACGGGCCGCCAGGCGGTGGAACGGCTGCTCAAGCGCGACCGCGTGGACGTCATGACCGGGATCGTGTTTTCCAACGTGCTGCTGCCCGTGATGCCGGCCATTTTGCAGTCTGACACCATTTACCTCAGCACCAATACCGGCCCCGAAAACTACGCGGGCGCGGGCTGTAACCCCAACTTCTTCGCGGTGGCCTGGCAGAACGAAGACATCCCGGCCGCCATGGGCAAGTACGCCACGGACCAGGGCTACAAGAGCGTGGCGCTGATCGCGCCCGACTACCCGGGCGGCCGTGAGTCGCTAAAGGGTTTCAAGCGTCTATACAAGGGCGGCTTGTCCGAAGAGATCTACACCCAGCTCGGCCAATTGGACTACGGCGTTGAGATTTCGCGCT
Source organism: Achromobacter spanius (assembly GCF_002812705.1). NCBI lineage: Bacteria > Pseudomonadati > Pseudomonadota > Betaproteobacteria > Burkholderiales > Alcaligenaceae > Achromobacter > Achromobacter spanius. Next base: position 726,407 of record NZ_CP025030.1, on the reverse strand, counting down.
TGCGCGCCAGCAAGCCCGATGCGGTCTTCTTCTTCCTGCCTGGCGGCATGGGCGTGAACTTCATCAAGCAGTTCAACGGCGCGGGCCTGTCCAAGGACATCGCGCTGTTGGCGCCGGGCTTCTCGGGCGACGAGGACACCATCGCCGCCGTCGGCGCGCCGATCGCCGGCATGCGCAACACGTCGCAATGGGCGGCCGATCTGGACAACCCCGCCAACCGCAAATTCGTTGAAGACTTCAAGAAGACCTACAAGCGCACGCCCACGCTGTATGCCTCGCAAGGCTATGACGCCGCCATGCTGCTGGACAGCGCCGTGCGCCAAACGGGCGGCAAGCTTGACGCCGACGCGCTGCGCCCGGCGCTGCGGCGCGCGGATTTCAAATCGGTGCGGGGCGACTTCAAGTTCAACCGCAACCAATACCCCATCCAGAACTACTACCTGCGCGTCGTGGAAGCGGGCGCGGACGGCAAGCTGGCCAACAAGCTGTCGGGCACGGTGCTGACCCAGTACCAGGACCCGTTTGCCGCTACCTGCCAGATGAAATAGGCGGCCGGCCACGCAACCCAGGCATCTTGCATCAGGCATCAAGCAACACAGGAGAACCGAATGACCCAACAGATCTCGACGCGCGAGGTGACCATTCCCTCGCACGATGGCAAGACATTCAGCGCCTATCTGGCCGTGCCCGCCTCGGGCCATGGCCCCGGGCTGGTGCTGTGCCAGGAAATCTTCGGCGTGAACGACTTCATGCGCCGCGCTGCGCAGTTGCTGGCCGAAGAGGGCTATGTGGTGCTGGTGCCCGACCTGTTCTGGCGCCAGCAGCCCGGCATTCAACTGACCGACGGCCCGGCCGACATGCCGCGCGCGTTCGAGCTCTACCAGGGCTTCGACGTTGAGCAGGGCCTGAAAGACATCGCGTCCACCATCGCCATGCTGCGCGAGTTGCCCGAGCAACAGGGCGGCGTCGGCGTGCTGGGCTATTGCCTGGGCGGCAAGCTGGCCTACCTGGCCGCCTGTTGTACCGATGTGGACGTGGCCGTGGGCTATTACGGCGTGGGCATCGAAGACAGCCTGGACGAAGCGGCCAACTTGCGCGGCCGCCTGGTGCTGCACATTGCCGAGCAGGATGGCTTCTGTCCGCCCGCCGCGCGCCAGCGCATCCTGGATGCGCTGGGCGGCAAGCCCGGCGTGGAACTGTATGTGTACCCCGGCATGGACCATGCGTTCGCCCGCACGGGCGGCGATCACTACGACAAACCGTCGGCGCTGATGGCGCACCAGCGCAGCATGGCCGCGCTGCAACGCGCCATCGGCCCGGAGTTCGATTATTCGTACCTGTGGGACAAGCACTGCGAATACGAATTCGGCACGCGCGACGTGGCCGCCACCATGGCCACGATGGTGGCCGAACCCTACGTGAACCACATCCCCACGATGACGGGCGGCGTGGGCCACAAGGAACTGTCGCGCTTCTACCAGCACCATTTCGTGAACGGCAACCCGCCCGACACGCGCTTGATTCCGCTGTCGCGCACGGTGGGCGCCACGCAGATCGTGGACGAACTGCTGTTCTGCTTCACCCACACCACCGAGATCGACTGGATGCTGCCCGGCGTGGCGCCCACGGGCCGGCCGGTTGAGATTCCGCTGATCGCCGTTGTGAAGTTCCGGGGCGACAAGCTCTACCACGAGCACATCTATTGGGACCAGGCCAGCGTGCTGGTGCAGGTGGGCTTGCTGGACCCCGCCGGCCTGCCGGTAGCGGGCCGCGAAACCGCCGCCAAGCTGCTGGACGAAACCCTGCCGTCGAACACGCTGATGGCGCGCTGGAAAGACAGCGAGAACAAGTAGGAGCCCCCCATGTCTTACACCGACGAACAACTGTCCGCGATGGTGCGTGGCGACAGCGTGCATCGCGGGGTCTACACCGACCCCGCCATCTTCGACCTGGAGATGCAGCGCATCTATGGCCGCGCCTGGATCTACGTGGGCCATGAAAGCCAGGTGCCCAAGACGGGCGACTATCACACCACCCGCGTGGGCGACCAGGACGTGCTGATGGTGCGCGCGTCCGACGGACATGTGCACGTGCTGTACAACCGCTGCCCGCACAAGGGCGCCAAGGTGGTGGCGGATGGCGAAGGCTGCGTGGGCAAGTTCTTCCGCTGCCCGTACCACGCCTGGACCTTCAAGCTGGACGGCAGCCATCTGGGCGTGCCGCTCAAGCAGGGCCTGGAAGGCACGTCGTATGACCCCACCGACCCGGCGTTCTCGATGCGCCGGCTGGCGCGCGTGGAAAGCTATCGCGGCTTCGTGTTCGCCAGCCAGGCCAAGGAAGGCCCGGCGCTGGCCGACTTCCTGGGCGGCGTGCGCTCGTCCATCGACAACCTGTGCGACCGCTCGCCGGTAGGCGAGGTGGAAGTGGCGGGCGGCATCTTCCGCGTGATGCAGCGGTCAAACTGGAAGGTGTTCTACGAAAACCTGCACGACACCATGCACGCCCGCGTCACGCATGAATCGTCCTACGCCGCCGCGCGCGACGAGGCCAAGGAAATGGGCGAAATGCCGCTTGAGCTGCACATCATGGACGGCAACGGCGAACCCTACGAGTTCTGGGAAAAGCTGGAACTGCGCGCCTACGAAAACGGCCACGGCTATATGGAAGGCATCTTCAACCCGGGCGCCGCCGAACGCGACCCGGTATCGCGCGCGCACTTTGAAACGCTGGCCGCCGCCTACGGCGAGGAGCGCGCCCGCGAGATCCTGGGCATGAACCGGCACAACACGGTCATCTATGGCAGCGGGTCACCGCACACGGTGTTCCAGCAGTTCCGCGTGATCCGTCCGATTGCCGTGGATCGCACGCTGATCGAGATCCAGACCTTCCGCTGCAAGGGCGCGCCCGACGGCGTGTTCAAGCGCGCAATGCTGTACGCCAACGTCATCAACTCGCCGTCGTCCAACGTCATGCCCGACGACATCGAACTCTACAACCGCTGCCAGGAAGGCAACGCCACGCGCGGCGGGGAATGGGTCAGCATGCACCGCTACCACGGCAGCGACCGCAGCGACGCGGACGGCATGGTGTCGGTCAACGGCACCAGCGAACTGCCCATGCGCAACCAGTTCCACGCATGGAAGACCTATATGGAAGCCGGCGCGGCGTCTAACGCGCCCGCCACGGGAGAAGGCGCATGCTGCTAGACCTGGATTTCGATGTCGGTACGGCTGACCTGGCACCTGCCGAGGTGCCCGCCGACGCCTATCACCGCATTGCGCAATTCCTGTACCGCGAGGCGCGGCTGCTGGACGAACGGCGCTACGACGACTGGCAGGCGCTGTGGACGCAGGACGGCATGTACTGGATGCCGCGCGTGCACGGCCAGCAAAGCCCGTACGACCATATTTCGCTGTTCTGGGAAGACCGCATGCTGCGCGATGTGCGGATCCGCCGCCTGGAGCACCCGCGCAATTGGTCGCAGCAACCGCCCACGCGCAGCGTGCGCCTGGTGGGCGGCGTGCAGGTGGAAGGGGTGGATGCGGGCGGCAACCTGGTGGTGCATTCCGCCTTCCAGATGACCGAATGGCGCAAGCGCCAACCGCGCCAACTGGCCGGCCGCTACACGCACAAGCTGGCGGCTGATGGCGATAGCTGGCGCATCCGCATGAAGCGCGTTGACCTCGTCAATTGCGACGACGTGCACGACGTGTTCGAGGTGTTTGTCTGATGACGGCGGATACCGCGGTGCTGGCGCTGCACTATCAGAACGACGTGCTGCACCCCGACGGCAAGATCCGCGTCGGGCTGGACGCTGACAACGGCGCGCGCCAGCGCCTGCTGGACAACGCCGCCGCCTTGCTGGACGGCGCGCGCGCGCAGGCCATGCCCATCGTGCATGTGCGCATCGCCTTCCGCCCGGACTACGCCGACCTGCTGCCCAACTGCGCCATCTTCCGCAACGTGGCCGCGATTGGGGCGGTGCCGGAAGGGCAGTGGGGCAGCGAGTTCTACGACGGCTTGCAGCCCTTGGCCGGCAGCCCGCGCGAGTTCATCGTGAAGCACACCCGCATCAGCGCGTTTTACGGCACGCCGCTGGAAGAAACGCTGCGCGTGATTGGCGCGCGCCGGCTGGTGGTGGCGGGCGTGGCCACGCATTCCGTGGTGGAAGGCACGGTGCGGCACGCCGCCGACATTGGCTTTGATGTGATGGTGGCCGAGGACGCCTGCGCGTCCGCCGACCCGGCGGTGCATGCTGCCTCGCTGGCCAGCATGCGCCTGATTGCGCAAACGGGTTCGGTGGCCGAAGCGGTGCGCTGGGCCGCCGCGCCGCACTGATCAAGGACTATTCATGGATTTTTCAGGCTTTCCCGGCTTGGCCGGCAAGACCGCCATCATCACCGGCAGCACCCAGGGGCTGGGCGCCGACATCGCGCGCGGCCTGGCGGCCGCCGGTGCCCACGTGGTGCTGGTGGGGCGCAACGCGCAAGCCGGCCAGGCGCTTGAGCAGGAACTGGACGGGCGCGCGCTTTTTTGCGAAACCGACATCGGCAGCGACGCGCAGATCCAACGCTGCATCGACGCCGCGCTGGCGCGCTTTGGCCGTCTGGACATCCTGGTGAACAACGCCTGCCAGTACGCGGACCGGGGGCTGGCCTCCTCGCGCGACGAATGGCACGCCACGCTGGACACGAACCTGGTCTCGGCCGCCATCTTCACGCAGTTGGCCGCGCCGCATCTGCCGCGCGGCGGGGTGGTGGTCAACATGGGCAGCACGGGTGGCAAGTTCGGCGCGGCGGGACGCGCGCTGTATCCGGCGTCCAAGGCGGCCATGTTGCAGATCACCAAGAATTTCGCGGTGGAACTGGCGCCGGCCGGCGTGCGGGTGCTGGCGGTGTCGCCGGCATGGACCTGGTCGCCGTCGGTGGAACAGTTGTCGGGCGGCTCGCGCGAGGCGGCGGACGCCGTGGGGGCGCACTTTCATCCGCTGGGCCGAGTAGGGTCGGGCGAAGAAATCGCCGCCGCCGTGTGCTTTGCGTGTTCGGATGCGGCGTCCTGGATGACGGGGGTGGACATCCCCGTGGACGGCGGCTTTTCCATCCTGGGGCCAGACCGCGGCATTTCGCCGCGCGTCTGGTTCAAGGAACTGGCGCCTTGATTCCCTGAGCGATCGGGCCGGGCCACGCGCGCCGTGGGGCTCTAAGGCGGCCTGCCGGGAGGCAGGGCGCGGCCTTAGCGAATGACGATCTCGCCTTCTTCCAGCCCGGCCTTGCCGCCGATCTGGTCTTCCAGGAATTCCTGCACCTTGTTGCCCAACTGAATCTTCGTCCCGCTGCAAAAGCGCCGCGTGGCGGCCACCGTGGCGGTGTGCAGCGGTTGCAGGTCGCGCACCAACTGGGCTTCTTCTTCGTCCAGCGCCAGCAAGTCGCTGCCCAGCTTCATATGGGTGTTGCGGGCGCGTTCCACCACGTCGCCGGGCGCGCGCTGCGGGTTGGCTTGAAGGAACATCAGCAGTTGTTCCAGCTTGGCCTTTTCCTCGTTCATCTTCAGGCGCTTGCGCGTCAATGCCGAGCGCTTGATGTCGGCATGCGGGTCCAGGCCGGCCTGCACCAGCGTGGGAATGCCGGAGGGAGACCCGATGGTGCCGGCGCGTACGGCGTTCAGCGCGCGGATCTGGCCGCCCGTGATGGCGCTTTGCTGCGTGTTGGGCGGACCGACGTTGACGCTGCCGCCCGCCGCGATACTGCTCTGGCGGATCTCGCGTTCAACGTCCACGTCCTGCCCGGCGCTGATGATGGCGTTTTCAATGAACTTGGCGCGCAGCGTTCCGCTACAGACGATGTGGGCGGTGCGCGCGGTGGCGGCGGGGTCTTGCAAGGCTTCGGCCATGCCGATGATGCCGCCCTTGACCGTGACGCTGCCGCCCGCTTCCACCAGTGCTGCCTCGATGGTGCCGTTGACCACCACATCGCCCGTCACGCGCACTTCCATCGTGGCGGCGATGTCGCCGCGCACCTGTAGCGAACCTTCAAAGGTGATGTTGCCGGTGGACAGGTCGACGGCATCCACCTCGACCATCGGGTTCACCTGCACGCCGTGGCTGACCAGCGTGGGCGTGCCCGCGATGGTCGCGCGCAGCAGCAGCGGGTCTTCCGGGTCCACGGCCACGCCGCTTATGTCCTTGGAGAACGGCGTGTCGGGCAGTTCGTCCGGCAGCACCGGCTCGCCCAGCACGTTGACGCCGTCCACGCCCGGCAGGGGCGGGAAGCGGCGCATCAGGGGCGTGCCCGGCGACACCAGCAGCAGGCTGCCAAGGTCGCGGTAGTCCACATGGGCCAGCTCGTCGATTTCCTGCGCGCGCGGCTTGAGGCGGTCCAGCAGGCTTTCGAAACGGGTGGGGGTGCCGCGCGTGGGCGGTGTGCCTTGGGCGATGACGACGGTTTCGCCATTGCCCTTTTCCACGGCCTCGGCCAGCGCCTGTTCCTGCACGCCCTGCACAATGCCGCGGTCGGCCACGGCCTGGCGCAGCACGTCCAGGGTGACGGGCTGGCCGCCACGGGGCGGGTGCAGGGTCAGCAGCGCGGTCATGCGGTCGGGGTCGAGTTCCAGCTCGAACGAGCCGTCCACGACCTGGCCCACCGGAAACTGCACCGGCTCCGTGGCGTGGCGGCAGCGGTCGATGAAGGCCAGCACGGCGTGGCTGTCCAGCGCGTCGGCGCTCAAGCCTTGGGCGATGGCGGCGGCGGTCAGGGTTTCCCAACTGGGGATGTCGGTATTGATGATGGGAGCGGGCTCGACCGGCTCGTCACTGGCTGCCTCGGCCATGGCCGCCGTGGCAACGGCCGCCGCGGCAACGGCCGCCGCGTCGGTGTCCGCTTCCTGGGCATCGTCGCCGCGGTTGCCCTGATCGGCTTCGCCGGCGGCATGGGTTGCGGTGTCGGGGTCGGGGGTCGGGTCGGGATCCGGGCGTGGCGGCGGCGTATAAATTGCCGACAGGACGTTGGTGCCGGCATCCAGCACCAGCTGCAACGTGTTTTCTGCGTCCATCTTTGCCTCTCCCTGCCTGGCACGAGCGGCCAGGTTCATTCATTTGGTAAATAACGGAAATATTGCGACATATTAGCGTAGTCGTCCGCCATATGCCCTAGGTAAGTCCCCGAGGTTTTCGAAGTTTTCGGGGCTTGGCTGGGCAAAACGAGGACTAGGGCTTAGGGGCGAGCGACAAACCGGGTTGATCGCCGCAGCATAGGGACTCGCCAACGCGTCTTCGGACGCCGCCGGAGCCCCAAACCATGGACCCTCGACACCGAAGTTACCCGCCTGTCTTTAGCGCCTTCGTGGCGCGCGTCGGCGGCATGGCGGTGCTGATGGCCCTGGCCGTGGGTGCTCTGGCGCTGGCGCCTGCAAGCCCCGCCCAGGCCGCCGAAATCTACCGCTACAAAGACCCCTACGGCGTCTGGCGCGTGATGAAAGTGCCCACGGGCTACGCCAAATATTACAAGCGGGCGCAGGCGCGCACGGCCTGGCGCCGCAATAGCACCACCAAGGTCTGTCTGGAATGCGCGCCGCGCCAGGGCGACGGTGCGCGGATGGCGACGCTGGCGCCGACGTCCCGGGCGCAGCGCTGGGGCGAGATCAAGCTGCCCACCGCGCATGATGGCCTGATTGAGCGCGCCGCCAAGGATTCCGGCGTGGACCGGGCCTTGCTGACGGCCGTCATCGCCATCGAATCAGGGTTTCGCAGCGACGCGCGCTCGCCCAAGGGCGCGCTGGGGCTGATGCAGCTGATGCCCGCCACGGCGGCGGCGGTGCTGGCGGTGGATGATATCGAACGCGCGCTGGTGGACCCGGCGACCAATGTGAAAGCGGGCTCGCGTCATTTGCGTCGGCTGATCGACCAATACCCCGGCCGGCTGGACCTGGCGCTGGCGGCGTACAACGCGGGCGAGGGGGCGGTGCGCAAATACGATGCGGTGCCGCCGTATGCCGAAACCCAGGCGTATGTCAGGGACGTGACCGCCCTGTACGAACAGTACAAGACGCCCTGAGCAGGGCGTCTTGTTTGGGGTTTTCATTCCGGGTTTTTTAACTGAGGCCCTGGGCGGACCCCAGCCGCTTACATCGCGGCGAAGACCTTCTCGGCGATGTCCAGCGTGGACTTGATCACCGCGTCGTCGTGCGTGGCCGACACGAAGCCCGCTTCGAACGCGGACGGCGCGAAGTGCACGCCGTGGTCCAGCATGGCATGGAAGAAGCGGTTGAACGCCGCCGTGTCGCACTTGGAGACCTCGGCAAACGAGGTGGGCACCGTGTTGCTGAAATAGATGCCGAACATGCCGCCCACCGAATCGGCCGAAAAGGCCAGGCCGGCGGCACGGGCGCGCTCTTGCAGGCCCTGGGCCAGCTTGGCGGTTTGCGCCGACAGCTTGTCGTAGAAGCCGGGCGCGGCGATCAGGCGCAGCGTGGCCAGACCCGCGGCCACGGCCACTGGGTTGCCGGACAAGGTGCCGGCCTGATACACGCCGCCCAGCGGGGCGATGTGCTTCATGACTTCAGCGCTGCCGCCGAAAGCGCCCACCGGCATGCCGCCGCCAATCACTTTCGCCAGCGTGGTGATGTCCGGCTTCACGCCGGTCAGCCCCTGCACGCCTTGCGGACCCACGCGGAAACCCGTCATCACTTCGTCAAAAATCAGCAGCGCGCCGTGCTGGGTGCAGACCTCGCGCAGGCCTTCCAGGAAGCCGGCCGTGGGCTTGATCAGGTTCATGTTGCCGGCCACCGGTTCCACGATGATGCAGGCGATATCGGCGCCGTGCTGGGCAAAGGCCTCGCGCACCGCGTCCAGATTGTTGTATTCCAGGGTCAGCGTGTGCGACACGAATTCGGGCGGCACGCCGGCCGAGCTGGGGTTGCCGAAGGTCAGCAGGCCCGAGCCCGCCTTGACCAGCAGGCTGTCGGAATGGCCGTGGTAGCAGCCTTCGAACTTCACGATCTTGGCGCGGCCGGTGGCGCCACGCGCCAGGCGGATTGCCGTCATGGTGGCTTCGGTGCCCGAGCTGACCAGGCGCACCTGTTCCAGCGACGGCAGGCGCGAGATCAACACTTCGGCCAGTTCGATTTCAGCTTCGGTGGGGGCGCCGAACGACAGGCCGTTGACGGCGGCTTCCTGCACCGCGCGCACCACGTCGGGGTGCGAATGGCCCAGGATGGCGGGGCCCCAGGAGCCCACGTAATCGATGTACTGCTTGTCGTCCGCGTCCCACACGTACGGGCCTTGCGCGCGCTTGATGAAGCGCGGCGTGCCGCCGACTGAGCGGAAAGCGCGCACGGGCGAGTTGACGCCGCCGGGGATGCTGCGGCAGGCGCGTTCGAAAAGCTGTTCGTTACGGGACATGGCGTTCAAGGCTTGCGAAGAGGGTTGACGGAATAGGGCGCGGAGCAGGCCGTTGCGGCGGCGCGAATGCTGGGCGCTTCGAAAAGTGCGGTGATGACGGCGATGGCGTCGGCGCCCGCCTGGGCCACCAGCCGTGCGTTGTCGGGCGTGATGCCGCCGATGGCCACCACGGCGGGGCGCGGCGCATCACGCTCGTCGACCAGGCGGCGGGCTTCGGTGAGCACGGACAGCGGCGCGCGCACGGTGTCGGGTTTGACGGTGGACGCGAACATGGCGCCAAAGGCGATGTAGTCGGCGCCCGCGTCCAGCAGTTCACGCGCGCGCGTCAGGTCGTCGTAGCTGGAACCGCCCAGGATCAGGTCGGGGCCGGCCTCGGCGCGGATGCGCGCCAGGCTTTCGTCGTCGCGGCCCACGTGCGCGCCGTCGGCGCCCACGTCCAGCGCCAGGCGCCAGTCGTCATTGATCAGGAACACCACGCCCAGCTCGCGGCACAGCGGCGCCAACGCGCGGGCCTGTTCGGCGCGTACCGCGTCGGGCACGTTCTTGCGCCGCAATTGCAGGGAACGCATGCCGCCGTCGGCGGCCTTGCGTACGGCTTGCAAGAGGCGGTCGGTGTCGTCCCATTCAGGCGTGACGCCGTACAGGCCGGCAGGAAAGCGCAAGGGTTTCATTGCGGTTGGATCCGGTTGGGAATGCGCCGGCCCATGCCCGGCAGGAAGCTGGCCGCGACCGACGCATCGGCATGCGCCAGGCCTTGGCGCACCGCCTCGGGCATCTCCAGCCCGCGCGCCAGCATGGCGGTGATGGCGGTGGCGGCCAGGCCGCCGGCATCGCCATTGCGGTCGGGCGGCGTCTGCCACGGCCAGGTGTGCGTCTGGCCGCTGGGGCCCAGCAGCACATTGGCAAAATGGCCGGGCCGCTGCGGGCTGCCCAGCACCAGCACCCACTGCGCGCCCGCCGCCACCAGGGCGTGCATGGGCGAAGGTGCGTCCCCGATATCGATGTCGCCGTCGGCATGCCATTGCGCCAGGCGCAAATGCTCGATGATCACCAGATCCGTCTGCGGCAGCACCAGTTCAAGCGTGGCGGCCAGAAGGTCGTCGGCCTCGTCTTCATCAGCCGCGTCGGTCGGCAGCGGGGCACGCTGGCCCAGGTGCAGCACCAGCGGCACCTGGCTGTAGTCAGCGGCCACCTGGGCTGCCACGCTGGCAGTTTCAGCGGTGTATAGTCCGCCCACCTTGATGGCCTGCACGGACATGTCTTCCAGCAGGCAGCGAGCCTGGTCGTCCAGCAGGTCGGGCGAAACGGGATGGATTTCTTCGATGCCGGCAGTGTCCTGCACGGTCAGCGCGGTCACGGCCGCCAGGCCATGACAGCCCAGGCGGGCGCAGGTGACGGCGTCAGCGGGCAAGCCGTCGGATCCCGAGGGATCGAACGGGCCGAAGACCAAAACGAGAGGGGGGGTAACGGGGGCCACGTAGACAGCGCTTGAGCTTTGAGCGGAGTACCCGGATTCATTTTGAGGTGAATCAGGGGAACCCCTATTGGGTTTCGGTAAGATTGTCCCCATTCTAATGGAAGCCCCCCACCTTTGCCCCGCCTCGGGGAACCGGGTGGGGTTTTGATGTAAGAGAGAACTATGCGTACTTGGATGTGTCTGATTTGTGGCTGGGTCTATGACGAAGAGGCCGGCCTGCCCGACGAAGGTATTGCTCCCGGCACCCGCTGGGAAGACGTGCCGCCGAACTGGGTCTGTCCCGAATGCGGCGCCCGCAAAGAGGACTTTGAATTGATGGAAATCTGAACCCGATCCGCTGACCCATTCCGCCAGGGCTCGTAAGATGGGGCATTGACCCCATCCCACGTAACCAAAGACGGTCTGCCGCCAGGCAAGACGGCCACGCTCGCGTGTGCGACGTCCACGGTTCTTTCAGACTACCCAAAGGGGTTGCCATGACGGAAAAACATCACGAATCCGCCGCATCGCAGGCGGCCAACTTTGCCAACCAGTTCCTGATCGCCATGCCCGGCATGGTCGAAGGCAGCCTGGCCGGCTCGGTCATCTACGTGTGCGAACACACCGAACGCGGCGCGCTGGGCTTGGTCATCAACCGGCCCACCGACCTGACCCTGGGCACCTTGTTCGAGCGCATCGAATTGACGCTTGAAATCGGCCCGGTCAAAGACACGCTGGTTTACTTCGGCGGCCCGGTCCAGACCGACCGCGGCTTCGTGCTGCACGCGCCCGCCGGCGACTACAGTTCCAGCATCAAGATGGGCGCCATGGCGCTGACCACCTCGCGCGACGTGCTGCAAGCCGTGGCCGACGGCAATGGCCCCGCCCGCATGCTCGTCACGCTGGGTTACGCCGGCTGGGGCGCCGGCCAGCTGGAAAGCGAAATGGGCCAGAATGCCTGGCTCAGCGTGGGCGCCGACGACCACATCATCTTCGACGTACCCGCCGAAGACCGCTACCCCGCCGCGCTCAAGCTGCTGGGCATTGATCCGGTCATGCTGGCGGGCGATGCGGGCCATGCCTGAAGAAACACTGCTTGGTTTCGACTTTGGCGAAAAGAAGATCGGCATCGCCATCGGCAACACCCTGACGCGCCAGGCGCGCCCGCTGGAAATCATCTTCAGTGAAATCCGCGATGCGCGCTTTGGCCGCATCGCCGCGCTGTTGCAGGAGTGGCAGCCCCATCGCGTGGTGGTGGGGCTGGCGCTGGATGCCGATGGCGGCGAACAGCCCGCCACCGCGCGCTGCCGGCGTTTCGCCAATCAATTGCATGGCCGTTTCGGCATCGCGGTCGAACTGGTGGACGAGCGCGGTTCCAGCATGGAAGCGCAGCGCCTCTTGGGCACGCACGCCGCCGATGACGCGATGGCGGCGGCTGTTATCCTGCAACGATATCTAGACTCCCTGCCTGCGGCGTAACGCGCGTGGCCCGGCCTTTTCTATGCTCAATCCGCAACTTGATCGCCGCGGCGAACTCATTCATCTGCTGACAACGGAAGGGCTGCCCAAGCGCCACGTCGAGCGCTTGCTGGACGCCGCGCGTGCCTATGCGGCGGCGGGCGACGCCGGTTCTCCAGCCGCCTTGATGCCCCCCGCGCACGCCGCGCCATGCCCCGTCTTTCTATCCCTTGGCGACGACCTTGCCGACGGCGATGCCTATGCCGCGCTGGCGACCCGGTTGTCGCTCTTGCCCGTGGTGCTGGACGCGCAGACTGAGCCACACGCGCAACCCGCGCAACCCGCGCAACCCGCGCAACATGCGCAATACGCGCAACACCCGCCACACCCACAACACGCGCCCGACGTGCATGCCCCGTCGGGCGCGGTGGCGTTCAACCCGCATCTGGGCGACGCGTTGGCCGAGACGGTGGCGCGCTTGCAACCCGGCGTGCTGGTGCTGCGCCACGCGGCCAGCGGCGCTGCCCATTGCGCCGCCGCCCACGCCGCGCCGGGCTTGCGCGTCATCAACGCCGGTGATGGGTGTCATGCGGACCCCTTGCCGGCACTGGCGCTGGTGCTGGCGATGCTGCACGCCAAGCAGGACCTGACGAACCTGGCGGTGACCTTGGTGGGCGATATCCGGCATTCGCGCGTGGCGCGTTCGGTCATCCACTCCATGACGACCTTGGGTGTGCCCGAGGTGCGTGTGGTGGCGCCGCGCACGCTGTTGCCCGAAGGCTTGCCGCAGCTGGGCGTGCGCGAATGCGTGAACCTGCACGAAGGGCTGCAAGACGCCGACGTCATCATCGTGCTGCCCTTGCAGGTGGAACGCATCAGCGGCGCGCTGCTGCCGTCCGCGCGTGAATACGCCCATGCCTATGGCCTGACTCCCGCCACGCTGGCCGGCGCCAAGCCGGATGCGCTGCTCTTGCCCGGCGGCGCGCTGACCCCGGGCGTGGAAGTGGATGGCGACGTGGCCGCGGCCCTGCCGCCCGTGCAGGCGCAATTGGCCGACCTGGAACAACACCTGCGCCTGGCCGCCTTGAGCGTGCTGGCCGGAGACGCGCCATGAGGCTGCACATCGCCAATGGCCGCTTGATCGATCCCGCCAACGGAGTGGACGGGCCGCATGACCTTTACCTAGCCGACGGCCGGGTGGTGGCGGTGGTTCCGGCTGGCGCCGCGCCGGACGGCTTTCAGGCCGATCGCGTGCTGGACGCAACCGGCCTGGCGGTCTTGCCTGGCTTGGTGGACCTGTCGGCGCGCGTGGCGCAACCTGGCCGCGCGACGGGCCTGGCGTTCGCGCCCGCCGAGCTGCGCGCGGCGTTGGCCGGCGGCGTCACGCGGCTGGTGATGCCGCCGGATGCCGCCTCAGACGACGCGCTGGACGAGCCCGGCAAGGTCGATACCTTGATGCGCCAGATGGAAACCGGCCAGCCCCGCATTCATCCGCTGGGCGCGATGACGGTGGGCCTGGCGGGCGAGACGCTGACGGAAATGGGCCTGCTCGCGCAAGCGGGCTGCCTGGCCTATGCCCAAGGCGAGCACGGCATCGCGGACACGCGCGTGCTGTGGGGCGCGATGCGTTATGCCAGCGGGCTGGGCTACACGCTGTGGCTGCGTCCGCAGGACCCCTGGCTGGCCCAGGGCGCCGTTGCCGCCAGCGGCGCGTATGCCGAACGTCTGGGCCTGGAAGGCCTGCCGCCGCAAGCCGAGACGGTGGCTTTGAACACCATCTTCGAACTGCAACGCGCCACCGGCGCGCGCGTGCACCTGACCCGCCTGTCCTCCGCGCCGGGGCTGGCGCTGCTGCGCGCGGCCAGGCGCGAGGGCCTGGCGGTGACGGCGGACGTGTCGGCGCACAACCTGCTCCTGACCGATGTCGATATCGGCTTCTTCGACACGCACTTCCACCTGCAGCCGCCGCTGCGCGGCCAGCGCGACCGCGACGCCATCCAGGCGGCGCTGGCCGAAGGGCTGGTCCAGGCGCTGTGTTCGGATCACACGCCCGTGGACAAGCACGGCAAGGCGGTGCCGTTTCCGGTGTCCACCCCCGGCGCGACGGCCTTGGAACTGCTGCTGCCGCTGACCTTGAAATGGGCGCGTGACCATCGCGTGCCGCTGGCCGATGCGTTGGCTCGGGTCACGTCGGGTCCGGGTGCGGTACTCAGTGGCATCAGCAGCGGCACAAGCAACCCCGCCGCGCTGGCCGGCCAGTTGGGCGTGGGCGCGCCCGCCGACGCCTGCCTGGTGGATCTGGACGCCGAATGGCTCGTGACGCCCATGGCGCTTCAAAGCCGCAGCCCGCATACGCCGTTCGCGGGTATGATGCTGCCCGGTCGGGTACGCGCCACCGTGGTCGGTGGTCAACTGGCCTGGGAGACCTCAGTTTGAAGCTGCTGCGCTTTGTCTTACGGCTGGCCCTGGTGCTGCCTCTGATCGTCTATGGCTTGTTGTGCGTGGGGCTGGTCTACCCCTTCATCCGCCCGCGAAGCCGGGCCTGGCTGAATCGATCGTGGTCGCGCGCGCTGATGGCGGCCTGCGGAGTGAGGGTCGTGTTCAGGGGTGACCCGCGCATGACCGGCCCGGTGCTGCTGGTGGCCAACCACGTCTCCTGGATCGATATCTTCGTCCTGAATTCCGCGCGCCCCACGTCGTTTGTGGCCAAGAGCGAGATCCGCAAATGGCCCGTGATCGGCTGGCTGGTGGCGGGCGCGGGCACGCTCTTCATCGAACGCGGCCAACGCCACGCGGTACATGCCATGGGCGAGGCCATGCAGGCCCGTTTCAAGCTGGGCGATGCGGTGGGGCTGTTTCCGGAAGGCACGACGACGGAAGGCTTCGACATGCTTCCTTTCCACGCCAGCCTGTTCGAACCGGCGCGTTCGGCAGCCGTGGAAATCCAACCCGTGGCCTTGCGCTTCCTGCGCGACGGCAAGCGCGACGGCTTCGCCGCGTTCGTCGGCGAAGAAAGCCTGGTGGCCAATCTTTGGCGCGTGCTGGGCGCGACGGGCTTGTCCGTCGAAGTGGTGTTTCTGCCGGTATTGGCGGCAAGGCATCCGGATGGCACCCTGCCGACGCGCCTTGAACTGTCGCATCAGGCGCGCGACGCGATTCTTGGTGCGTTGTAAAGCCAGGGCCTGAAGCGCAGACCTGAAGCGCAGGCCTTCCCCCCTACACCCCGCCGGAAAACTCGCAGCAGCTTTCCGCCAGCTCGGCCACGCTTTCACAAAACGCCACGTCCGCGTCACGGCGGAACATGGCGCTGTAGACCGATTGCGGCGGCGCGGTGCTGGTGCGCGCGATCACCAACTGCTTTTTGCTCACCATGTCCGCGAAGTAATCGCGGGGCAGGCAACTGACGCCGAAGCCCGCGGCGGTCAAGCCCGCCATGGCGATCAGGCTGTTGATCGTGAAGATATTGCTGTCCGGCGTATGAGGCCGCAGCCACCCGTCGTAGATCATGTTCAACCCCGACTCGCGGCTTTGTCGCAAGAGCGGCAGGCGCGCGATGTCGGCGGGCGTATAGACGCGGCTGGCGTCGATCAGGTCAGGGCTGCCCATCCATGCGAATTCCAATCGTTGCAGCGCCACGACCTGCAGGTTCGGTTCCGCGAATTCCCCGTGCAGGAACGCCATGTCCAACTGCCCCGCCTGCAAGCGCTTGAGCAGGTCGGCGCCCAGGTCGATGTGCGGTTCCAGCGTGATGCGCGGATAGTGCGCGCGCAGCAGGCGGATCAAGGCGGGCAGCCACGTCATGGCCGTGATCTCGGTAATGCCGAAACGGAACGTGCCGGTCAGCGTGTGCTGGCCTTTCAGCCGCACCAGCAAGCGGTCTCGATGGCCCAGCATGTCTTCGGCAAGCGCATAGACCTCGTGACCCCGCGCGGTCAGTTCGGCTCGGTGGCCCGAGCGGTCGAATAGCGCTACGTTGAAGTCCGCCTCCAGTTCCTGGATGCGCTTGGTGATGGCCGATTGGGTCGTGTGCAGCTTCTGCGCCGACGCGGAAAACGTGCCCAGCCGGACGGTCCAGTACAGGGCCTCGATTTGTTTGAAAGTCAGCATGCCGGGTGACGCGTGGTGGTGATGTTCATTCCGAAATTTCCGCCTAGGGCTAACCCCTATATTCCAAAAATTGATGAGGTTCGTGGAAATTTAATCCCTTTTTCCAAAATGGAAAAGCTCGCAACATGCCATCTGACCGTTCACCCGGCCGGCCTGCATCCTGAAAAATTCCACAGGGTTGCCGGCGGCTACCGACCCAGGAACTGCAGATCGTCATGGCCAATATTCTTACCGGCGCCCGCCAATTGCCGGCTTCCCCCGTTGCTCCCGCCGCCATTCTTGAAGCGCTTGCCGGCATCGTCACGCCCCACCTTAGCGACAACCTGGCGCGCCGCGAGGGCATCTCGGGCCTGCACCGCTACAACGGCAGCGGCAAGCTTGTGGGCACCGCGCTGACGGTCAAGACGCGCCCGGGCGACAACCTGATGATCTACAAGGCCATGATGCAAATCCAGCCCGGCCACGTGCTGGTGGTGGACGCGGGCGGTGACCTGTCCAACGCCGTGCTTGGTGAAATCATGAAGCGCTACCTGCAAGTGCATGGCTGCGCGGGCGTGGTGGTGGACGGCGCCATCCGCGACGTGGCCGCGTTTGAAGCCGACAACTTCCCTTGTTATGCGCGTGGCCACATCCATCGTGGCCCTTACAAGGACGGCCCGGGCGAGGTCAACGTGCCCGTGTCGATCGGCGGCCAGGTCGTCAACCCCGGCGACATCATCGTGGGCGACGAAGACGGCCTGGTCTGCTTTGCCGCGTCCGACGCGGAAAGCCTGATTGCCGCCGCGCACGCGCATGCGGCCAAGGAAGAACGCATCATGGCCGAGATCGCCAAGGGCGATAAGACGCAAAGCTGGATGCAGGCCGCCTTTGCCGCCAAGGGGCTGGCATGAGCGCCGCCGACACCGCCTTCCTGGCCGAACGCGCCCGCGCGATCAAGCCGTCGCCCAGCATGGCCGCCAAGACGCGCGTGGACCAGTTGCGCGCGGAGGGCCGCGACATCGTCGACTTCACCGTGGGCGAACCCGACCTGCCCACGCCCGCGCACATTGTGCAGGCGGGCATCGACGCGCTGAATAGCGGCGACATCCGCTACACCGCGTCCGCCGGCGCCAAGCCGCTGCTGGAAGCGGTGCGCGCCAAGTTCCAGCGCGAAAACGGCCTGGACTACGGGCTGGACGAGCTGATCGTCGGCGTGGGCGCCAAGCAGTTGATCTTCACCGCGCTGGCCGCCACGGTGCAAGCCGGCGACGAAGTCATCATCCCCGCGCCCTACTGGGTGTCGTACCCGGACATGGTGCTGGTCAACGATGGCACGCCCGTGGTGCTGGCCTGCCCTGAAGCCGATGGCTTCAAGCTGACGCCGCAAGCGCTGGAACAAGCCATCACGCCGCGCACGAAATGGGTGCTGCTGAATACGCCCAGCAATCCCACCGGCGCCATGTACAGCGCGGATGAACTGCGTGCCTTGGGCGAGGTGCTGGCGCGCCATCCCCACGTGTGGCTGATGACCGACGAAATCTATGAACACCTGGCCTACGGCGACGCGCGCCACGCATCGCCCGCCGCGGTGGTGCCGGCGCTGGCGGGCCGCACGCTGACGATCAACGGCGTGTCCAAGGCCTACGCCATGACCGGTTGGCGCCTGGGTTACGCGGGCGGCCCCAAGCCGCTGATCAAGGCCATGGCCACGCTGATTTCGCAAAGCACCAGTTGCGTCAGCGCCATCAGTCAGTCGGCCGCGCGCGTGGCCTTGACCGCCGACCAGCGCTGCGTCAGCGACGCCGCCACCGTATTCCATGCACGCCGCGATCGCATCGTGGCCTTGCTGAACGCGGTGCCGGGCATCCGCTGCCCCCAGCCGCAGGGCGCGTTCTATGTCTACCCGTCGGTTGAAGGGTTGCTGGGCAAGCGCACGCCGGCCGGCCGCGTGCTGGAAAGCGATCTGGACGTGGTGATGTACCTGTTGGACGAGGCCGGTGTGGCCGTGCTGGATGGCGCGGCCTATGGCTTGTCGCCCTACCTGCGGCTGAGCTTCGCCACGTCGATGGAGAACATCGAAGAAGGATGCCGCCGTATCGACAGCGCCTGCGCGGCGCTGAGGTGAACGCGGTTTTTTACTGAACGCCGTTTTTGTTGGCAGTACGCATACCTGGCAGTACCCATACTTACATTCAAGGGGAATTTCCATGAAGACCACCATTGCTTCCTTCGTTGCCGCCGTCGGCCTGGCCGCCACGCTGGCGCCCGCCGCGCACGCGGACACCGTGCAAGACATCAAGGCGCGCGGCAAATTCATCTGCGGCACCATGGGCACGGCCGAGCCCTTCAGCTTTCAAGATCCGAAGACCCGCGCGGTGGTCGGCTACGAAGTCGATATGTGCCAGGCCGTGGCGGATAGCCTGGGCGTGCCGCTGGAACTGAAGCTGATCGCCGTCGAAGCCCGCATCCCCGAGCTGATCGCCGGCCGCGTCGACCTGGTGGCCGCCAACCTGGGCTGGAGCCCGGACCGCGCGAAGCAGATCGACTATTCGCACCAGCATTTCGTGAGCCTGCAGAAGATCCTGGCGCGCGAGTCCGAGAAAGACCTGAAGGCGCCTGCCGACCTGGCGGGCAAGCGCGTCAGCGCCGTGCGCGGATCGTCCTCGGAGCAGGGCGCGCGCAAGAACATCCCGAATGTGGATACGGTGACTTTCAAAGACCCCAGCGGCGCGTTCCTGGCGCTGCAGCAGGGCAAGGTCAGCGGCTTCGTGGCGTCGGAAATGATGCTGGTGAAGCTGCAGCAGCAGGCGGCCGGCAGCGCGGTGCCCGTGAAGATCCTGCAACCGGCGCTGTTCGTCGAACCGTGGGGCATGGGCGTGCGCAAGGGCGACACCGCCATGTTGAACCAGGTGAACAAGGTGCTGGACGGCATGGAAGCCTCGGGCCAGGCCACCAAGCTGTTCGATAAGTGGTTCGGCGCGGGCACGCAATTCAACATGAAGCGCGACTTCCGCATCGAAGCCATCAAGGGTTGATGCGCGACACGCGCTGGAGCCTCGTTCGATGCACTACGTTTTCGACTTCAGCGCCATTTTCCAAGGCGAGTACCCGGACTGGCTGCTCAGGGGGTTGATCACCACCCTGGCGCTGGCCGGGCTGGCCTGGATTCTGGCGTTCTGCCTGGGCAGCCTGCTGGCGGTGATCCGCCTGACGGGTTCGCCCGTGGCCAACGCGGTGATCGCGGTGTATGTCGCGTTCCACCGCAACGTGCCCATGCTGGTGCACATCCTGTTCTGGTACTTTGGCGTGCCGGCGTTGCTGCCGCAAGGCTTGAGTGATTGGCTCAACAGCCACGGCAGTGAATTCATCATGTCGTGCATCGCGATCGGGCTGGTGATGTCGGCCTACATCTGCGAAGACCTGCGCAGCGCCGTGCGCGGCATCCCGCCGGGGCAGGTCGAGGCATCGCGCGCGCTGGGGCTGAGCTTTCTGCGCACGATGCGCTGCGTCGTGTTGCCGCAGGCGTTTCGCATCGCGATTCCGCCACTGCTGAACCAGACCCTGCTGCTGCTGAAGAACACCAGCCTGGCGATGGCGATCGGCGTAACGGAACTGACGGCGGCCGGCCGCGAGATCGAGAACTACACGTTCCGCACCTTCGAGGCCTATGCGGTGGTGACGGTTATTTATCTGTTGCTGTCGTTCCTGATCATGGGCGGCGGCGCGATCTTGCAACGACGTTATCGTCCGCTGGGGGCGCGCTGAGATGTGGGACATACTGAAAGACAATTGGCTGCTGCTCTTGATCGGGCAGTATCCGCACGGCCCGATAGGGGGGCTGGTCGCCACGCTGGGCCTGGCGGCCATCAGCCTGACGCTGGCCTTGCCTTGCGGCGTGCTGCTGGCACTGGGCCGCATCAGCCCGTACCGCATCTTCTACTGGCCGTCGTCGGCGGTGGTGTATCTGGTGCGCGGCCTGCCGCTCTTGATGTTCATCTTCTGGGCGTACTTTTTCGTGCCGATCATCATCGGCCGCCCCGTTGCGGGCACGACCACAATGGTGGTGGCGCTGGTCTGCTACGAAAGCGCCTACCTGGCCGAGATCATCCGCGCGGGTATCCAGGCCTTGCCGCCGGGGCAGCAAGAGGCCAGCCGGGCGTTGGGCTTGTCGTACATGCAGACGATGCGGCGCGTGATCCTGCCGCAAGCGCTCTACAACATGCTGCCCAGCATGCTGAGCCAGTTCGTATCGACGGTGAAGGAAACGTCGCTGGCCTATGTGATCAGCGTGCAGGAACTGACCTACGCCGCCAACCAGATCAACAGCGTCTTGCTGACCAAGCCGTTCGAGGTGTTCGGCCTGCTGGCGATGACGTATTTCATCCTGAATTTTGGCCTGAGTTCACTGGTGCACCTGACCGAACGACGTATCGGCAGACGGCGCGCCGGGCTTGGTGCTGTCTCTAAAGTGGTGCCGACATGATCCGATTTTCACAAGTGCAGAAGTGGTACGGCGACTACCAGGCGCTGGCCGACGTGACCGAAGAGGTCAAGCAAGGCGAAGTGGTGGTGGTCTGCGGGCCATCGGGTTCGGGCAAGTCGACCCTGATCCGTACCGTGAACCGCCTGGAGCCTATTCAGAAGGGCGTGATCGAGGTCAATGGCCAGGACATCTATGGCCCGAAGGTGCACCTGGATCAGTTGCGCAGCCATATTGGATTCGTGTTCCAGCAGTTCAACCTGTTTCCGCATTTGTCGGTGCTGGAAAACCTGATGCTGGCGCCGCTGCAACTCAAGCGCGCAAAACGCGCCGAGGCCCGCGAGCGGGCGATGCAGTTGCTGGAAAGGGTAGGCCTGTCGCACAAGGCCGAGGCGTATCCGGCGCAGCTTTCAGGGGGGCAGCAGCAGCGGGTGGCGATTGCGCGGGCCCTGGCAATGAATCCGCCGGTGATGTTGTTCGATGAACCGACCAGCGCGTTGGATCCGGAGATGGTGGGCGAGGTGCTTCAGGTGATGAAGGGTTTGGCCCGGGACGGAATGACGATGGTGTGCGTGACACACGAGATGGGGTTCGCGCGTGAGGTGGCGGACCGGGTGTGGTTCATGGATGCGGGGCGGATTGTGGAGACGGGAACGCCGGAGGGGTTTTTTAACCGGCCGGGAACGGTGCGGGCGCAGAAGTTCCTGGCGGAGATTCGGCATTGAGTTTTTTTGGGGAGTGATGGGTTGCGCGCGGCTGTGGAATGGGTTCTTTTGGCGGCCTTGGCGCGCTTCACCCATCCTACGGGTGTGGCTGTTTGATGGGTTGCGCGCGGTCGTGGGTGGGGTTCTTTTTGCGGCCCTGCCGCGCTTCACCCATCCTACGATCCTACGGATTGGGATCGTAGGATGGGTGAAGTGCGAGAGGGTTTGCGGGACCTATCCGTGATTTTGTGTGCGAGGCATATCATGAGGACTAAAGACCATGGATATGCCGATGAAGAAGAGACGCACAGCAGCTGCTCAGGCAGCGGCCCGCGGGCCGCTGCCTGAAGTGCCGGCCGAGTTGCTGGATCATCTGGTCAAGGGACCGATGACGCCCAGCGAGGTTCAAGACCTGTTCCTGTCGTTCCAGAAGGCCGTGATCGAGCGGACGATGGCCGCAGAGATGAATTTGCATCTGGGATATCGGCCAGGCGAGGACAAGCCCGAAGGCCAGGCCAACGAGCGCAACGGCGCCAGTGGCAAGACGGTGCTGACCGAGCATGGCCCGGTGCGCGTGGAACTGCCGCGCGACCGGGACGGCTCCTTCGCGCCGATCCTGATCCCCAAGCACGAGCGGCGCTTCACCGGGTTCGATGACCGGATCATTGCCATGTACGCCCGGGGCATGAGCGTGCGCGAGATCCAGGCGTTCCTGGCCGAGAGCTACGGCACCGAGGTCTCGCCTGACTTCATCAGCTCGGTCACCGACGAGGTCATGACCGAAACCATCGCCTGGCAGAACCGGCCACTGGAGGCGATGTACCCGGTGGTGTTCTTCGATGCGTTGCGGGTCAAGATCCGTGACGACGGCGGGGTCAGCAACAAGGCGGTGTATCTGGCGCTGGGCGTGCAGGCCGACGGCCAGCGCGACGTGCTGGGCCTATGGGTTGAGCAGACCGAAGGGGCCAAGTTCTGGCTCAAGGTCTTCAATGACCTGAAGACCCGTGGCTGCCAGGACATCCTGATCGCGGTCGTCGACGGCCTGAAGGGCCTGGCCGATGCTATTGGCGCAGCCTTCCCGCGCACGACGGTACAGACCTGCATCGTGCATCTGATCCGCAACAGCCTGGATTACGCGGGATGGAAAGACCGCAAGGCAGTGGCCGCTGCCCTGCGTCCGATCTACGCTGCCGCCAGCGAACAAGCGGCCGAGCAGGCGCTGCAAACGTTCGCCGATGGACCCTGGGGGATCAAGTACCCAACGATCGTCCAGGCCTGGCAGCGGGCCTGGGAGAACGTCACGCCGTTCTTCGTCTTTCCGCCAGACATCAGACGCGTGATTTACACCACAAACGCCATTGAAAGTTTGAACATGCAGTTGCGCAAGATCATCAAGACGCGGGGGCACTTCCCCAACGATGAGGCCGCCATCAAGCTCCTATGGCTGGCGCTACGCAATGTGCTGGCCAAGTCCGTCAGGGCGACCTTCGACTGGAAAGCCGCCATGAACCAGTTTGCTATCCTGTTCGGTGAACGGTTTACTGCGGTGCGGGGATAACAACTTTTAAAACGCCTCGCCCACAAAAATACGGACAGGCCCGGTTTGCGCGAGAAATGCGGTGCTTGCCGCACGTAACCCATCTGCGACGTTGCGTGAACGCTTATTCCGACAACGGGTCCTGGAACTGCGAACACTTTACCTGCACCAGCTTGCGATCCTGCAAGCGTAGCGCGGTCAAGGAGCCGCCCCAGACGCAGCCGGTGTCCAGGCAGATGACGTCGGGTCGCTGCAGCAAGCCCAGCGTGGACCAATGGCCGAACACCGTCGTGATGTCGCGCGTGGCGCGGTTGGGGACGTCGAACCAGGGCACCAGGCCCGGGGGCCAGGCGCCGGGGGCGACCTTGGTGGCGAACTCCATGTGGCCGTTCGGCGTGCACAGGCGGATGCGTGTCAGCGCGTTGATGATGACCCGCATCCGTTTGCCGCCCTTGTGGTCTTCTTTCCACGTGGCCGGCTCGTTGCCGTACATCTTTTGCAGCGCCTTCTGCCAATTCGGGCCACGCAAGGCGTCCTGCACTTCGCCCGCCAGGGCCAGCGTCTTGGCGACATCCCACTTCGCCAAGGTGCCCGCATGCACCAGCAGGTGACCCTGTTCGAAGTGGGCCAGGGGGCGAAAACGTAGCCAGTTGATCAGGGCGGTGGCGTCCGGCGCGCGCAGGATTTCGTCCAGCGTGTCCGACTTTGACGGCTTGCGCACCCCGGCGGCGGCGGCCAGAAGGTGCAGGTCATGGTTGCCCAGCACCGAGGTCGCGCGGTCGCCCAGGTCGATGATGCGACGCAGGGTATCCAGCGACTGCGGACCACGGTTGACCAGGTCGCCCGCGAACCAGAAGCGCGAGCGGGGATCTCCGACCAGGTCGGGGTGGGCCAGCAAGCGATCCAGCGGCGAGCAGCATCCCTGCACGTCGCCGATCATCCAGATACTGCCGTTCATGCGGGACTCTTGCTCCAGGGCCAACGTTGTTGAACGATGCGGGTAATCGTGTGGCGGTATTCCATATAGCTCATGGCGCCCAGCGCCAGCGCCATGGCGCCCAGGTTCGGACCCAGGGCGGTGAACCAGGGCGGCCATTTGCCCAGCATGCCCACGTTCAGCGCCAACTGGTTCAGCATGAAGAAGCCCACGCCCAGCAAGATGCCGATGAACACCTTCGCGCCCACGCCGCCGCGGCGCGTCTGCATCAGGCCGATGGGGGCGGCAATCGTGATCATCACAAGCAGGGTGAAGGGATACGCCAGTTTGCGCCACAGGGCGACCACCTGTCGACCATATTGCAGTTGGTTGTCGCGCAAATACTCCACATAGTCCAACAGGGTAACGATGGACATGCGCTCGGGCGTCAGCACGCGGGCCAGCAGTCGTTCGGCGCTAAGGGTCGTGTCCACCGTGCGCTCGGGCAGCTTCACCACCGAGGCGGGCGGGTTCTTGGGCTGGCGGGCGTCGGCCAGGGCATCGGCCGCGTCGTCATCCAGGCGCGTTTCCGACACGTCCTTGAGCACCAGGTCGCCGTGGGCGAACAAGCCGGTGGGCGCGGTGGACAGCGCGGTCAGCGTCTGGTCTTTCTTGAATTCGTACAGGGTGATGCCGGCCACCTGGCCGTCGCCCTTGAGTTCGGCGATGTTGATGATGCGCATGCCGCCGTTGGCGGTGGGTTCCTTGAACCAGTAGCCGCTCTTTAATCGGTCGCCGCCGGCCTTGCCGCGAAACATCAGGTTGGCCTCACCGCTTTTGATCTCGGCCCAGGGCGTGACGTATTCGGACAACAAGGCCGCGCCGATCATCAGCGGAATGGTCACCACCCACAGCATGCGCAACAGGCGCATGCCGCTGACGCCCGACACGCGCAGGATGACGAGCTCGTTGCGCTGGGCCAGGCCGGCCAGCGCAAGGATCGCGCCGATCAGCAGCCCGATGGGCAGCAGGTCATACAAGCGGGTGGGAATGGCCAGCGCCTGCATGTAGAGCAGGGCCATCATGGAGAACTTGTCGCCCACGTTGTCCAGGTCGTCCACCAGCGCGAAGAACGTGAAAAGACCCAGCAGGGCCATAAGGACCACTGCACAAGAGCGATAGATCTCGCGGGCCAGGTAGCGACGTGCGGTACGCATGAAAATGATGGGGGAGCGCTAAACGTGAAAGCTTAACAAATCCCGCCGTCCAGGGTGGGGATGACCGGACGGCGGCGCGTGCTTTTGCGTGTCAGGGGATGTCAACCATCCGCATGCGGCGGGTCAGGACGCCCACGCGGGAGTTCAGGTAGTTGGAATTGCGGCGGGTGTCGTAGAAACGGGGGTTGGGCAGCATGGCCGCCAGCCGCGCCGACTGGCTGGCGCTGAGGTTGGCGGCCGAGGTATTGAAATAGTGCTGCGCGGCCGCCTGCGCGCCGAATACGCCCACGCCCCATTCCGCCACGTTCAGATACAGCTCAAGAATGCGTTCCTTGCTCATGACGTGTTCGATCATGTAGGTCAGCACCAGTTCCTGGCCCTTGCGGATGTAACTGCGCGAACTGGACAGGAACAGGTTCTTGGCCAGTTGCTGCGTGATGGTGGAGCCGCCGCGCATCTTGCTGCGGCCGGCCTCTTCCTGGCGCTGGTTGTATTCCCAGGCCTTGCGGATGGCGTCCCATTCGATGCCGTCGTGTTCGGTGAACCGAGAGTCTTCGGAGGCCACCACCGCGCGCTTGAGATTGCGGCTGATCTTGTCGTAGGGGACCCACTCATATTTCAGCTGGAAGGCGGGGTTGCCTTCGCGCAGGCGTGAGCGTTCTTCGCGCATGATGGCGCTGCTGCCGGGGTCGCGGTAGTTGTACCAGACCACCTGCGAGAACAGCCAGAATTGGTACAGCAGCACCGCGCACACCAGCGCCATCAGCACGCCGGTGGTGATCCGGAACCAGGATCGGCCTTGTTTGCGCGTCGCCATGCCGCTTAGTGCCCGGCCGCCAGGGCCTCGCGCAGCGCGGCCAGCACGGGCGCCGGGTCGGGGCGCACCCCGTGCCAGATGAAAAAGCTCTCGGCGGCCTGGCCCACCAGCATGCCCAGGCCGTCGGCCGTCAGTGCGGCGCCGTCGGCCTCGGCCTGTTTCATGAAGGCGGTGGGCTTGGCGCCATACATCATGTCGTAGGCCGCCGCGCCACCGGCGTACAGCCCGCCGGGCAATGCGGGCGCGGCATCCTGCAAGCCGCTGGCCGTGGCGTTGATGACCACGTTCCAGCCCCCAGGCCGCGCGGCGTCGGCAAGGCCGCCCGCCGTGACCTGGGTTTGCGGCGACACGCCGCTGGCGCGCCAGGCGTCGGCCAGTTCCAGCGCCTTGGCCGCGGTGCGGTTGACGATATGGATGCGCGCGCAGCCGGCTTGCGCCAGCGGTTGCAGCACGCCTCGGGCCGCGCCGCCCGCGCCCACCAGCAGCACGGCGGCATCAGACAGGTGCACGCCCAGGCGCAGCAGGTCGGACACCAGGCCCACGCCGTCGGTATTGCAGCCGTGCCAGGCGCCATCGCGCCAGGACAAGGTATTGACCGCGCCGGCCAGCCGCGCGCGTGTGGATAGATTGCCCGCCGCCAGCGCGTAGGCGTCCAGCTTGAACGGCACCGTCACATTCAGACCCAGCCCGCCCTCGGCCACGAACCCGGCTACGGCCTCGGCAAAGCCATCAACAGGCGCCAGCAGCCGCTCATAACTGAGCGGCTTGCCGGTTTGCTGGGAAAACAGGGCGTGGATCTGGGGCGAGCGGCTGTGCGCAATGGGGTTGCCGATGACGGCGTAGCGGGCAAGAGGGGACGCCTCGGTCATGGGGCTTTTGTTTCCAGGGTGTCGTTGACGAAGTGCCAGGTGCGGGTGATGACCAGCACGTCCGTATCGCGGGCAATATCGGGCGGGAAGGGAGGGAAGGGCGCGGCCAACTGGACAATGCGGCGGGCGGCCTGGTTCAGCACGGCGTGCGGGGAAGGCTGGTCGATTTCGACATCGGCGATGCTGCCGTCGGCACGCACCGACACGGTGATGCGCAACGACCCATAGATGCGTCCCCGCGCCTCGTCGGGATAGTGCTGGGTGCCGATGGCCTCGATGCGGGCGCGCCAGGCGTCCAGATACGCGGCGTAGCGCGAGGCCTCGGCCGAGGGCGCTACGAATTGCTTGCGGGGTTCGTTGCTGTATTGCTGGACCCGTTCGGCCAGGGCGGCGACTTGCGCATTCTGGATGACGCTGGCCTGGTCTTCGGCGTCTTGCCCCAGGTCGGCGCCATCCGGCCACGGGTTCACGGCCTGTCGTTCGGCGCCCGCCTTGTCCGCAGACCGCAACTGGGTCATCAGGCGGGTCTGTTCGGCTTCCAGTTGCACCTGGCGTTTGCGCATGGCCTCCAGCACGATGGTTTCGGCGGAATCGCCCGTCTGGGGCAGCGGCGTGGTGGTCATGCCGTGTTCGGCGTTGCCGCCGCCGCTCATCTGGTTCTGGGCCTGGGCTCGCGGCGCCTCAGGCGGCGTTTCGCTGCGCGCGTTCAACAGCACCACTTCCAGGCTGGTCACGGGCGGGCGCGTCAGCGCGGGCGCGCCGAAGCGCCACGCCAGGGCGCCGGCGTGCACCAACAGCGATATTGCAATGCCGATACGCAGGTAGTGCTGGGCGGGAGCGCCCAGCCACCGCAGATAACGGCCTAGCGGGGAGGAGGAGTCAGGGCGTTGCACGGTCGCATTGTAAGGCGAGTCCGCGTCGCCCGGCCATGCCGGCCGACCGCTGTGTAACAGCTTTTGGACGGCATGCCGCCTGTCGTGGCGGGGCGCCTGCCCCGCCACAGGCCAGGGAGATCAGGCGCTTTTACGTGGGAAAACCCAGACCTTGTCCGCGGGCAGCGCCAGGCGGCTGGGGCCGGGATCGCGACCTTCGGGACCGTAGGCGCGCAGGGCCAGCGTGTTCAGAGAATCCGCGTCCGGCGTGCGGAACAGGTATTCCCAGCGGTCACCCAGATACATGCTGGTCAAGAGCGGCATGTCGAGATGGTTGCCGTCCGGGTCGTCGGCCAGGCGCACCTGTTCGACCCGGATCACGGCGGTGCCGTCCTGGCCGGCGGCCACCCCTTCGCCCGCCTTGCCCCACAGCGCCCAGCCATGGCCTTCGATACGGGCGCGGCCGTCGCGCAGTTCGATCACCTTGCCTTCCAGCCGGTTGTTGCTGCCCATGAATTCCGCCGTGAACAGCGTGGACGGCGAGCCATACATTTCCTGCGGCGTGCCCTGCTGTTCGATCTTGCCGTTGTTCAGCAGCAGGATGCGGTCGGATATCGCCATGGCTTCGCTCTGGTCATGCGTCACCATCAGGGCCGAGAGCCCCAGGCGCATGATCAGTTCGCGCAGAAAGGCGCGGGCTTCTTCGCGCAACTTGGCGTCCAGGTTCGACAGCGGCTCGTCCAGCAGGATGACGGGCGGGCTGTACACCAGCGCCCGGCCAATGGCCACGCGCTGTTGCTGGCCGCCGGACAGCGCATGCGGATGGCGCTGGCCCAGCTTGCCCAGGCCCAGTTGGTCCAGCACGGCCTGCACCCGGTCGCGTACCTCGGCCGAGGGCACCTTGCGCAGCTTCAGCGGGTAGGCCACGTTTTCAAACACGGTCTTGTGCGGCCACAGCGCATAAGACTGAAACACCAGTCCCAGGTTGCGCTCTTCGGCCGGAATCTCTTTGCGGGCGCCGCCGTCATAGACGACGCGCTCGCCGATGGTGATGCGGCCACGCTTTGGGCCTTCCAGCCCGGCCACCGCGCGCAGCAGCGTCGTCTTGCCGCTGCCCGACGGTCCCAGCAGCGACACCACTTCGCCCTGGCGCAGTTGCATCGACACGCCCTTCAGCACCGGGTTGTCGCCGTAGTCCAGGTGCAGGTCTTCTACAGAAAGCTCAATCATGAAGTTTGACTCCGAATCGCAGGGCGATGCCCAGGCCGATCACGACCAGAACGATATTGATGAAGGAAAGCGCGGCCACGATGTCGATGGCGCCCGAGGCCCACAGCGACACCAGCATGGAGCCGATGGTTTCCGTGCCGGGCGACAGCAGGTAGACGCCGGTGGAGTATTCGCGCTCGAAGATCAGGAACATCAGCAGCCACGAGCCGATCAGGCCGTACTTGGCCAGCGGCACCGTGACGTGGCGCGTGACCTGGCCCCGGCGCGCGCCGGCGCTGCGGGCGGCTTCTTCCAGTTCCGGCCCCACTTGCAGCAGCGTGGATGAGATCAGGCGCAGCCCGTAGGCCATCCACACCACGGTGTAGGCCAGCCACACGCTGAAGATGGTGCTGCGCATGGCGCGCAGCCATTCGATGAAGTGCTCGCGCAGCCATTCGGCGAACGGCAGCGCGGACAGCCAGCCGTTCTGGTCCACGTCCAGCGCGTTGTCCAGCCACATCGGCACAAACAGGAACACCCACAGGAAGGCCAGGCCGGCCAGCAGGCCCGGCACGGCGCGCGGCACCAGCACGCTGTAGTCCATGAAGCGCGTCACGTTGTCGGGCTTGCGGTGCATGGCGAGGCCCACGAACATGTAGCACATCACCGCCAGCGCGCCGCCAAACACCCCGATGGCCACCGAGTTCACAATGGCGCGGATCAGGTTGGGCTGCGCGAAGACCGTGCGAAACGCTTCCAGCGACAGCACGTCAAAGAGCGACACGCCCATGCCCCAGTTGGACACGAAGGCGCGCAGCAGCACGCCCATGAGCGGCACCACGATGGTGACCAGCAGCCAGAACGCCACCACGGCGCCCGCCAACCAGCGCCACTTGCCCAGCGGCAGCGGACGCGCGCGCGAGGCCTTGCCCTTGACGGTGACAAAGCGGTTTGCCGTGCGCATCAGGCGGCGTTGCAGCATCACCAGCGGGATCGTCATGCAGATCAGGACCACTGCCACGGCCGCCATCAGGTGATACGACGGAATGCCCAGCTTGTTGGTCAGCTTGTACAGGTAGGTGGCCAGCACCAGGTTGCCTTCCGGGTCGCCCAGCACCAGCACCAGGCCGAACACTTCCAGGCCCAGGAAGAACAGCAGCACGGTGGCATACAGCATGGCCGGGCGCACCATCGGCAGGCTGACCGACACCATCACGCGCAGCGGCGATGCGCCCGTCACGCGGGCGGCCTCTTCCACGTCGGACCCCATGCTGCGCAGCGCCGACGAGATGTACAGATAGGCGTGCGGCACGTGCGTCAGGCCGGCGATGATGACGATGCTGGTCAGCGAATAGACGTTCCATGGCACGAAGCCCAGGATGTTCTGCGCCCAGATCGAGAAGAAGCCCACGGGGCCGGCGGCCACGACATAGCCAAAGCCCAGCACCATGGGCGACACGAACACCGGCACCAGGATCAGCGGCTCGATCCAGCGGCGGCCGGGCAGGTCGGTGCGGATCATCAGGAAGGCCAGCATGCCGCCCAGCGGGATGGCGATGATGGCCAGCCCGAAGGCCAGGATGAAGCCGCTTTTCAGCGCCTTGTAGAAATCGGGGTCCGCGAAGATGAAGCGGAACGCATCCAGGCTGAAGACCTTGGACGGGGCAAAGAAAGGCGCGGATAGAAAACTCTGGATGATGATGAACGACAGCGGCACGTAGATGGCCAATGCCGTGATCAACACCACCACGCCGCGCGGCAGGGACTGCCATTTTCTGCGCAATGACTGCATGGGGAGATCCTGTTATGGAAGGGGCGCGGCGATTGCGCCGCGCCCCGGAACCGCGCGGCCTTTACTTGCCGGCCGCGGCGCGCCAGTCCTTGATGAACTGCAGACGCTTGGTCTGTTCCAGGTAGTCCAGCAGCGTTTCGTTGACCGGAATCGGCTTGAGCGAGGCGCCCAGCTTCTTGGTCATGCCGTCCACATCGTTGTCGCCGTCGATGTCGTCGCGCACCGACGCCAGGTCAGCCTGATTGGCCATGATTTCCTGGCCCTTTTGCGACAGCAGGTAGTCCATCCACAGCTTGGCGGCGTTGCGATGCTTGGCCTTCTTGCTGATGAACGCCACGCGCGACAGCACCAGCGCGTAGTCGGTGGGGTAGGCCACACCCAGCGACGGGTCGGCCTTGGCGCGCGTTTCGGCGTAGGAGCCCAGGATGTTGTAGCCGATCAGGTTCTCGCCCGACGACACGCGCTCCATCATCGTGCCCGTGGACGACTGCACCACCAGGCCGCCCTTGGCGATGTCTTTCAGCGTGTCGAAATACTTGGGGTCGTTGGCCTTGTCCTGCACGGCCAGCATGAAGCCCACGGCCGATTTTTCAATGTCGTAGGTGGTGACCTTGTTCTTGAACTTGTCCGGCTGGCTGGCAATCAGCTTGGCCAGGGCGCCGTGCGTGGTCGGCACTTCGTTGGCGGCGATCAGGCGCTTGTTGTATATGAACACGGCCGGCTCGTAGGTCGTGCCGTAGGCCGAATCCTTCCACACCGCCCAGGCAGGCAGCTTGCCGGCTTCGGGCGACTTGTACTGCAGCGCGTAGTCGCTGGCCAGCTTCAAGGCGGAATCCATGGACGAACTCCAGACCACGTCGCCGCTGCTGCCACCCGCCGCCTGTTCGCTGATGTAGCGGTTGTAGAGCTCGGTGCTGTTCATGTCGTTGTATTCGACCTTGACGCCCGGATACAGCGCTTCGAAGCCCTTGATGATGGGGCCGGCGGCCTTGGTGTCGGTGGTCGAATAGATGACGACCTTGCCTTCCTTCTTGGCGCCGTCCAGGATTTTTTGATAGTCGGCCGGGTAACCCGCCGGCGCGGCCTGCGCGAAGGCGCTGCCGGTGGCGATGGCGAATGCAGCGGCGCAGGCGGCCGCCAGTTGGGACTTGGCAAGCATGAGTTCGTCTCCGATTGGAATTGGTCTACAGCGGGATCTGGGTCCCGCCTGCGGCCATCTTAGGAGGCGGCGTCTGTCACCGTCCTGTCAGGGCGGCGGTCGGCGGCTAGGGGTAATCCCCCGGCCGCTTGGGCGTATCGGTCACCAGGCGCACCCAGTTCTGCACGAAGCGGGAATGCCGTCGTTGGTCCAGGCCCACCAGCAGCGCGGGGCTCAGCACCACGGGCTGCACAATGCCTTGCGAGCGTGCCAGCACGGCCTCGGACGTCCAGCGCCCGGGCGTGTCTTCCATGATGGACCCCAGCGCGGCGTGGCTGGACGCCACCTGTTGGCCGGCAGGCGACAGCAGCCAATCCACCAGCGCGCGCGCCAGGTCAGGGCTGGGCGCGCGCCGCGATATCAACACCGAGCGCGCCAGCACCAGCACGTAGTCCTGTGGAAAGACCACGCCGATCTTGCTGCCCGTAGCCTCGCGCGACAGCGCGTACGAACCCAGGATGTTGTAGGCCAGATCCAGTTCATCGTGCTCGATGGCATCCAGGATCTGGGCGCTGGTAGGCGACAGGCGCACGCCCACCTGGCCCATCGCGTTGGCCAGACCCCAGAAGTTGGATGACACCAGTTCGTCCTGTTCGGCCAGCAGGTAACCCACGCTGCTGGTGGCGATGTCGTAGGTGCCCACGCGGCCTTGCAGGCTGGCCTGCTCGCGTTCCAACAGGCGCAGGATGTCCTGGCGCGAGCGCGGCACCGTGGCTTCGCTAAAGCGCTTGGGGTTGTAGACGATCACCGCGGGTTCAAACGTGAAGCCGTAGACCTCGTGGCGCCAGACCGCCCAGGAAGGCAGCTTGGCAGCGTAGGGCGAAGCGTAGCTTTGCGCGTAACCATCGTTGGCCAAGCGGATTTGCAGGTCGGACGCCGAACTCATCAGCACGTCCACCTGCGTCAGGCGTCCGTCGATGGTGGCTTCGTACAGATCACGGCTGCTGATTTCGCGATACACGACGGTGACGTCGGGCCGCTGCGACTGAAACCCCTGGATCAGCGGCGCGACGACCGGCGTGTCGGTTGGGCCAGCGATCACCAGCGTGCGCGACGTGGGCTGCGGCGCGGGGTAGCGGGTGACGATTTCATGCAGCTCCGCCGCCTGCGCGTGGTCGGGCGCGCCGGCCAGCAACAGCAAGGCGGTGCACGCGGCGCCCAGCCAGGTCATCAGGCCACGGCCGGCGGGTTGGGGCAGCAGCGGCAGGATGACGCGGGCCGACAGCCCGCCGCCCGGCCGGTCTTGCAGCCAGAGCGAACCGCCATGCGCCGTTGCCACCGACCGCACAATGGCCAGCCCCAAGCCGGAACCCGGTTGCGATTCGCCCGCGCGGCCCCGGGTGAAGCGCTGCTGCACGGCTTCTTTCTCGTCGTCGGAAATGCCCGGCCCTCGGTCGGACACCGTCAACGCCACGCGGAACCCCGCGACCGGTGTGGCCTGGATGTCCACCGTGCCATCCGGCGCATAGCGCAGGGCGTTATCAACCAGGTTGCGCAGCATTTCGCGCAGCGCCACGCGGTCGCCTGACACACGCGCGCGTCGCACCTCGGGGGCGATGTCGATGCGCAGGCGCCGGGCTTCAAGCGGCCCGATGCGGCGGCGCGTTTCGTTGATGGTTTCCGCCACGCCCACCGGCCCGGGTGGGCCTTTGCCCAGCCGGTGCGTGATGGTGGCGTCCATCAGCAGTTGGTTGATCAGCTGGCTGGCGTGCGTGGCGTTCAGGTGAATGCGCGTGATGCGTTCGCGCAGCCGCTTGGGGTCGGTTTCGTCCAGCGCCACTTCGGCCTGCGCGCGCAGCGACGCCAGCGGCGTGCGCACTTGATGCGTGGCGTCGGCCACCAGCGTGTGCAAGGTATCCATGATGACGGACAGGCGTTGCATGAAGGCGTTAAGCGCTTCGACCAGCCGCCGCACTTCGCGCGGCACCGGCGTGGTGACGGGGGTCAGGTCTTCGGGCGCGCGCGTGCGCAGTTCGCGTTCCAGCACGGCCAGCGGGGCAAACGCGCGTTGCACGCCGAACCACAGCAGGCCCAGCGCCACCAAGGACATGATCAGCAGCGGCAGCACGCCGCGCCCCAGGATTTCATCGGCCAGGGCGTCGCGCGAGCCCAGCGTTTCCGCCACCCGCACCGTGACCCAACCTGCGTGCTGGCTGGCCGACACCAGGCGCCCCACGGTGGCCACGCGCACGGGTTCGTTGTGATAGGTCACATAGGCGAATACCGGCGTGGCCGCCAGGGCCAGCGGCAGGTTGGGGGCCAGGTCGCCGTAACCGGTGATCAGCCGGCCGTTAGAGGTGCGGGCTTCGTAGAACACGCGCTCGCCGCTGGACAGCATGGCCAGTGACGACACGGGCGGCTCCACCGTCACGCCTTCGTCGTCGATCTGCACCGAGCCCGCGATCGTCAACGCCGACGCGGCCAGCAAGCGGTCGAACGCCTGTTCCGCCGCGCGATGCGCATAGCCCCGCAAGAAAAACACCAGGCCGATCAGCGCGCAGGCCAATAGCGCGGCGCCCAGCGTGAAGACGCGGCGCCGGATCGAGGCGCTTTCAGGAATGCTCATGGCTGCGGACCTGATAGCCAACGCCGCGCACGGTAACGATGTCGATCGACGCGCCCGCCAGCTTCTTGCGCAACCGCGAAATCAACAGTTCCAGCGCGTTGAGCGAGCCATCGTCCAGGTCGAACAGTTGGTTCATCAGCCGTTCCTTGGCCACGGTCTGGCCAATGCGGCCCAGCAGGATCTCCAGCAAGCGGAATTCGCGCCGGCCCAGTTCCAGCGGCGCGCCGGCAAGCGTGACGCTGCGCCCGGCCAGGTCCAGGCTCAGATTGCCGTAGGACGTAGTGCTGCTGGTCTGCCCGGCGGGCCGCCGCATGAGCGCACGCAGCCGGGCTTCGAGTTCGCGCAGGTCGAAGGGCTTGACCAGGTAGTCGTCGGCGCCCAGGTCCAGCATGTCGATCTTGTCTTCGATTTCCGCGCGCGCGGTCATGACCAGCACGGGGGCGTCGACCCCGGCGGCGCGCAGTTCCCGGATGACCAGGAACCCGTCCTTGCCAGGCAGGTTGATGTCCAGCACCAGCGCGTCCCAGGTCTCGTCCAGCCCCCAGCGCAAGGCGGCTACGCCGTCGCGCACCCATTGAACGCTATGGCCGGCGGACCGCAACTTGCTTTCCACGGTATCGCCCAGATCGAGGTTGTCCTCGACCAGCAGAATGCGCATGTTTTGTCTCCGTTGTTTTTGTTTTTGTTCTTTTGTTTTGGTGTGGGTTCTTTTGTGGGGCGTTGGGCTGGTTACGGGTGCTTGATGGGTTGCGCGCGTTGGGCGGTGGCGTTCTTGTGTTGGCCCTTGCGCGCTTCACCCATCCTACGGGCTAGTGGGGGGGAGTTCGCCTACGTAGCGGCAGTCTAGCTCCAGGCCGAGTTCGTCCATGCCGAGGATGTCGATTTCGACGGCGGTGCCGCGTTCCAGTTCTGGCATGCCGCCCACGCGGGTCACCAGCGGCGCGTTGGCGAAGCGGACCAGGTCGTCGCGCAGCACGTGCGCTACGGTGCGGGTCACGCCGTGCTGCTTGAGCCAGCGCAGGCACCAGTAGCGCTCCATGGCGCTTTGGAATTCAGCCCACGCAGCGTACTGCGCGTCGAAGGCGCCGATGATGGCGAACAGGTCCGCGTCGCGCGGCTTGAACGGGGCCACCAGGCGCGCCGACACGCCGTGTTCCACCGCGGCAATCAACTGCCATTGGTTGACCAGGTCCACATAGCGGCGCAGCGGCGACGTGCTCCATGCATATTGCGGCACGCCGATCGCTTCGTGCGGCAGCGCCTGCGTGCTCATGCGCACGCGGCCGGCCTGTTGCGAACGGTAGATGCCCGGCACGCCGTGTTGGTGCAGCAGGCCGCCCCACAGGTTGTTGGCCAGGATCATGTATTCGGCCACCATGCGGTCCAGCGGCGCGTTGCGCTGGCGCGGAACCAGGCGCACCGGCGTGTCCGGATCGTCGGGGTTGCCGTCCAGATAGAAGCTGTATTCCACGCGGGAATTGTTTTCGGGCTTGCCGCGCACGTTTTCGCGTTGCGCCGACAGCGCCTGGGCCAGCTTCCACAGCGGGCGCAGCCAGTGGCCGTAAGGAATATCGACCGACGGGTCAGCCAGGCTGGCCTCGGTGACCTGCGCGTCCAGCATGTTGTGGCGCAGGTTTTCGCGCACCACCACGCGCTCCAGGCGCGTGTCCGATTCGATGATCTCGCCCGTTTCAGGGTCGGCCACCACGTACAGCGACAGCACGGGCACTTCGCGGCCCGCGTCCAGCGAGAACGCCTTGATGACGTTGTCGGGCTGCATCGGGATCTTGTCGCCCGGCATGTAGACGGTGGACAGGCGCGCGCGCGCCAGCTTGTCGAATTCGCTGTCGCGGGTGACCGACAGGCCGGGGGCGGCCACGTGTATGCCCACCCGCAGGCGACCGTCGGGCAGCGTGGTGACAGACAGCGCGTCGTCGATCTCGGTGGTGGTGACGTCGTCCACCGAATAGATCTCGGCGTCCGACAGCGGCAGTTCGCGGTCAATGGGCGGCAGTTCCAGCTCGGGGAATTCCAGCCCGCGCGGGAAGTTAACCGCCAGGAAGCGACGCTTGTGCAGCGCCAGCGCATGCGGCCACGCGCCCAGTTCCAGCAGCAGGCGGTCGGGGCTTTTGCCCAGCTTGGCGCAGGCGGCGTCCAGCGCCTTCCATTGCTGCGAATTCTTGTCCGGACGGATCAACAGAGTTTCGGCAACCTGCGCAATGGGCTCGGGCAAGCGGCCCGCGGCCATCTCATCGACCCATTCCTGTTGCTGCTCGGCCTGGCGCTGCTTCTTTTCCAGTGCGGCCAGCGCGGCGGCCAGGATGTCCGGCGGGGCAGGGCGGTAGCGGCCCTTGCCACGGCGGTGGAAGTACGCGGGCGCGCTGTGCAGACGCATCAGCAGCGCGGCGTGCTCCACGGGCGTGGGGGCATGGCCGAAGTAGTCGGCGGCAAGCGCCGGCGTGTCGAATTCTTCCTGGGGGGCGCATTCCCAAAGGAATTGCAGGTCCAGCTCATCGGCGGCCGCGGCGGCCTGGCTCATCAGCGCCGCCGGTTCGGGCGACGCGAAATTGAACAGGGTGTTGGCGCGCTTGATTTTGCTGCGCTTGCCCGATTCCGACTCCACCTGCAGGCTGGCGTCGGTTTCGGACAGGATGTTGCCGGCCTTGAAGCTGCCGTCATCTTCGTAAAACACATACATGGTGGGGATCTTCCTGGGCGACGCGCACGCGCCGCCTTGCGCAGCTATATAGATAGAGTGTTGATGCCTGGTACTGATTATTGAGGGCGAACCTGCTTGCCGCCAAGGGCGAATTCAAGCACCTCGGGCATCCAACGTTCAAAATCGGACAAACCGTGGTCGCTGCCTTCGACGATACGCTGTTGGCAACCCAGGTAGCGATCGCGCATTTCGCGCCAATCCAGCACCTCGTCGCCAGTTGCCGCCAGCAGGAAGTACCGGTCGGGCTGGGTGATGCGAGGGACGTGGATGGCCGCCAATTCGTCCACATATTCGGGCAGAAAGACGAACGGCGCGTTGGAATGATACATGTGGTGCTCGCCAACCTGGGTGGCCAGGTCGCGCGCCGCCTCGACGGCGGGGTTCAACAGCACGGCCTTGCAACCCAGTTGCTCGGCCAGCCAGGTGGCGTAGAAGCCGCCCAGCGATGAGCCGATCACGGTCAGCGCGCGGGGGCTGTCAGCGCCCTGCAATTGGCGCTGGGCAATGTCCATGCACAGCGCAATGGCTTGCCGGGGGCTGGCGGGAAGCTGCGGGCAGGCCCATAGCGCGGCCAGCCCGCGCTGGGCCATGGCGTCGGCCATCTGCCGGGCCTTGGTGGAGCTTGGCGAGGAACGAAAACCGTGCAGGTAGAGGATCATTTCGTGCTCGTCCAAGAGTGGGGGGTCAGCCGCGTGCGCGCAGCGCATCCAGCAGCTTGCCGTGGACGCCGCCAAAGCCGCCGTTGCTCATGACCAGCACCTGATCGCCGGGGCGGGCGGCGGCGATCACGGCCGCGACCAGCGCGTCGATGTCATCGTAACTGGAAGCCCGGTCTCCCAGCGGCGCCAGGACGTCCGCCGGGTTCCAGCCCAGGGCGTGCTTGCCGTTGTGGGCGCCGAAGCAGAACACCAGGTCGGCGTCGGCCAGGGCATCGGGCAGGCGGGCGGCCATGGTGCCCAACTTCATCGTGTTGGAGCGCGGTTCCAGCACGGCCAGGATGCGGGCCGATCCGACCTGCCGGCGCAGCCCTTCCAGGGTGGTGGCGATGGCGGTGGGGTGATGCGCGAAATCGTCGAACACCTTGACGCCGTTGACCGTGCCGCGCAATTCCATGCGGCGCTTCACGCCGGCAAAGCGGGTCAGGGCGGCGATGCCGTCGGCGGCCGAAACCCCAGCGTGTTCGGCGGCGGCCAGCGCGGCCAGGGCGTTCATGCGGTTATGTTCGCCGCTCAGGTTCCAGCGCACGGTGCCGGCTTCAACGCCGTGGCGCAACACGGTGAACGCGCCATCGTCATCGGGCGGCGATGCTTGCCAGGCGCCATCGGGGCCGAACGTGACGGCTTCAGACCAGCATCCGCGCGCAATCACGCGGTCCAACGCGTCGCATCGGGTGGGGCGCACGATGCGACCGGACGCGGGGATGGTGCGCACCAGGTGGTGGAATTGCGTTTCGATGGCCGCCAGATCGGGGAAGATGTCGGCGTGGTCGTATTCCAGGTTGTTCAAGATGGCGGTGCGCGGGCGGTAATGGACAAACTTCGAGCGCTTGTCGAAGAAGGCCGTGTCGTATTCGTCCGCCTCGATCACGAAGGGACGGCGCGCGGGGTCGTAGCGGGCCGACACGTGCAGGTCCGCCGCCACGCCGCCGATCAGGAAGTTGGGCGCCAGGCCCGCGGCTTCCAGTATCCAGGCCAGCATCGAGCTGGTGGTGGTCTTGCCATGCGTGCCCGCCACTGCCAGCACGTGCGCGCCCGGGAGGATGTTG
The DNA here is from genome assembly GCF_002812705.1 of Achromobacter spanius. Taxonomy (NCBI): domain Bacteria; kingdom Pseudomonadati; phylum Pseudomonadota; class Betaproteobacteria; order Burkholderiales; family Alcaligenaceae; genus Achromobacter; species Achromobacter spanius. Next base: position 687,352 of record NZ_CP025030.1, on the reverse strand, counting down.
TCGCCCAGCCATTGCGGGCCGGACACGTAGCGCGCGCCGGACTCCAGAATGGCTTCCATCAGCGGGTTGCCGCGGCTGACCACGTTGCCAATCACGTACAGGTCGGGCGCAAGCGCCATCTGTTCGGGGCCAAAGCCCTCGATCAGCTCGATGCCTTGTTCGGATAACTGGGTGCTCATGGGCGGGTACACGCCCGCATCGCAACCCGTGACCTTGTGGCCGGCGGCCCGCGCAATCAGCGCCAAGCCGCCCATGAACGTACCGCAGATGCCTAGAATGTGCAGGTGCATTGAAAACTCTCCTGTCCGGCATTGTATATATAGCGGAGAGTGGGGCACCGAGCCGGGACGCCTGGTTGGGCGCGCCGAGCGGGGAGCTCCGCGTCGGGCACCGGCCCACCTGGCCACGCCGCAACAACGCGTAAAACAGCGGCAGCGGTTATGATCGCGCCATGAATCGACGCCTACTTCTATCCGCCGGCGTGGCAGTGGCCGCCACGGTCGCGGGCGCCTACACCTTGCTGGGGCAAAAGTCCCGCACGTCTTCGGCACCGGCCGACGCCAGCGACCCCGTCGCCGGACTCATGCAGTTGCAGTTGCCCGACCTGAACGGCGCGACGCAGTCGCTGGCCAACTGGAAAGGCCAGCCGATGGTGGTCAATTTCTGGGCAACATGGTGCGCGCCCTGCGTGCGCGAAATGCCCGAACTCGATGCATTGCAGAAAAAATACCCGCATGTGCGCTTTGTCGGCATCGGCGTCGATTCCGCCGCCAACATGCAAAAATTTGTCGAGAAAGTGCAAGTTTCCTACCCGCTGTGGGTTATCGGGGCAGGCGCCATCGACACCTTGCGCAAGCTGGGAAACCCCAGCGGCGGCTTGCCTTTTACCATCGTGTTCAATGCTGATGGCGGAATTAACCGGAAAATACTGGGCGAAATCCAACCAGACGACCTGAACAAAACCCTGTCGGGTTTGAAGGCATAAGTCTGTTGGACAAATAGTAGGAATTGGCGTAAAAAGCTGGTTTATCGGCTGTTTTGCCAGCAATTCCACCGTTGGCAATCCACTCATTGGCAAGCGCATGGCGCAAAACATACTGGTATTGCATGGCCCGAATCTGAACCTGCTTGGCACCCGGGAACCTCATATCTACGGCAGTTTGACGCTGCCCCAGATCAATGAGCGCCTGGAGCTGCTTGCAGGGGAATTGGGCGCCAAGCTGACTGCTTGGCAAGGCAATCACGAAGGTGCGTTGGTCGACCGCATTCAGGCGGCCCGGCAAGACGGCACGGACTTCATCATCATCAACGCGGCGGCTTATACGCACACCAGCGTCGCGATTCGCGATGCGCTGGCTGGGGTCGCGATCCCATTTATTGAAGTACATTTGTCCAATCTGTATAAGCGAGAGCCCTTCAGGCATCACTCTTATCTGTCCGACTTGGCGATAGGCCTTATCACCGGCCTGGGCGCGGACGGCTACGAGGCGGCTCTGCGTTACGCAGTGCGGCACTGATCTCGCACCAAACTCACGGCTTTTACATCTTATACACGGCGCGGACCCCACGCTGGGACGCCGCCGACACTATCTCGGGAAGCAGCTTCTATGGACCTTCGAAAACTCAAAACCCTGATCGACCTGGTGGCTGAATCGGGTATCGCCGAGCTGGAAATCACCGAAGGCGAAGGCAAGGTACGCATCGTCAAGTTCTCGCAAACCTTGCAGCCGGTGGCTTACCACCAGCCTGAAGCCGGCGCGCACGCCGCACCCGTCGCCCAGGCCGCCGCGCCTGCCGCGCCGGCCGCCGAAGCCGCCCCGGTCATCCAGGGCCATGTCGTGAAGGCGCCGATGGTCGGCACGTTCTACCGTTCGCCGAACCCGGGCGCCGCCCCGTTCATCGACGTGGGCGCCACCGTTAAGGAAGGCGACCCGCTGTGCATCATTGAAGCCATGAAGCTGCTCAATGAAATCGAAGCCGACAAGTCCGGCGTCATCAAAGAAATCCTGGTCGAAAATGGTGAGCCCGTCGAGTACGGTCAACCCCTGTTCGTCATTGGCTGATAGCTGAAAATGTTCGAAAAAATCCTGATCGCCAATCGGGGCGAAATCGCCCTGCGCATTCAGCGCGCTTGCCGTGAGCTGGGCATTAAAACCGTGGTCGTGCACTCCGAGGCTGACCGCGAGGCCAAGTACGTGCGCCTGGCCGATGAATCCGTGTGCATCGGGCCCGCGCCGTCGCGTGACAGCTACCTGAACATGCCGGCCATCATTTCGGCCGCCGAAGTGACGGATTCCGAGGCAATCCACCCGGGTTACGGGTTCTTGTCCGAAAATGCCGACTTCGCCGATCGCGTCGAAAAGAGTGGCTTCGTCTTCATCGGCCCGCGTCCCGACACCATTCGCCTGATGGGCGACAAGGTCAGCGCCAAGCGCGCCATGATCGAAGCGGGCGTGCCGGTGGTGCCGGGTTCCGAGGGCGCGTTGCCCGAAGATCCGCAGGAAATCATCCGCATTGCGCGCGAAGTCGGTTATCCGGTCATCATCAAGGCTGCAGGCGGCGGCGGTGGCCGTGGCATGCGCGTGGTGTACACCGAGGCCGCGCTCTTGAACGCCGTCACCATGACGCGCTCGGAAGCGGGCGCCGCGTTCAACAACCCGGAAGTCTATATGGAGAAGTTCCTTGAGAACCCTCGCCATGTGGAAATCCAGGTGCTGGCCGATGGCGGCCGCAACGCCGTCTGGCTGGGCGAACGCGACTGCTCCATGCAGCGCCGCCACCAGAAAGTCATTGAAGAAGCGCCGGCACCCGGCATCGCCCGCCGCGCCATCGAGCGCATCGGCGACCGTTGCGCCGACGCTTGCCGCAAGATGGGCTACCGTGGCGCGGGCACGTTCGAATTCCTGTTTGAAAACGGCGAGTTCTATTTCATTGAAATGAACACCCGCATCCAGGTCGAACACCCGGTCACCGAACTGATCACGGGCATTGACCTCGTGCAGCAGCAGATCCTGATCGCCGCGGGCGAAAAGTTCACGCTGCGCCAGCGCGACATCACGTTCAAGGGCCATGCGATCGAATGCCGCATCAACGCGGAAGATCCTTTCCGCTTTGTGCCCAGCCCCGGCCGCATCACCAACTGGCACACGCCGGGCGGTCCTGGCGTGCGTATCGACTCGCATGCCTACAACAGCTATTTTGTGCCGCCCAACTACGATTCGATGATCGCCAAGGTCATCACGTATGGCGACACGCGCGATCAGGCTTTGGCCCGCATGCGCATTGCGCTGTCGGAAATGGTGGTGGAAGGCATTTCCACCAACATCCCGCTGCATCGTGAATTGCTGCAAGACGCCCGCTTCATCGAAGGCGGCACCAGCATCCACTATCTGGAAAACAAGTTGGCTCAGCGCCCCTGACCAACTACCCCCGGGGCCTCACGGCCCCTTTTTACGTTTATGGTCTATCGGGCCGCGGCGCGAGCCGTGGCCCGATGGCCAGATGGAAGAATAATCATGCGTGAACTCGTGCTCCATTGCCTGGAGGCGCAGGCCGAAGCCCTGTCGGATGCGTTGCTGGAAGCGGGCGTGCTGTCGGTATCCGTGGAAGACGCCGACTTTGGCACCGATGACGAACGCCCCTTGTTCGGCGAACCCGGCACCGAGCCCGACATCCAAGCCTGGGACCGCAACCGCGTCGTTGCCTTGCTGCCCGATGGCGCCGACCCCACGCAGATCATGGAAGAGGCCGCCTCGGCCGGCGAGCTGGACCCGGCGCTGTTTGCCGGCTGGACGCTGCGCGACGTGCCGGACGCCGACTGGGTGCGCCTGACGCAATCGCAGTTTGGGCCCATCCACATTGCTGAACGCCTGTGGATCGTGCCCAGTTGGCACCGCGACAATCCCGATGTGCCGGGCCTGGACCCGGCCGCCGCCGAAGACGGCGCCATCCATATCGAACTGGACCCGGGCCTGGCCTTCGGTACCGGCAGCCATCCCACGACGCATCTTTGCCTGGCCTGGCTGGAAGCCGAATTGCCCACGGGCGCCACGGTGCTGGACTACGGCTGCGGCTCGGGCATTCTGGCCATTGCCGCGCGCAAGCTGGGCGCCGGTCCGACGCTGGCCGTGGACATCGACGCGCAGGCGGTGCAAAGCACGGCCTACAACGCCGAGGTCAACCGCGTCGAACTGCAAGCCATGCTGCCCGATGCGCTGGCCGACGGCACCTTCCAGGTGGTGGTTGCCAACATCCTGTCCAATCCGTTGAAGGTGTTGGCGCCGATGTTGGCGGGCCGCGTTGCCGCTGGCGGCCACCTGGTGCTGTCCGGCGTGCTGGAGCGTCAGGCCGAGGAAGTGGCCGCGGCTTACGCGCCCTGGCTCGCCATGTCGGTCTGGCGCGCCCGCGACGGCTGGGTATGCCTGCACGGCCAGAAGGCCTGAGTGGCCAGATAGGCAGGATTGCATCACATGGCTCTGACCACCCGCTGCCCGCAGTGCGGCACCACGTTCAAGGTGGTGCCTGACCAGCTCCGCGTTCGCAATGGCCTGGTGCGCTGCGGCGCCTGCTCGACCGTCTTTGACGGCCGAGCCTGCCTGCTGCCCGAGGCCGGATCGCTGCCGCCATCCGCGCCGCCGGTGCCGCCCGTGCCGCCCGTGGCGTCGTCTGCCGCCGCCGCTGCCGCGCCGGTCCTGGCGCCGACGCTGGCGCGCCCGTCAGCCGAGCCGCGCCAGACCCCACCCTGGGAAGACGAACCCGCCGCGCCACGGTCCGCGCCCATTGCGCCCGCCGCGCCGCCGCCCGCTCCCGTCGCGCCCTTCACTCCCGTTGCGCCAACCGTGCGTGCCGAACCCGTGATTTCGCCCGTGGCCACGCCCGCGATCCCGCCGGCGGTCCTGCGGGGGCGTGATGCGATACGCCGCCCCGTGCAGCCCGAAGACACGTTGCCGGAAGACGAGCCCTACGACGATCACGACCTGGAAGACGAGGTGCGTGAAGCGCCGCATGGCCGCGTCGATACCGGCCGTACCGACAACTTCCGCACCGATTCCGGCTACCAAAAGCCCATCATCGCGTCGCGCGACAACGAACCGATCATCAAGTGGGACGACCGCGACGCGCCCGATGATGACGACGATCGTGACCGCCACGACGACCTCGGCGACGACCGCGACCTGGACGACGACCGCGAGCCCGTGCTGGGCGAGGCGCGCACCCGCTATTCCAGCGCCACCGACGTCGGCCGCGCGCCGCCCGAGTTCCTGGATCAGGACCGCAGCGAACGCCGGGGCCTGATGCGCAAGATCTGGGGCTATGCCTGCCTGCTGGGTCTGATCGCCCTGGGCCTGCAACTGCTTTACGTCTACCGCACCGACATCGCCAATTCCGCGCCCGCCTTGCGCCCGGTGCTGGAAACCGTGTGCCAGCCGCTGGGCTGCACCGTGGGGTATGCGCGCCGCCTGGAACGCATCGCCATTTCTTCGTCGTCGCTGCAACCGCCCACGGGTGCCGCCGCGATTGATGACGGCCGCAGCCGGCTGGTGTTGAATCTGGTGCTGCGCAACCGTTACGACAAGCCGCAGCATTGGCCCGCGCTGGTGCTGGACCTGACGGATCTGTCCGACACGGTGGTCGTGCGCAAGGTGCTCAAGCCCGAGGACTACCTGACGCCCGAGCAACTGCGCGGGCCCTTCGCCCCGGCGGGCGAGCTCAAAATTTCAGTGCCCATTGAAGTGACTGGCGTTCAAGTCAATGGCTACCAACTTGATAAGTTCTTTCCTTAAAGGATGACACGCATGGCAACCCCCGTCCTGGTTTGCGGTTCGATGGCGTTCGACACGATCGCCGTGTTCGAAGGCCGCTTCAAAGAGCACATTCTTGCCGACCGCATCCAGTCGTTGAGCGTGTCTTTCCTGGTGCCCAGCATGCGCAAGGAATATGGCGGTTGCTCGGGCAACATTGCCTACAACATGAATCTGCTGGGCGGCAAGCCGGTGCCCGTGGCCACCGTGGGTGAAGACGCCGGCGAATACATGGAGCGCCTGTCGGGCCTGGGCATCGACACCTCCCGCGTCAAGGTGGTGCCCGGCACGTTCACCGCGCAGTGCTTCATCACGACCGACCTGGACGACAACCAGATCACCGCGTTCCACCCGGGCGCCATGTCGTTCGCGGCGGACAACGACCTGAGCGACGCGGACGCGGCCTGGGCCATCGTGGCGCCGGACGCCAAGGAAGGCATGTTCGCCCACGCCGAACGCCTGCATCAGCGCGGCATCCCCTTCATTTTCGATCTGGGCCAGGCCATGCCCTTGTTCGACGGCGCCGACCTCGAACGCATGCTGAAGATGGCGCAGGCGTTGACCGTGAATGATTACGAAGCGGGCGTCGTTGAGCAGCGCACCGGCCGCAGCATGGCCGACATTGCCCAGACGCTTCAAGCCGTGGTGGTGACGCGCGGCGCGGAAGGCGCCACGCTGATGACCGGCGGCAAGACCATTTCCATCGCGCCCGTGAAGGCGACGCAGGTCGTCGACCCCACGGGTTGCGGCGACGCGCAGCGCGGCGGCCTGCTCTACGGCTTGACCAGCGGCTGGAACTGGGAAGACAGCTGCCGCCTGGGCAACGTCATGGGCGCCCTCAAGATTGCTTCGCGCGGGCCGCAGAACCACGCGCCGTCGCGCGCTGATATCGACGCGGTGCTGCACGCCACCTACGGCATCCATTTGCCGGCGTGAACCCTGGACTGCGCGGGAACTGCCTCGCGGCTGCACGGTCGAACGGTCGTCCAAACGTCTGATGCGGTGGCGCTATCGCCACCGCTTTCAGCAGGTGTTTTCTGGCTTTGGCCGTGAGTTTCAGTGTGTTGCAGCCGAGCCTGGCCAAGATGGCGGGCGCGGTATGATCAACGTCGTCGGCAGTGCCCGATCGAGGAGTCCAAATGAACCAAAGCAAATCTCTTTCCCTGGTAACGCCGCGTACTGGCCGGTGGCTGGCCGTTGCGGCCGTCGTGACGTCGATGGCAGTCTTGGGCGGCTGCGCGAATCCCAGCGCATCCAGCGGGGTTTATAGCTACGACCAAGCCCAGCGCGAGCAGATCGTTCGCACGGGCACCGTCACGGGCGTGCGCCCCATCGTGATCCAGAATGACAAGTCCAGCGGTGTCGGCATGTTGGCCGGCGGTGCGCTGGGCGGCGTGGCCGGCAACGCTGTCGGCGGCGGCACGGGCCGTACCATCGCCACCGTGGGCGGCGCTATCCTGGGTGCCCTGGCCGGTAACGCCGTGGAAAACCGGGTCGGCAAGAATTCCGGCTACGAAATCACGGTGCGCCTGGACAACGGCGAAACCCGCGTCGTGGCGCAAGAAGCAGACTTGCCCATCAGCGTGGGCCAGCGCGTGCAGGTGATCAGCGGCGCAGGCCCGACGCGCGTGACCCCGATGTAATTCAAAAGCCCGCGCAAGCGGGCTTTTCGATAGCCGCGCCAAGGCGCGCACAGGCCCCTATCGAGGGGCCATTTTTTTGCCTGAATGTCGCTCGGCCGCAACGTGACCCCCCAGGATTTACCCGCAGGTGTCGCCTTTCCCGGCCATTTCTCGCCATCAAGCCCAAAAGTTCGATGGCGATTCAACGGTCGAAGTGCAATGATTGCGCCTGCGAACGAGGCCAAACCCGGTTTTTGATGTAACCGAGTGCATCTTGGCGTCATTCTGAATGGCTGAATGCCGTCAGTTGAGCTTCAGCTTTTTTCTATATCCTCAAGCACCTGAATCCCTGCGAGCGGGGGTGTTTCGCCGACGAGGCGCCCCGCACACCTTATGTATACCGAGCAAGAACTCCACACCAAGATCGGCGATATCGTCGAGTCGATCGTCATGAAGAAAGTCACCCCCGACACGCAATTGATCGCCACTGGCCTGGTGGATTCCCTGGCTGCCGTGGACATCACGCTGGCGGTTGAATCGGAGTACGGCTGCAGCATCCCGGCTCCTGAAATCGCGGAAATCCTGCAGTCGGTCCGTACGCTTGCCGGCTATGTTGCTGCCCATTCTGCGTAACACGCGCTTGCTGTCCCACGTCGCGGCTGCCGCGACGGCGGTTGCACTGGCGGTTCGCGCGTATTGGGGGGCGGACGATCTGCTCAGCCGCATCGTGACGCCCGCCGCCGCGCCCTTGTCGGCCACGGCCGGCAAGAACAACTACCTGCCTAATCTGGGACCGGACTGGGGCACCCAGCACGTCAACCTGAATCGTCTGGGCAACGCCCTGAGCGACGGCACGCTGGTCGTGCTGGGCTCGTCCGAGCTGTCCAGCCACGACCTGCGTTTTGTTCCCTACCGCTTCTTTCCCGAAGAACTGAAAATGCCGACGCTGGCCTATGGCCACGCCATGTTCCAGTCTTACGGGATCGTCAGCGTGCTGGAATCCGTGGCGGATTCCCTGACGCCGAACACGCGGCTGGTGATCATGGTGTCGCCCGCGTGGTTCGCCTCGGGTGGTCAGTTGCCGCGCAGCGCGTTCGCCGAGCACGTGACCGGCCCGGTCTGGGACCGCTTGTGGGACCAGCCCAGCACGCGCGAGCAGATGCAGACCTGGATCACCGACAACGCGAATTGGGGGCTGCTCTGGCTGATTGCCAACGGTCAGGCGGCCGAGCTGAAAGACAAGCTGGCGCTGTGGTGGCATGCCCGCCAGGAACCCGCGCCCGACCGCCCACGCACCAAGCTGTCCGTGCCCGCGCACCGCTTCGTGTCCTGGCCGTCCGCCGCGCGCTTGAACGCAGGGCAGTGGGGGCAACTGACGCATCAGGCGCGCGAGGTGGAGCACAGGCTGGGCGGCCATAACCCTTACGACGTGCGCGACGATTACTACAAGCAGTATCTGGCGCCGCTGTACTCGCCGGCCCGCAACGAGTTCGCCGACGTCGACCCCATCACCCGCGCCGAGCTGGGCGATCTGTCGCGTGTCATGGCCTTGCTGCAAAAGCGCAAGGTGAAGGCCTACTTCGTCATTCAGCCGTTCAACCCCAAGCTCATTCTGGACGTCGAGCGCTTTGATCCGGTGGTGGCCGCCATTACGGGCATGTGCACGCGCTATCAGATGGGTTGCCTGGACCTTTACAGCATCCCGTTCGAACCGGGCATGCTGCGTGACGACATGCACCTGGCCGAGCTGGGCTGGGCCATGGCGGACCAAGGTATTGCGGAGTACTTTTCCCGATGAAATTCTTTCGCAAAGACGGCGCCGGGCGTCGCTTTTTTTGGCATTTGTGTCTGTACCTCGGGGTCATCCTCGTGTTTGTGCTGCAGGCACAGCCCACCACGGGCAGCGGCGGACCGATCAAGGTCGAATTCCAATATCAGCAGTTCTGAGCCGCGCCATGGAATTGTTTGCAAGCTTGAGCTTTTTTGGCGGCGCCCTGTGCGGCGGCCTGGGCCTGTTGGCATACCGCTCGTTCGGCATGCCGTTTCGCATCGGCTATCGCCACATCATCGGGGTGATCTGCCTGGGTGTCTGGATGGCGGTGTTCTGGGCGCGACCCTATCAGCCCATCGCGCTGCTGGCTATTTCGGGTAGCGCCTTGTGGGCCGTGCGCCGCAACTACATTCCCACCTGGCTGGCCGTCATCATCACCATGACGCCGCTGCTGCTGGTGAAGACCGGCGTGTCGCACCTGGGGGCGATGCTGGGCCTGTCGTTCGCCACCTTCCGCGCCATCGACGTGCTGCTGTTCGCGCAACGCAACGAGCGCGTGTCGCCGCTGGACTACTTCATCTACCTGTTCTTCCCGCTGACGCTGTTGGCCGGCCCCATGTACCGCTGGCGCAATTTCCAGGCGGATCTCAAGCGCGGCTATGAAGGCGTGAATTTGAATACCTGGCTGACCGGGCTGGAGCTGATCATGCTGGGCGTGATCCAGAAGTTCGGCCTGGCCGAGCTGATCTGGCGTTATGGCCTGGCCACGCTGGACGCGCACGACTATTCGTTCACGGGCGTGGTGTTGAACGCCTCGCTGTACAGCGCGTATCTGTTCTTCGACTTCGCCGGCTATTCGACGATGGCGATCGGCATCGGCATGCTGTTCGGCTTCACCTTGCCGATCAACTTCCGCAACCCCTTGGCCACGCTGAACCCGCAGGACTTCTGGCGCCGCTGGCACATCAGCTTGTCGGAGTGGTTGCGTGATGTGGTGTTCATGCCGATCTACAAGGCGTTGAGCAAGACCAGGTTCTTCGGACGCCATCGCATGGCGGCGCAGAACATCGGCATCTTCGCCACGCTGCTGGCCATGGGCGTGTGGAACGGCTTGTCGTTGCATTACATCGTGAGCGGGCTGATGTTCGGCGCGTATTCGGTGGGGCACAACCTGCTGGTCAACGCGGCGCGCACCCGGCCCGCCTTGCAGTCCACGCTGGCGCATCCGGTGATGCGGTTCCTGGGCCGCGTGCTTACCTTGATTCTGGCCGCGCTGGCGCTGTACGTGTTCAGCGGCCGCAGCCCCATCTGACGCTGGGAGTATCGGCATGCGTTTTGACCTGAAAACGTTCCAGTTCGTTGATACCGGAATGTCGCCCGACGCCTTGGCCGTCGCCGCCGCCGATCGCTCTTTAAGCTGGGCGCAGTTGCGTGACGAGGCGCACGCCTGGGCGGAGAACGCGCGCAAGCATGGCGCGGGCCCGGATGTGCCGGTGGCCATCTACGGCCACAAAGAAGCGTCGTTCTTCGTCGCCATGGTGGGCGCGCTGCTGATCGGCGCGCCGTTCGTGCCGGTTGACACCATCTACCCGGTGGAGCGGTTGCGCCGCATTGTCGAGATCGTGCGCGCCGCGGCCGTCTACGATGCCGCCGCCGGCACGTTCACCCAAGGCGAAGGCGCGTTGCTTGCCGAGCGCGGCCTGGCTTACGTCATGTTTACCTCGGGCAGCACGGGCGACCCCAAGGGAGTGCAGATCGGCCGAGAAAGCGTGGGCTTGCTGGGCGACTGGATGTTGGGCAGCTTTGGCTTGGGCGATGCACCGGTGTTCATGAACCAGGCGCCGTTCAGCTTCGACCTGTCCATGTACGAGGTCTTCGGCACCCTGGCCTCGGGCGGCGCCTGCGTGTTGAATGCACGCGAGCAGATCGCGGCGGCGGGCACGTGGATGCCGCGCCTGGCACAACATGGCGTGACGGTGTGGGTGTCGACCCCATCATTCGCCCACCAGCAGTTGGCCAACCGGGATTTTTCCCCGGCCACCTTGCCTGCGCTGCGCACTTTCCTGTTCTGCGGCGAGCCGCTGCCCGCGGCCTTGGCCAAAAAGCTGCGCCAGCGGTTCCCCGATGCCGTCATCCTGAACACGTATGGCCCCACGGAAGCCACCGTGGCCACCACCTGGATCGAAGTCACCGACGCCGTGCTGGCAGCGCACGACCCACTGCCGGTGGGCCACGCCAAGCCGGATAGCCTGTTGATCGTGGACGAAGGCGAGATCTGCATCGTGGGCGACCACGTCATGCGCGGCTACCTGAACCGCCCCGATCTGAACGACGCCAAGCTCTACACCCACGAAGACGGCCGCCGCGCTTTCCGCACGGGCGACCTGGGCCAGATGGAAGAGGGCGGCTTGCTGTTTTGCCGAGGCCGCATGGACGACCAGATCAAGCTGAACGGCTATCGCATCGAGTTGGCGGAAATCGACGAGGCGCTGCACGGTCTGCCGGGGGTGGAAGGCGGCGCCTGCGCGGTGCTGCGCCGTCCCGATGGAACGGCGGTGCGCCTGATTGGTTTTGTGGCGGGCGTGGCGCGGGAGCCGGATGCGCGTTTGCTGGCGCCCGATGCCTTGGCCGATTGCAAAGCGCGGCTGGCCCAGCGTCTGCCGCCCTATATGGTGCCGTCGGAACTGGTGGCGTGCCCGGCATTGCCAATGTCGAACAACCACAAAATCGACCGCAAGAAGCTGGTCGAGATCTACGCCGGGATTCCGGCGTAGCGGAAAAAAGAACGGGGCGCGATGCCCCGTTTCTTGGCCTACAGGCCCATCATGCGCTGGCTTAGATTGGCCAGCACCATCAGCAGCACCTGCGCCACGATCAGCAGCACCAAGGGCGAAAAGTCGATGCTGGTGCGCGGCAGGATGCGGCGGATGGGGTCCAGCATGGGCGCGGTCAGCGCCTGCAGCAGCGGCATCATCGGCGCCGTCGGATTGACCCAGGACAGCACGGCCTGGATCAGCGTCAACCACACCACCAGGTTCAGCGCCCACTTGATGGTCATGATCAGGGCCGAGCCCATGGCGGCTGGTAGCAGCGCGGCGGGGATCAGCGCGCCCAGCGCCAGCAGCCAGATCAGCACGATATACAGCAACGCGGCCAGCCAGGCGGCGACCAGGCTCGTCCAATCGATCTTGTTGCCGGCGGGAATGACCTTGCGCAGCGGCATCACCAGCCAGTTCGTGGCTTGGTAGATGGTGCGCGCAATCGGGTTGAAGGCGTGGAGGCGGATCGCGTGCATCCAGGCGCGGGCAATCAATGCCGCGCCGAACAGCGTGAACACGATTTCGAGGAGGAAGCGGAAGATTTCACCGAGCATGGACGCGATCACCGAAAAAATGAGGAATCAATTGTCGCACGCTGCGTGGAAAGTTTGCTGCGGCGTTTGGCGGATGGGGATGACGCAAAAAAGCCGCCTAGCCAAGGCCAGGCGGCTCTAGTGAAGCTACAGCTTCGAACCGTCCTGATTAGGGACGGCCACCCGTGGGGAACGGCCACGAAGCGGCGGGATTCAGCGCGGTCTTTGCACCCGGGGCAGCAGCCGTGGAGGGCGGCGTTGCGGGCTTCTTGGGAGCGGCTTTCTTCGCGGCAGGCTTCTTGGCAGCAGCGGGCTTGGCGGCAGCAGCCGGCTTGGCGGCGGCGGGAGCCTTCTTTGCAGCGGGAGCCTTCTTGGCAGCAGGCGCCTTCTTGGCAGCGGGGGCCTTCTTGGCTACCGCTTTCTTGGCAACTGCTTTCTTGGCGGCGGGCGCCTTCTTGGCAACGGCCTTTTTGGCGACGGCCTTCTTGGCTACCGCTTTCTTGGCGACGGCCTTCTTGGCGACGGCTTTCTTGGCAACTGCCTTCTTTGCGACGGCCTTCTTGGCTACCGCTTTCTTGGCGACGGCCTTCTTGGCAACGGCCTTCTTGGCGACAACCTTCTTGGCTACCGCTTTCTTGGCAACGGCCTTCTTGGCGACAACCTTCTTGGCTACCGCTTTCTTGGCGACTGCCTTTTTGGCGACGGCCTTCTTGGCTACCGCTTTCTTGGCGACGACCTTCTTGGCTGCCGGCTTCTTGGCGGCAACCTTCTTCACTGCCGGCTTTTTGGCGGCGGCGACTTTCTTGACTGCTACCTTCTTGACAGCGGCTTTCTTGGCCGGTGCGGCCTTCTTAGCGACTGCCTTCTTGGCGGCGGGCTTCTTCGCCGCGGCTTTCTTTACGGCTTTCTTGGCTGTTGCCATGGTCATGCTCCTTAGGTTCAGGGGTCCCAGAACTTAAACCCGTGCCCCGACTCGCCAACAAAGCGAATCGTGCCCGGGCTATTCATCGGCGCATGCCGCTGTTCTGTGCGAGCAACAGCTACTACGGTTTGCGCTAATGAATTCGGCACAGCCATTTGATATGGCCCCCGCTCCTTTGGCGCGAGCCATTTCAAATGGCGCCGGTCGCAGCCTGATCACAGGCCGCCGACCGCTTGTTCTACGTGTTCGAAAACACCCTGACCAGGAAGCGCGTCATCAAGCCTGTCGCGAACGCGACGCTCTGTGTTGGCAGAGCGTGCCCGCGCCGGGCCTGATGACGTACTGCTTTACTCCCAGCTCAGCGTGCCACCGGTTTGGTATTCGATCACGCGAGTTTCAAAAAAGTTGCGTTCCTTTTTAAGATCGATCATTTCCGCCATCCAAGGGAAGGGATTCTCTTCCTGCGGGTACAGCGGTTCGATACCGATTTGCTGGCAACGACGGTTGGCGATGAAGCGCAGGTAGGATTTGAACATAGGTGCGTTCAAGCCCAACACGCCGCGCGGCATCGTGTCTTCGGCGTAAGCGTATTCGAGTTCGACCGCTTTGCGGAAGAGTTCTCGAATTTCTTCGCGGAAAGCCGGCGTCCACAGATGCGGATTTTCCAGTTTGACGGTGTTGATCAGGTCGATGCCGAAGTTGCAGTGCATGGATTCATCGCGAAGGATGTACATGTACTGTTCGGCCGCGCCGGTCATCTTGTTCTGGCGGCCCAGCGCCAGGATCTGCGTGAAGCCCACGTAGAAGAACAGGCCTTCCATCAAGCATGCGAAAACGATCAGCGACTTCAGCAGCGTCTGGTCGGCTTCGGGCGTGCCCGTCTTGAAGTGGGGGTCCGCGATCGCGTCGATGAACGGGATCAGGAACTCGTCTTTGGCGCGGATGGACGGAACTTCGTTATAAGCGTTGAAGATCTCGGCTTCGTCCAGGTCCAGGCTTTCGACGATGTATTGATAAGCGTGCGTGTGGATCGCTTCCTCGAATGCCTGGCGCAGCAGGAACTGGCGGCATTCGGGAGCCGTGATGTGGCGGTAGGTGCCCAACACGATGTTGTTCGCGGCCAGCGAGTCGGCCGTGACGAAGAAACCCAGGTTGCGCTTGACGATGCGGCGTTCGTCTTCGGTGAGCCCGTTCGGGTTCTTCCAAAGCGCGATGTCGCGCGACATGTTGATCTCTTGCGGCATCCAGTGGTTGGCGCACGTGGCCAAATACTTTTCCCACGCCCACTTGTACTTGAACGGCACAAGTTGATTGACGTCGGTTTCGCCGTTGATGATGCGCTTGTCGGCAACCTTCACGCGCTGCGCGGTGGCTGCGCCGCTGGCGGCCAGACCCGCCGCGTGTTCAGGCGCGGCAGGCGTAGGCATGGCGGTGTCGCCGAACACACCCGTCGCCGCCCGGACTTCGGGCGCAGCCTGCTGGCCGCCCGCGGGGGCGGGGGAAGCAGGTTGCGTGGCGGTGGTGTCGTCTTCCCAATTAATCATTTCAATTCTCCGGAGGCGGTTATTGGCAGGCTTCGCACTCTTCGAAGCCGGGGTCGCCCGGCCGCATGGTGCAAACCGCCCCGAGAACTTCGGGTTCCGGCAAAACAGGTGCGGCGCCCACGGCCGCGGCCGTGGATTGGCCACCAGCAGTGACGGCGTTCAATTCGCCGCCGCGACCAGTGGACTTCTCGGCGCTGGTGGCGCCCAGGGTACGCAGGTAGTACGTGGTCTTCAGGCCACGCAGCCATGCCAGCTTGTAGGTGTCATCCAGCTTCTTGCCCGATGCGCCCGACATGTAGATGTTCAGCGACTGGGCTTGATCGATCCACTTCTGACGGCGCGACGCGCATTCAACCAGCCAGCTCGGTTCGACTTCGAACGCGGTGGCGTAGAGTTCGCGGAGTTCGGAAGGTACGCGATCGATGCGGGACAGGCTGCCGTCGAAGTACTTGAGGTCGGCGACCATGACTTCGTCCCAGAGACCGAGTTTCTTCAGGTCACGCACGAGGTAATCGTTAACGACCGTGAACTCGCCGGAGAGATTCGATTTGACGTACAAGTTCTGGAAAGTAGGTTCGATGCACGCAGATACACCAATGATATTGGAAATAGTCGCGGTTGGGGCAATTGCCACGCAATTGGAGTTGCGCATGCCATGTTGTTTGATGCGCGCGCGCAACGTATCCCAATCGAGCGTGCTCGATTCATCAACTTCAACATGACCACCGCGTTCATCACGCAGCATCTTCAACGTGTCTTGCGGCAAGATGCCACGCGACCACAACGAACCTTCATACGATTGATAGCGACCACGTTCTTCGGCGAGCAGGCTCGACGCGAAGTAGGCGTGATAGCAAACGGCTTCCATCGAACGATCAGCGAATTCAACGGCGGCTTGCGATGCATACGGCACGCGCATCATCTGCAGGCAATCCTGGAAGCCCATGATGCCCATGCCCACCGGACGATGGCGCGCGTTGGAATTGCGGGCCTTCTCGACGGCGTAGTAGTTGATGTCGATGACGTTGTCGAGCATGCGCATCGCGATGCTGACGGTGCGCTTGATCTTGTCGTGATCCAGTTCGAAACCACCACCGGCAGCCGGCTTCATGTGCGCGACCAGGTTCACCGAACCGAGGTTGCACACCGCGATTTCGGATTCGTTGGTGTTCAGCGTGATCTCGGTGCACAGGTTCGAGCTGTGAACCACGCCCACGTGCTGCTGCGGCGAACGGATGTTGCACGGATCCTTGAACGTGATCCACGGGTGGCCGGTTTCGAACAGCATCGACAGCATCTTGCGCCACAGCGTCAGCGCCGGCATCTTCTTGTAGAGCTTGAGCTCGCCGCTGGCGACGCGCTTTTCGTGGCCGATATACGCTTCTTCAAACGCGCGGCCGTACTTGTCGTGCAGGTCGGGGCAGTCGGACGGCGAGAACAGCGTCCATTCACCACCTTCCATGACGCGCTTCATGAACAGGTCGGGAATCCAGTTCGCCGTGTTCATGTCGTGCGTGCGGCGGCGTTCGTCGCCGGTGTTCTTGCGCAGTTCCAGGAATTCTTCGATGTCCAGGTGCCACGATTCCAGATACGTGCACACCGCGCCCTTGCGCTTGCCGCCCTGGTTCACCGCGACGGCGGTGTCGTTGACGACCTTCAGGAACGGAACCACGCCCTGGCTTTCGCCGTTGGTGCCCTTGATGTGGCTGCGCAGCGCGCGCACCGGGGTCCAGTCGTTGCCCAGGCCGCCGGCGTACTTGGCCAGCAGCGCGTTTTCCTTGATGGCGTCGTAGATGCCTTCCAGGTCATCCGACACGGTGGTCAGATAGCACGACGACAACTGCGAGTGCAGCGTGCCCGAGTTGAACAGCGTCGGCGTCGAGCTCATGAAGTCGAACGAGGACAGGATCTCGTAGAACTCGATGGCGCGCGCTTCGCGGTCGGCTTCACGCAGCGCCAGGCCCATGGCCACGCGCATGAAGAACACCTGCGGCAGTTCGATGCGGGTGCCGCGGATGTGCAGGAAGTAGCGGTCGTACAGGGTTTGCAGGCCCAGGTAGCCGAATTGCAGGTCGCGCTTGGCGTTCAAGGCCTTGCCCAGGCGGGTCAGGTCATAGTTGGCCAGTTCGGGCGACAGCAGGCCGCCTTCGATACCGCGGGCGATGAAGGTGGGGAAGTACTCGGCGTAGCGCGCGATCATGCCGTCTTGCGAGACTTCTTCGCCCAGCACTTCCTTGCGGATCGTGTGCAGCAGCAGGCGAGCGGTGACCTGGCTGTAGGCCGGGTCTTTTTCAACCAGCGCGCGCGCCGACAGGATGGCCGACTTGAACACTTCGTCGACGGGGATGCCGTCGTACAGGTTCTTGACCGTTTCCTTCAGGATGGATTCGCTGTCGATGAATTCGGCCAGGCCTTCGCCGGCGGCGACGATGGTCGCGCGCAGTTCAGCCAGGTCCAGCGGACGGCGCACGCCGGCGTCGGTCACGTTCAGCACGTGTTCCACGGGCGCGGCGGCGGCCTTTTCCTGGCCTTCGGCTGCAGCGGCGGCGGCGCGCTCTTGCGTGCGCTTCTCGCGGTACAGGACGTAGGCGCGGGCAACATCATGTTGGCCCGAGCGCATCAGCGCCAGTTCAACCTGGTCCTGGATGTCTTCAATATGGAAGGTGCCGCCGTTGGGGCGGTTGCGCACCAGGGCGTTCACGGCCTGGCTGGTCAGGTTCTCGACCAGTTCACGCACACGGGCGGACGCGGCGCCCTGGCCACCGTTCACGGCCAGGAAGGCCTTGGTCATGGCGATGGCGATCTTGCTGGGTTCAAACCCAACCACCGAGCCATTGCGGCGAATGATGTTGTAGCTGGCCCATTGCCCGCCATTGGCGTCGGCAGGGGAATCGGTTTGTGAGGGCGGCACGGCCGAAGGCCGGGTCACAGAGGCGATCGTAGTCTGCATGGAAGCTCCTGTGCGAAAACGCGTAGATAGCGACATGACGGCGGTCATGCCGGGTATGAATGTGGATCTTTTGAGGGGGTCGGAACGGCTTGGACGGCTTAGTCCAAAAGGCGTGGCCGACGAGAATCAGCGCTTAGGCGACCACAACATGTAGTGTAGCACCCCTCGTTGGACACTAATTCTAGTGATCGAGAACTACGGGAACAAGAAAAAGGTATGACGAATCTCACAAAAGATTGTTACTAAATGCACTGGGCGCGCCCAGTAAGGCGCGCCCAGTAGTGCACGGCTCAAAGCGACTGTTTATGCGGTTTTCCGCAGGGGCATGTCGCGCGGGGCCGGTGCTGTATAGCTTTGCATCAATCGACCCAATTGCGTCCGGTACTTCTCGACGCTTGCTGCCTTCACGTGGCCGTAGCCGCGGATGGTTTCTGCAAGGCCGGCGATTGTAGCTGCTTGCGCGATGTTGTCCCGGTTCAACCCTACAAGAAGTTGGTCTATGGTCTGGCGATACTCGGTGACGAGCCCCCGTTCCATCTTGCGTTCGGCGGTGTGGCCGAAGGGATCGAACCAGGTGCCGCGCAGGCCCTTCATCCGCGTCAGCAATTTCAGTGCCGTCATGGTGCGCGGGCCCAACGTCATCTTGCGCGGCACGCCGGTGCGCGGGTCTTTGCGCGCGAAGATCGGCGGGGCCATATGAAAGCGCAGGCTGTAGTCGCCTTCGAACTGGCCCTTCAATTGCGCCTGGAACGCGTCGCCGGTGTAAAGGCGCGCCACTTCGTATTCGTCCTTGTAGGCCATCAGCTTGAACAGGCCGCGCGCCACGGCCATGGCCAGGCGCGGGGACTTGCTGTCGGGCGCCAATTCACGCTCGCGCGCCGCGACGGCTTCGACGACGTCCTGGTAGACGCGCGCATAACGGGCGTCCTGGTAGGCCGTCAGGTCCGCGACGCGGCGGGCCACGGCGCGGTCGAACGTTTCCGGCACATGCAATTGCACGACCTGGGCGCGTGGACGCAAGGCGCTTTCCAGCGCATCGGGCTGGTGCGCGGCCAGGCGGCCGCTGTCAAAGGCGGCGCGATTGGCCGCGATGGCCACGCCGTTCAGCTCGATGGCGCGGTTGATGGCCGCTTGCGACAGCGGCACGCCGCCGCGTTGCCACGCATAGCCCAACATGAACATGTTGGACAGGATGCTGTCGCCGAACAAGGCCAGCGCGGCTTCGTGCGCATCGATGGCGGCCGTGTTGGCATCGCCCGCGGCGTGCCGGATCTTGGCCAGCAGCGCTTTCGGCCGCATGGCCGCATCAGGATTGCGGGTGAATTCGGATACCGGCGCAACGTAGGTGTTGACCGTGACCTGGGTGTGCCCGCGACGCAGCGCGCCCAGCGAATCCGGCGCCACCGAGGCCACCGGGTCGCACAGGATGGCGGCATCAGCCTGCTGCCAATCCAGGCGGACGGGGCCTGCCGGCGCGCCCGCCGGGG
Organism: Achromobacter spanius; assembly: GCF_002812705.1. NCBI lineage: Bacteria > Pseudomonadati > Pseudomonadota > Betaproteobacteria > Burkholderiales > Alcaligenaceae > Achromobacter > Achromobacter spanius. Next base: position 667,903 of record NZ_CP025030.1, on the reverse strand, counting down.
CCAAGCGGATATGGCTCACGACCGTGCCGCCTTTTTGCGCCAGGCCGGTCAGGTCCAGAACCGCGGCCGACAGGCCTTCCAGGTGCGCGGCCATCGACACGATGGCGCCGATGGTGATGACGCCCGTGCCGCCCATGCCGGCCACCAGCAGGCGATAGGGGCGGTCCAGCGACGGCGTGGCGGGCTGCGGCAACTGTTCGATCAGGCGTTGCAGGCGTTCCTGATCGGTCTTGGGCGCCGCGCTCTTGCGTGGCTTGCCACCCATCACCGAGACGAAGCTGGGGCAGAACCCTTCCGCGCAGGAGTAGTCCTTGTTGCAGCTGGATTGGTCGATGGCGCGCTTGCGGCCATACGGCGTTTCCAGCGGCACCACCGACAGGCAGTTCGATTGCACGCCGCAATCGCCGCAGCCTTCGCACACCGCGCTGTTGATCAGCATGCGGCGTGCCGGGTCGGGAAACTGGTTCTTCTTGCGGCGGCGGCGCTTCTCTGCGGCGCAGGTTTGATCATGGATCAGCACGGTCACGCCGGGAATCTCGCGCAACTCGCGCTGCACCGCGTCCAGCTCGCGGCGATGGTGCACCTTGATGTTCGGGCCCAGATCCACGCCCTGGTATTTTTCAGGCTCGTCACTGGTGACGACGATGCGCGCCACGTTTTCGCCGCGTAGCTGCTGGCAGATCTGCGGCACCGAGATCGGCCCGTCCACCGGCTGCCCGCCCGTCATCGCAACCGCGTCGTTGAACAGGATCTTGTAGGTGATGTTGGCGCGCGCGGCTACAGCTTGGCGGATCGCCAGATAGCCCGAGTGGTAATAGGTGCCTTCTCCCATGTTCTGGAAGATGTGCGGCATCTTGGTGTAGCGCGACAAGCCGATCCAGTCGACGCCTTCGCCGCCCATCTGCGTCAGGCCGCCCGTGTCGCGGTCCATCCAGGCGGCCATGTAGTGGCAGCCCACGCCCGACAGCGCCTGGCTGCCCTCGGGTACCTTGGTCGACGTGCTGTGGGGACAGCCCGAACAGAAATAGGGACGGCGGCGCATGCCATCGGCATCGTTGGACAGTGCGGCCTGGCATTCGAATGCCGCCAGGTCCGCGCCCAGCGGCAGGCCGGCGGTGCGCGTCAACCAGGCGGCTAGCGGCTGGGCCAGCAGCGACGGGCGCAGTTGTCCGGCCGAGGGCACCAGCGTTTCGCCATCAAAGCCCTTCTTGCCGATGACCGTCGGGCGCTCGGGCAAATTGAACAGCAGATCCTTGATCTGGCTTTCGACCACGGCGCCTTTTTCTTCAACCACCAGAATGTGCGACAGCCCGCGCGCAAACTCCAGCAGCCGTCCGCCGTCCATCGGCCAGGTCAGGCCCGGCTTGTAGATACGCACGGGCGCGTTGGCGGTGACGGTGTCCACACCCAGGCGCGCCAGCGCTTCCATGGTGTCCAGGTGCGCTTTGCCGACCGTGACGATGCCCACGGTCGCCTTGGGCGCGGGACAGGTCAGGCGGTCGATGCTGTGGCGGCGCGCGAACGCGGCAACGGCTTTCATGCGCAGGTTCATGCGCGTTTCGACGGCAAGCGACAGGAAGTCGCGCGCGGAATATTCCAGCGCTTCGGGCGGCATGTCGGGGTCGGCCGGCATGTCGTAGTCCTGCACGGCGGCTGGCGTGAACGAGTGGCCGCTTTCGATGGTCTCGGACACCGCCTTGAACGCGACCCAGGTGCCGGCATAGCGCGACAGCGCCCAGCCCCACAGCGCGAACGTTTCATACTCGTCGATAGAGGTCGGATGCACGATGGGCATCTGCCAGCCGATCAGCGACGCTTCGCTGGCGTGCGGAATGGACGACGACACGGCGGTGTGGTCATCACCCACCACCACCAGCACGCCGCCGTTGCGCGAGGCGCCCGCCGCGTTGCCGTGGTGCAGCGCGTCGCCCGCGCGGTCCACGCCCGGGCCCTTGCCGTACCACATGGCGAACACGCCATCGACGTTGCGGTCGGCGCGTACGCCGGCCTGCTGTGTGCCCATGACGGCGGTAGCCGCCATGTCTTCATTGATGCCGGGCAAGAACGAGATCTGGCTGGCGTCCAGCGCCTTCTTCGCCTTCCACATCGCCATGTCCACGCCACCCAATGGCGAACCGCGATAGCCCGACACAAAGCCCGCCGTGTTCAGCCCGCGTTCGCGGTCGACCCGCGCCTGCGTGAGCATGATCCGCACGAGCGCTTGCGTCCCCGTCAGGAAGATGCGGCCGGACTCTCGGGTGAGGTTGTCGGCAAGCTGGTAGTCAAGGTCCAACTGGGGATCGGGGGCGGGAGTGCCGTCCATAATGAATGCTCCTGGTATTTGGCACCATGATAGGTTCGTGGAGCATCCGATTTATTGCGTTTTTGGATCGTGCTATCCCTATAATACGCAATGAACATTTCGTGTTCGACAAAAACCAGGAGACAAAGCGATGGACAAGACCGATATCGGCATCCTCAAGGCCTTGCAGGAGGACGGCCGGGCTTCGGCGCAGCAGTTGTCCGACAAGGTGGGGCTATCGGCCGCACCCGTGTGGCGGCGGGTAAAGGCGATGGAAGCCAGCGGGGTCATCCAGGGCTATAGCGCCCAGGTGGACCGCAGCAAGGTGGGGCTGGGCTGCATGTTTGCGCAGATCAGCCTGGAGCGGCATTCCTCGAACACGGTCGAGCACTTCGAGCGTTCGGTGCGCGACGCGCCCGAGATCCTGGAGTGTTATGCGGTGACCGGCGATTCCGACTTCCTGTTGAAGATCCTGGTGGAAAGCCCGGAAGCGTACGACCGTTTCCTGCACCGCTTCCTGTTCAACATGCCCGGCATCCGCCAGACACGCACCATCGTGGCGCTGCGCGAGATCAAGCACGAACAACGGCTGCCGCTGTAAGGGATGGATGGCGCTCTCTATATATAGAGAGCGCCGACGCGACACACGGCCACGGTGTCGCTTGAAACCAACGCATTCGTGCGCGTTCCACACCTAAAACCGGCGCATTCCGGCGTGCACTGTTGCGCAATTGCACACGGCGCGGATCGTCGTTGATTCTTACCTAGCGGCTCATTAGAGTGCGTCATGTTTGCTGCGCGAAGCCCGTGCCGGTCTGATCGGTACGCCGCGTCGACAGACGTGTTGAGGAAGTCATGAGCAGTGTGTATTTGCGTTCGGCCAGCATCGCCTGTGCCGTTCTTGTCCTGGCCGGTTGCGTGGCCAGAAAGCCCGCCGCCATCACCGACGGCCAGCCCGAGGCACCGCCCAAACCGGTGGCCTGCGTGCCCGCCAAAACGGGTGACCCCATGATCGGGACATGGCTGTCGAACACGCGGCCGCGCGACGTCAGCGGGGAACTGCAATCGCTGATCGTCTTGTCCGCCGATGGCACCATGGCCTATGAGTCGTTGCTCAAGATCGGGCGCAAGGCGCGTCCGGCCTTGCGTGAGACCGGCTGCTGGACCGTGGCCGACAACGTCTACACGATGCAGACGACCAAATCCGCCGGCGAGCCCGTGGATACCAAGGACCCCATCTACCTGAGCCGCTACCGCGTCGAAAAGGTCGAGCGCGCCAAGCTGACGCTGCGCGAGCTCAAGAGCGGCGGTCAATTGGTGACCGCGCGTCGCATGCCGCAGGGCTACCGCCTGCCTTACTGACCGTTGCGCGGGGCGGACACTGCGTGCGTCCGCCGCGCCAGGATGGGCTGGCTGCGGTAAGGTGCGGGCTTCGACTTTTGCCTTGCCGCCGGTTTCCCATGCCCGCCATGTCTTCTGAAGCACGCGCCATCGCGCTGCTTGCCCTGGCTGCTTTCGTCAGCGCCAGCGCCTTCCGTATCTGTGATCCCATGCTGCCGCAACTGGCGGCGGAATTCGGCACATCTACCGGGCAGGCCGCGCGCGTGGTGACGGCGTTTGCCGTGGCCTATGGCGTGTTGCAGATGTTCTTCGGCCCGGTGGGCGACCGCTACGGCAAGTACCGCGTCGTCAGCGTGGCGACGGTGGCCTGCGCCGTGGGCAGCGCCGGCGCCGTCATGGCGGATTCCCTGGATATGTTGGTCTTGTGCCGCGCCGTGTCGGGCGCGGCAGGGGCGGGCATCGTCCCGCTCTCCATGGCATGGATCGGCGACAACGTGCCCTATGAGCGCCGGCAGGCAACGCTGGCGCGCTTTCTGACCGGCACCATCCTCGGCATGTCGGCCGGCCAATTGGCCGGCGGCTTGTTCGCCGATACGGTGGGCTGGCGCTGGGCCTTTGCCTCGCTGGTGGCCGGCTACCTGATCGTTGGCGTGCTGCTGCACCTGGAAGTGCGCCGCCAACGCGCGGCGGGCTTTGCGCAGGTGGACCCCAACGCCGTCCGCCAGGGCTTTGTGGGGCAGGCGCGGCTGGTGCTGGGCACCCCCTGGGCGCGTATCGTGTTGGCGACGGTGTTCGTCGAAGGCCTGCTGGTCTTTGGTGCGCTGGCGTTTGCCCCGTCCTATCTGCACGAACGCTTCGATATTTCGCTGACTGCCGCGGGCGCCTTGGTGGCAGTCTACGCGGTGGGCGGGCTGATCTACACGGTGGTGGCCGGCCGCATCCTCAAGCGCCTGGGTGAACGCGGCCTGGCGGTGGCGGGCGGCCTGGTGCTGGGCGTGGCCTTCCTGTCGTACTTACTGGGGCCGGTGTGGATGTGGAGCCTGCTTGCCAGCGTGCTGGCCGGCTTTGGCTATTACCTGCTGCACGCCACCCTGCAAACCAACGCCACGCAGATGGTGCCGTCAGCGCGCGGCACTGCTGTGGCCTGGTTTGCATCCTGCCTGTTCATGGGCCAGGCGGCCGGCGTGGCGCTGGCGGGCGCGGTAGTAGACGAGATAGGCGCCGCAGCCCTCTTCGGCGGCTCCGCCATCCTGCTCCCCCTGCTAGGCGCCTTCTTCGCCCGCGCCCTGAAAACCCGCCCCAAACCCTCAACCCCGTAGGATGGGTGAAGCGCGAGACCGCGCCCAAAAGAACACTAGTGTCGATCGCGCGCAACCCATGCGGTTCTACACCGAACACCACCGCCGATCACTCGCAACCCATGGTGGGGCCCCAAAAACACCAGCGCCACCAAGGGCCCCAAACCTTAAACCCCCCCCAACCGTCCCAGCACCGTTTCCTTACCCAGCAACGCCAACACCGCATCAACCGCCGGCGTCTGGGTCTGACCCGTCACCGCCACGCGCAGCGGAATCGCCAGTTGCGGCATCTTCAAGCCACGGTCGGCCAGCACCGCCTTGATCAGGGCCGACAGCGCTTCACGGGTCCAGTCCGTATCCTTGGCGCGCTGCGCGAAGTCAGCCAGCGCTTCGCGCGCGGCAGGCGTCAGGTGCTGTTCGACCAGTTCCGGCGCGGCGGGCGTGAACGGCGCGCAGAACAACATGGCGCCGTCGGCCAGTTGCTCCAGCGTTTCCGCGCGGTCTTTCAACAAGCCCATCACGCCCGGCAGATCAATCTTTTCCGGATGGCCGCCACGGTTCGCCACGCGCGGCGCCACGCGCTCGGCCAGTTCCGCGTTGTCCATCTGCTTGATGTAGTGGGCGTTGACCCAGTTCAGCTTCTTCGGATCCCATTGCGACGCGGACTTCGACAAATGCTTGGTGTCGAACCACGACACCAATTGTTCGCGCGAGAAAAGCTCGTCGTCGCCGTGGCTCCAGCCCAGGCGGGCCAGGTAGTTGATCATGGCCTCGGGCAGATAGCCTTCGTTGTCGTACTCCATGACGTTGACCGCGCCGTGGCGCTTGGACAGCTTTTCGCCATCCGGGCCCAGGATCATGGGCACGTGGCCGTATTCGGGCAGCGTCGCGCCCAGCGCGCGCAGGATGTTGATCTGGCGCGGCGTGTTGTTGACGTGGTCATCGCCGCGCAGCACGTGGGTGATGCCCATGTCCCAGTCGTCGACCACGACGCAGAAGTTGTAGGTGGGCGTGCCGTCGGGGCGCGCGATGATCAGGTCGTCCAGTTCGGTGTTGTCGAAGCTGATCGTGCCCTTGACCATGTCGTTCCATGACGTGGCGCCTTCCTGGGGATTCTTGAAGCGCACCACCGGCTTGCGGCCTTCGGGAACGGCGGGCAGCGTCTTGCCCGGTTCCGGGCGCCACGTGCCGTCATAGCGCGGTTTGTCGCCGCGCGCGCGGGCGGCTTCCCGCATGGCTTCCACTTCCTCGGGCGAGCTATAGCAATGGTAAGCGGTGCCGGCGGCCAGCATCTGCGCCACCACCTCGCGGTAGCGGTCCATGCGCTGCATTTGGTAGAAGGGGCCTTCGTCGGGCTGCATGCCCAGCCATTCCATGCTGTCCAGAATGGCCTGCACGGCTTCCGGCGTGGAGCGCTCGACGTCCGTGTCTTCAATGCGCAGCACGAACGTGCCTTGGTGATGGCGTGCGAACGCCCAGGAGAACAGCGCGGTGCGCGCGCCGCCCAAGTGCAAAAAGCCCGTGGGCGAAGGCGCGAAGCGGGTACGGATGGGGGAAGTGGCGTTGGAAGTCATAGGGGGCAATGATAGCGGCTGCGGCGCCACAAAGCGGCGTCGGATACGGTCCACATCAAGCGGACGGCGGGCTTGTCTTGTTACGATGAACGGTATTTTAGATTAGGGCGACCCTCCCTATGTTGCGACACGCGCTTGCCCCGATGTTCGAACCCAGTTCGCTGGTGATCGTTGCCGACCGGCCCTTGCCGGCGGCGGGCTCGCTGTCGCCCGCGCTCAAGGCGAAAACCACGGTGGTGGATTGCGAGCCGGGCGCCGCGCCGGAACTGCCCGCAACGCTGGAAGGCTTGGCGGCGGGGGCGCGGCCCGATCTGGCCCTGGTTTGCGTGTCGCCGGCCGTGCTGCCTGAAACGCTGCGCCGGCTGTCGGCGTTGGCGCCCCGGTCCGTGATCCTGCTGCCGCATCCACTGCCGGACCCGTATCCGCGCGGCACATGGGCGTTGTGCCGGGCGTGGGCGGAAGAAAATCGTTGCGAACTGCTGGGCCCGCGTTCCTTTGGCGCGCAGCGGCCGCACGCAGGCCTGAATTTCAGCCAGCACCCGGTGCTGGCGCGCGCCGGGCGCGTGGCGCTGGTGGCGCAGTCGCGCTCCATCATGGCCGCGGTCATGGACTGGGCCGAAGACGTGCACATCGGTTTTTCCACGGCGGTGTCGCTGGGCGACGAGGCGGTGGTGGGGCTGTCGAAGGTGCTGGATTACCTGGCCAGCGACCCCCGCACCGACAGCATCGTGCTGTACCTGGAAGACGTGGGCCCCGCGCGCGAATTCATGAGCGCCTTGCGCGCGGCGGCCAGCGTGAAGCCGGTCATCGTGCTCAAGGCCGGCCGGTCCGACGCCGACAGCGGCGACGCCATCTTCGACGCCGCCTTGCGCCGCGCGGGCGCCGTGCGCGTGCGCTACTTCGTGCAACTGTTCTCGGCCGTGAAAGTGCTGGGCTACACGCGCCGCCCCAAAGGCCGGCGCGTGGCGCTGATCTCCAACGGCAACGGGCCTCCCCAGTTGGCGATGGACCTGATCGGCCCCGACGCCGCCGTGCTGCGCGCCGACCTTGCTCCCGCCACCCGCCGCGCGCTGGAGGCCATGCTGGAGCCGGACGCGGCCTGTCAGAACCCGGTCATTACCTACACGCCGCTGACGCCCGAGCGCATACGCGCCATTCTGGAAACGGTGCTGGACGACGTGGGCGTGGACGGCGTGCTGGTGCTGCTGGCGCCCGACGCGCTGGCCGACATGCCGGCGGTTGCCCGCGAGCTGGCGCAGATTGCGCCCACCGCCAAGAAGCCGGTCGTCAGTTGCTTCATGGGCGACGCCGGCATGCGGCCCTTGCGGCGCATGCTGGACGACGCGGGCACACCTGCCTTCCGCACTCCGGAATCGGCCGCCGATGCGTTTGGGGTGCTGGCGTCCCACCACTACAACCAGCAACTGCTGCTGCAGACGCAACCGCAGGAACCCCCCAGCCACGTGCCCGACCTGGCCGCCGCGCGCGAGCTCATCGCGCGCGTGCGGGCCGATTGCCGGCGCGAGCTGAACACTTCCGAAATCCGGACGCTGCTGGGCCTTTTCTATGTGCCGCTGCGCGACATGCCGATCGACGTTGCGTCGGCGGAACCCGAGTCCCGGCCGATGGCCATCCAGGTGTGGCGCGACCCCCAATTCGGCCCGGTCATCCGCTTTGGCGCGGGCGGCCCCGACGCGGTGCTGTCCGTGTCCGACCGAGGTATGGACCTGCCGCCGCTCAACGGCTTTCTGGCCCGCCAGTTGATTGAGCGCAGCCGGCTGTGGCGCCGCGTGCTGGCGCCGCGCGTCGGCCACATGGCGGCGGAAGCCTTGCAGCAGGCGGTGGTGCTGGTGTCTGAACTGGTGTCGGAACTGCCCGACATCGAATCGCTGGATATCGACCCGCTCTACGCCGGTGAAACGCATCTGCGCGCGGGCGGGCTGCGCATGACGCTGACCGAGACCCCCGGCTGCGAAACACCGCAGACCTCGGGCTATCCGCACATGGCGATCCACCCGTACCCGGCGCGGCTGGTGCATGTGCGCCGCTTCAACGACGGCATTCCATGGGTGCTGCGCCCGATTCGTCCGGAAGACGGGAGCGCGCTGCAGGAATTCATTCGCGGTCTTTCGGAGCGGTCCCGCTACATGCGGTTTGTGTCGATGATGCGCGAACTGACGCCGCGCATGGTGTCACGCTACACGCAGGTGGACTATCACCGCGAGCTGGCGCTGGTGGCGGCCACGCAGGTGCCCAACCCGGCCAACCGGGGGCATCCGCGCGAGGTGATCGTGGGCTTTGCCCACTATCTGCGCAACCCGGATGGGCGCGGCGCGGAGTACGCGCTGGTGATCGGCGACGACTGGCAGCGGCGTGGCCTGGGCCGTCAGTTGATGACGGCGCTGATCGACGCCGCGCGCGAGCAGGGGCTGGAATACATCGATGGCCTGGTGTTGTCGACCAACCGGCCCATGCTGGCGCTGATGACGAGCCTGGGCTTCACCAACGACGCGGATCCGGAAGACCCGACCATGCGTCGCGTCTGGCTGAACCTGACCTGAGGCTATGTCGGCCAAGGCGCGCGGCCGGCTCCGTGAAGGGCCGCCGCGCTCGCCGTCAGGCGGTCTTGCGCGCGGCCTGCGCGGGCGTCAGCCGCGCCGTGGTTTCGTCCACCGACAGCACATCGCCAAAGAACAGCATCCACCCCTGTAGCGAATGCTCGTGCTCGGCAGGCGTCACCGCCGCCAGCGCGTCGTCCACCATGATGGTGCGGAAGTCGCGCATCATGGCGTCGCGCGCGGTGGATTCGCAGCACACGTTGGTGACCGTGCCGGCGATCAGCAGCGTGTCCACGCCCAAGCCGCGCAACAGCGGTTCCAGTTCAGACGAACCCGGCGCCATGGCGCTGTAGAAGCGCTTGACCACGCGCAGGTCGGTATCGGCCGCATGCAGGTCGGGGTGCAGTTGAAAGCCCGGCGAATCGCGGCGCAGTGTTTCCAGCCGGCGCTTGCTGCGCTCGGGTGTCAGCATCACGCCGTGATGGTGCGACCAGAAAGCGTCGGCATTGTCGGACGCCGTCTGCACCCACACCACCGTGCCGCCCGCCGCGCGCACCGCGTCGCACAGGCGGTTGATGGGGGAGATGATCTCGCGGGCCGGCGCGCATTCGCCCTGATAGCCGGGCAGGGTGAAATACTGCTGCATGTCGATCACGACCACCGCAGTACGGCCGGCGGGCAGTTCGTCATACGGATGCAGGCAGCCTTGGCGCGCCACGACGCGATCTTGTACCCATTGCGGAAATTCCATGACGATTCCTTATCCGTAACGCCGCGCCACGGCGGCTTCGATGCGGTAGATGATCATGTACATCACGCTGGAAATCAGCGCCAGCATGGTGATGGCGGTCATGACGATGTTCAGCTTGAACACCTGGCTGCCGTTCATGATGAGAAAGCCCAACCCGGAATCCGCTGACTGGAATTCGCCCACGATGACACCCACCAGCGCCAGGCCGATGTTCATCTTCACGGCGGCGATCAGGGTGGGCACGCTGCCGGGCAGCACCACCTTGGTCAGCACCTGCCAGCGGCTGGCGCCGAAGGTGTGGGCAAGCTTCACCTTGTTCAGGTCGATGCCGCGAAAGCCCGCGTACACCACCATGATGGTGACGAACACCGCGATGGCGACCGCCATGCCATACACGGCGTAGTCAGACCCCAGCCACAGGTAAAAGATCGGCACGAAGGCGATCTTGGGCATGGCGTTGGCCACCACCAGGAAGGGGTCCAGCACCTTGTACAGAAAGTCCGACCACCACAGCGCCGCGGCCACCACGATGCCGATCACCATGCTCAAGGTAAAGCCGACCAGCGTGGCCGACAGCGTGGTCATGATGTGCTTGGCCAGTTGGCCGTTGGTCCACAGGTCAAGAAAGGTGGGCCATAGCGCGCTGGGGTAGCTGGTCAGCAGCGGGTTCAGGATGTGCATGCGCGGCAGGATTTCCCATGCGCACAGGAACACAATCAGCAGCAAGGCCTGGGTCAAGCGGATGTTGCGCTTCTTGGCGCGGTCGCGGCGCAGGTAGTCCAGGTATTTGGCGCTGGGCGCGGGCACGGCGCGCAGGGGCACGGTATTGGCGACGGGAGCATTCATGGGTCAACCCTCCACATGGACGTCCAACTCGTCCCATAGCTGTTTGAAATAGACGTTGAACTCGGGCCGCGATCGCGCCTGGAAGGGCGTGGGCCGCGCGCCGTCGCCGTAGTGGATGCGGTACTGGCTTTTCAGCCGACCGGGCCGGCGCGACAGCACGATGACGCGGTCGGTCATGGCAATGGCTTCGCCGATATCGTGCGTGACCAGCACCACGGTCTTGCCTTCGCGCCGCAGGATGTCCACGACTTCGTCCGAGATCGCCAGGCGCGTCTGCGAGTCCAGCGCCGAAAAGGGTTCGTCCAGCAGGATCACGTCAGGCTCGGTCACCAGCGTGCGCGCCAGCGCGGCGCGCTGGCGCATGCCGCCCGACAACTGCCGCGGTGTGTGCGACAGGAACGCGCCCAGCCCGCACTTTTCCAGCAGATGCACGGCCCGGGCTTCGCTGCGCGCATCGCGCCGGCCCTGGATCTCGGCGCCCAGCATCACGTTGTCCAGGATGGTGCGCCATTCGAAGAGATAGTCTTGCTGCAGCATGTAGCCAATGCGCGGGTTCGGCTTGGTCACGCCTTGGCCGTCGATCATCACCGCGCCGGATGTCGGCGGGATCAATCCCGCAATGAGCGACAGCAGGGTGCTTTTGCCGCAGCCGCTTTGGCCGATCAGGCTGACGAATTCGCCCGGCGCCAGCGAAAACGACACGTTCGATAGCGCCTCGGTTTCGCCTTCGGTCGTGAAGTACGACAGGCACACGTCGCGCACTTCGATCTTCGCCGTGGCGGTGGCGGGCTTCAGGTTGTGGACGGCGGCTCCCATCACTGCACCTTGTTGGCAAAGTCGGCCACCACCACGTCCTCGTATTTCACGCGGGCGGTGTCCTTCATCACGGCGCTGGCAATCAGCATGTCCTGAAGGCGATTCATGGCCTCGGCCGTGACCAGCGGCGTCGTCTTCCAGATCTGGTATTGCTTGTAGCGCTCGATGGCCTCGGTCACCGCGCCCTGGTCCATGCCCGGGAAGAACGTCATGATCTGCGGCGCCAGCGTGGCGGCCGGCGTGTCCTTCACGTATTTCTCGGCGCGCGCGACCACATTGGTCCAGGCCTGGATGACCTTGGGGTTGTCGCGTATGTATTTGTCGGTGGCGGTAAAGACGGTGTAGTCCACCTGGCCGACCTCATGGCCCACCGAGGCCACGATATAGCCCTTGCCGTTGCGGACCAGTTCGCCGGCCTCGGGTTCCAGGAAGATGCCGTATTCGCCCTGGCCTGCCATCCATGCGCCGGCACGGGCTGGGATGCCAATGTTGTTCAGCAGCTTCACGTCTTTCTGCGGGTCTACGCCATGCTTGCGCAAGGCGGCTTCCAGAAACACGATGGGGTTGGACCCGGGCCGAAAGCCAATGATTTCCTTGCCCTTGAGCATGGACCAGTCGAACTTTTCGATCGGCTTGCGCGCCAGCAGGAAGAAGCCATCGGTGGCGGTCAAGCCCGCGAAGATCCTCGGCTTGACCGGTGATTCGCTGTTCTGCACATAGATGGACGCCTCGGGCCCGATCAGCACGATGTCGGCGCTGCCGGACAAGAGCGCGGTCATGCCCTTGTCGGTGCCCTGCGAGGTTTTCATGGACACGTCCAGCCCGGCGTCCTTGAAATAGCCCTGCGACAGGGCCACGTATTTAGGCACGTACAGGATGGATCGCACGACCTCTTCGTAGCGAACCTTCACGGGGGGATTCAAGGCTTCGGCCTGAGCGGCCAAGGGGGCAAACAGCGGGGCGATCAGCGCGAGCAGCGCCGCGCCCGCCAGGCGAGGCAATGGCAAGGATTTCACGGGACTTTCTCCTGCGTCTTGTATGGCACGCCGAAACCCGGCGCAGCATGGCCAATGGGGTGGAATCGACAACAACAACAGGGAAGCCCGAACACTTGCTGCCCGGGCCGATAAGGCATGGATCGAATACTATATTCAATACAAGAGGGCGACAAGTATTTTGGGATTGGCGTTTTTCTCTATGGACGCGCGCCGTTCAGCCCAGGAGAATTTAGGGCTTGAATACTGCTTGGTATACAGAATGGAGTTTTGGCGAGATGATGGGTTTGCGCGCTGACAAGTAATGCCCGCGTGGCGACCTGGGCGCGCCACACCCATCCTACAAACGAAAGTCACGCCCCGTAGGATGGGTGAAGCGCGAAATCACGCGCAGCAGATCCCCGCCGCCAACCGCGCGCAACCCATCACACCTCCGCGACAGTCGACCCCAACATCACCCCAGCACGTCATTCAAAAACGCTGAAATGTCCCGCACTTCCTCGGCGCAAACCGAATGCGGCATCGGATACGTGTGCCAGCGCACGTCGTAACCCAAACGCTTCAATTCCGTCAGCGACGCCTCGGCGCGCGCCAGGGACACGACCGGGTCGTACTGCCCATGTGCCATGAAGATAGGCGTGGCGTTATTGGCGGCGTGGCGTTCTGCCTCGGCCGTGTCCACCAGCGGCAGATACCCCGACAGCGCCATCATCCCCGCCAGCTTCTCCGGCAGCCGCAACCCCGTATGCAAGGTCATGGCGCTGCCTTGCGAGAAGCCCGCCAGCACGATGTTCGACGTCGGAATACCCCGCGCATTCTCCCGGGCGATCAGCTTGTGCACGGCGGCTTCCGACGCGCGGATGCCCTTGGCGTCTTCCACGCGCACCAGGTCCATGACCAGGATGTCGTACCAGGAACGCATCGCCATGCCGTTGTTGATCGTCACGCGCTGGACCGGCGCGTTCGGGAACACGAAGCGCACCCCCAGGCCGGCGGGCAAGTCCAGTTCCGGCACGATGGGGGCGAAGTCGTTGCCATCGGCACCCAAGCCATGCAGCCAGATGACGGCGTGCGTGGGGTTGGGGGCGGTTTCGATCTCGATGCAATCAAGCAGGTCGGTAGGAGCGTTCATGGCGGCCGCGGGGAAATTTCAGGAAGGGGGAATCAGAGCGTCAGGGTCTTCAGAGCCTGGAACAACGCGCGATAGTGCTTCTTTTGCGGTTCCTGGCCTTGCAGCAGCGAGGCGTTGCCCAGCTTTTCCTTGCGTGCGGCGCGGATCAGCGTGCGCAGTTGCTGCGCATCGGCTTGCGGGTTTTTCGCCAGCAGCGTGGTCAGCGCGTCGTCGTCGTCCAGCAGACGGTCGCGCAGCCCTTCCAGGCGGTGCATGGCGGCGGTTTCCTCGCGCGAGCCGTTTTCCCAGACATCAAGCTGGGCGCGGATTTCGTCAGCGGGCGCGTCGCGCATCAGCTTGCCCACAAAGTGGACTTGGCGGCGTCGGCCTTCGCGCCCGGTCGTGCGCTGCGCTGTGCGGATCGCCTCATAGAGGCGTTCGGCCAGCGGCAATTGCTTGAGGCGGTCGGGGGACAGTTCGATCAGCTGCTTGCCCAGGTCCAGCAGGGCGTGCATTTCACGCTTGACCTGGGACTTGCTGGGACGGTCGTAGCCGTTCTCGTCGTAACCGTCGTCGACGGATTCTTCTTCAGTATGGGAATTCATGGAAAACTGCGCAATGACAGACTTGGCTATGATAACCGTCTCTGCAAATTGGACAGCAATGGTTAAATCCTCCTCATCCCTGCCGCTGGCGGCGAATCACGCGCGTTTTTCCGAACTCGTCGAACAAACCCTCGCCTACGCGCGCCAGATCGGCGCCTCGGACGCGGCGGCGGAAGTCTCGGAAAGCCTGGGGCTGTCGGTCTCGGTCCGCAAGAACGACATCGAGACCGTTGAGCAGACGCGCGATCGCTCGCTGGACCTGACGGTCTACGCCGGCCAGAGCCGCGGCTCCGCCTCGACCTCCGACTTTTCCGAAGCCGCCCTGCGCCAGACGGTCGAGGCCGCCTGGCACATCGCCCGCCACACCGCCGCCGATCCGGCCGCCGGCTTGCCCGACGCCGATCAACTGGCTACTGAATTCCCCAATCTGGATCTGCACCACGCCTGGACGGTTTCCACCGAGGAAGCCGCTGAACTGGCGTTGCGCGCCGAACGCGCCGCGCGCGATGTCGATCCGCGCATCACCAACACCGACGGCGCCACCGTGGGCACCTACGAAGGCCAGTTCGTGATGGGCAACAGCCGCGGCTTCCTGGGCGGCTACCCTTATTCGCGCCACAGCCTGTCCGTGGCCCCCATCGCCGGCCGTGGCAATGGCATGCAGCGCGACTACTGGTACACGTCCGAACGCGATCCCGCCAAGCTGGCGTCGCCCGAGTCCATCGGCCGCTATGCCGCCGAACGCACCTTGTCGCGCCTGTCGGCCCGCCGCATCCGCACCGGCAAGTTTCCGGTGCTGTTCGAGGCCCCGCTGGCGCTGGGCCTGGTGGGCGCGCTGACCCAAGCCGTCAATGGCGGGGCGCTGTACCGCAAGGCCAGCTTCCTGCTTGATGCGCTGGGCAAGCCCATCTTCCCCAAGCACATCAACCTGACCGAAGATCCGCACATCCCGGGCGCCATGGGCAGTTCGCCATTCGACGACGAAGGCGTGCGAACCCGCCGCCGCAACGTCGTGTCGGCCGGCGTGCTGGAAGGCTATTTCCTGTCCAGCTACACGGCGCGCAAGCTGGGCATGGCCACCACCGGCAACGCCGGCGGTTCGCACAACCTGGTGTTCAGCTCCACGCAGACCAAGCGCGGTGACGATTTCGAAGCCATGCTCAAGAAGATGGGCACGGGCTTTCTGGTCACCGAACTGATCGGGCAGGGCGTCAACTACGTCACGGGCGACTACTCGCGCGGCGCATTCGGCTACTGGGTGGAAAACGGCAAGATCCAGCACGCCGTCCAGGAAATCACCATCGCCGGCAATCTGGCCGACATGTTCCAGCAGATCGTGGCAGTGGGCGCGGACACCATTTCGCGCGGCACGAAGACCACGGGTTCGATTTTGATCGAGCAAATGGCGATTGCCGGAACCTGATTGATCGCGGCGTGACAGGCATGATGGGTTTGCGCGTTGCCCGGTTTCGTCCTTTTGGCGACCGTCTCGCGCTACACCCATCCTACAACCGTAGGATGGGTGTAGCGCGGCACCCCCTAAACCAAAACACAACCCGCCACCGCGCAAACCCATCAGCAACCTCCCGCGCAAACCCATCACCACCATCCCACCCAACCCACCACCAACAGCCCGGGAATTCCTCTACTCTCCCACCCCCCGCTCAGCGTGTAATATCCGGCGGGTATTGCTCGAAGTCCCTAGAAGCTGCTGGTCAGGAGCATCGCGATGCAACGACGTTCATTCTTGAAGCACGCAGGGCTTGGCGCCGTTGCAACGGGCGCCGCGGTCAGCACGCCCGCGTTCGCGCAAGACATGCCGTCGTTAAGTTGGCGCCTGGCGTCCGCCTTTCCCGCAGCGCTGGACTTGCGCATTGGCGCTGGCGAGCAATTCTGCAAATTCGTGTCGGAATCCACGGGCGGAAAATTCAATATCCGCCACTTCCCCGAAGGTGAGATCGTGCCGGCCGCCGACCTGCTCGAGGCCGTCTCCACCAACAAGGTGGAATGCGGGCACGGTTCTTCACGCGCCTTTTACGCAAAGAGTCCGGCATTCTGTTTTGACGCCGCCGTGCCGTTCGGACTGAACGCGCGTCAGATGAACGCCTGGATGAGCGAAGGCGACGGCCTGCGTCTCACGCGCGAACTATTCAAACCTGAAAAGATCATCAACTTCCCGCTGGGCAACACGGGCGCGCAGATGGACGGTTGGTACGCCAAGGAAATCAAGCGCCAGGCCGACCTGAAAGATCTGAAGATGCAGGTGGCTGGGCTTGCCGCCAATGTGCTGGCGCGCTTGGGCGTGGCGCCGCAACCCGCCAGCCAGGTCCCGCTGGCGGAAGCGTTCGAGAAAGAGGGCTTGCAGGCCATCGCGGGGGCAGGCGCCTATGACGATGCCAAGCTGGGGCTGAATAAAGTAGCTAAGTATTACTACGGACCCGGCTGGTCGGTTCCCGGTGAACAGTTGTCGCTCTATATCAATGACGAAGCCTGGAACAAGCTGCCCAAGCATTACCAGTCGGTGGTGCAGGCCGCTGCGCTGGCCACGCATGGGTCGCTGACGGCGCGCTACGACGCGCGCAACCCGGCGGCCGTCGCGCAATTGTCGGCAAGCGGCGCGCAAGTGCGCGCATTTCCGCGCTCCATCATGGACATGGCGTTTGAAGCCACCCAGCAGGTCTACCAGGATTTGTCCGCCAAAGACGCGCGGTTCAAGGCTATACACGACAGTTACATGGGCTTTCGCGACAGCGAGATGCCCTGGTTCCGTTTGACGGAAAACGCCTACGGCCAGTATGTGGCCGTGGCGCTTTCCGGCAGGTAGCAGGGAGGGTACCGACGGCCGAATGGCATTCGGTGCAAAGTAGGGTTTTTGCTAGCAATACCGCATTTTTTACAAAAAAATGGGCGGTTTTCGGGCTTTTCTCGAACCACATTCGAGTTTCGGCCTGATACAAAGGAGTAATATCGCGGGTCTTGACGCGCAACCATGGCGCCTTTAGGCGGCATATGACGTCAATCCGGCGGGACTACACCAGCCCGGATTACCAATATTCCGAGACAGACTTTAAGGTGGTATCAACCATGCAATCCAAGACCAAGAAGCTGCTGGCCGCGCTGATCGCCGCCGGTATCGTCCCGGCTGCGCACGCGGCTGACATCAAGCTGGGTGTGGCGGAAGCCCTGTCCGGCGGCGCCGCTCAGTACGGCGTGTCGATCCGCAACGGTTTCCAGCTTGCCGCTGACGAAATCAACGCCGCGGGCGGCATCAACGGCAACAAGCTGGTGCTGGTGGTTGAAGACGAACAAGGCAAGAAAGAAGAAGCCATCAACGTCTTCAAGAAACTGATCTTCAAAGACAACGTCCTGATGGTCTTCGGCCCGACGCTGTCGAACTCGGCCCAAGCCGCCGACCCGGTCGCCCAAGCGGCCAAGACGGTTGCCTTCGGCACGTCCAACACCGCTGACGGCATTACGTCGATCGGAAACTACGTGTTCCGCAACTCGGTCACCGAAGCCGACGTGCTGCCGGCGACGATTTCCACCGTCAAGGCAAAGACCGGCCTGAAGAACGTGGCCGTGCTTTACGGCAATGACGACGTCTTCACCAAGAGCGGCTACGACAACTTCAAGAAGGCCCTGGAAGACCAGAAGATTCCGGTCACCACGACCGAAACGTTCGCCAAGGGCGACGTGGACTTCAAGGCCCAGCTGACCAAGATCAAGGGCACCAACCCCGACGCCATCGTGCTGTCCGCACTGCTGGCCGAAGGCGCGCCCATCATGGTGCAGGCTCGCCAACTGGGCCTGAACGTGCCCGTCATCGGCGGCAACGGCATGAACTCGGTCAAGATTTTCGACCTGGCCCCTGGCGGCGCATCGAACAATCTGTGGATCGGCAGCCCGTGGTCCATCGAGAACAAGGCCCCCGAGAACGTCAAGTTCATCGACGCCTACAAGGCCAAGTTCAACGGTTCGCCCGACCAGTTCGCGGCGCAGTCGTATGACGCCCTGTACATCGTGGCCCAGGCCCTGAAAAACACCAAGATCACCGGTGAACTGGCCAAGGACCGCGCGGCCCTGCGCGACGCCTTGCCCGCCGTGACCTGGACCGGCGCCACCGGTCCGTTCAAGTTCCGCCAAGCCAAGGACCGCGCCGGCAAGCCCGCCGGCTATGATGCCGACCAACTGCCGATCGTCAGCGTGACCAAGGACGGCAAGTACGTCATCGAGAAGTAAGCGCTACGCATCCCCGCGCGGGGGGATGCGCCTTGCGGACCGCCGTCAGGCAGCCCGCAAGGCGCTTTTTATCGCAGGGCCGTCCCAATAAAAGCCATGCCGTCTTCGCGGGCGGCGTCAGGCCATGCAGTGGGCGCTGCATGGGGCCCTCATAGATCTGGAAAGTCCCATCATGTTCGAACAACAATTCGTCAATGCCTTGTCGCTGGGCTGTGTGTATGCACTGTTCGCGCTGGGCTTCACGCTGATCTTCGGCGTGCTCGGGGTGATCAACCTGGCGCACGGCGCCGTCTTCATGGTTGGCGCCTACGCGGCACTGTTCGTGGTCCAGCAATTCGGCCTGCCCCTGTGGGCGGCGCTGATGGCCGCGTTCTTCGTGGCAGGCTTCACCGGGGTCATCATCGACTACCTGGTGCTCAAGCCGCTGCGCAAGCGCAACGCGCCGCACTTGATCCCCATGATCGCCACCATCGGCGTGGGCATCATCCTGAATAACGGCGCCCAGAGCATCTTCGGCGCCAGCAACCTGCGCTTCCCGCACGGCACCGTGCCCGAAGAAGTGATCGAAGTCGCGGGCCTGCACCTGACCGTCATCGAACTGGGCATCATCTTCCTGTCGTTCGCGCTGATGGCCGTGCTGATGTACGTCATGCGCCGCACGCAGTTCGGCCGCGCGCTGCGCGCCATTGCCGAATCGCCCAAGGCCGCCTGGCTGCTGGGCATCAACGTTGAAAAGCTGTTCGTCACGACCTCGTTCGCCGCTGCCGCCCTGGGTGGCGTGGCCGGCGTGCTGATCGGCCTGTACTCGAACGCGCTGTTCCCGCTGATGGGCCAGCCGATGCTGCACAAGGGCATCGCGGTCATCATCCTGGGCGGCATGGGCGACATACGCGGCGCCATGCTGGGCGGTCTGTTCCTGGGATTCGCCGAGGTGCTGTCGGTGGCCTATATCGGCTCCACCATGCGCGACGCGGTGGCTTTCGGCCTGCTGTTCCTGATCCTGCTGGTGCGCCCGCAAGGTCTGTTCGGCAAAGTGGTTCAACGCAAGGCTTAAAGAATGAGCGGATTCGAAAACTTCTGGGCCATCTACGGCAACCTGGTGCTCACGCTGGGCACCAACGCGTTGCTGGCCCTCTCCATCTGGCTGACCCTGGCCTGCGGCATGTTGGCCATGGCCAACGCCGCCTTCATGGGCATCGGGGCGTATACCGCCGCGCTGCTCACCATGAACTATGACGCCCCGTTCACTGTTGCGCTTGCCGGGGGCATGGCCGCGCCCGCGTTGGTGGCGGCGTTGATCGGCTTGCCGACCTTGCGATTGTCAGGGGTCTATCTGGCCATGGCCACGCTGGGCTTCGGCGAAGTGGTGCGCGTCACCATCCTGAACACCGATTCCATCACCGGCGGCGCGCTGGGCCTGAACGGCATTCCGCAACTGACGCAGTGGTGGCATGTGGTGCTGGCGGTGGTCAT
Source organism: Achromobacter spanius (assembly GCF_002812705.1). Lineage (NCBI taxonomy): Bacteria > Pseudomonadati > Pseudomonadota > Betaproteobacteria > Burkholderiales > Alcaligenaceae > Achromobacter > Achromobacter spanius. The sequence continues at coordinate 647,994 of NZ_CP025030.1, read as the reverse complement.
CGTCCTGTTCGTGCTGTGGCGCGTTCGCGCTTCCAAGATCGGACGCTCGTTCGACGCCATCCGTGGCGACGAAACGGCGGCCGGCTTGATGGGCATCGACGTGCGCGCCAACAAGATGCTGGCGTTCGTGGCCGGCGCGATGATCGCGGGCCTGGCCGGCGCCTTGAACGCGCACCTGACCTTCTTCATCGGCCCCAATGAATACGGCTTTGACCGTGGTGTTGAAATCCTGACCATGGCCATCCTGGGCGGCATCGGCGGCTTGGCCGGTCCCGTGCTGGGCAGCTTCATCATTACCGTGCTGCCGGAATTGCTGCGCGGTTTTGCGGATCTGCGCCTGGTCGCCAACGGAGTGATTCTGGTGGTGATTGTGTTGTTCCTGCCGCAAGGCATCTGGGATCCGGCGCGCTTCAAGCGCTGGATGCGTCACGGCCAGGGTGGCCAGGGAGGCAAGCGCCATGCTTGAGCTTTCCTCCGTCTCCAAGAGCTTCGGCGGCCTGCATGTGCTGCACGACGTCAGTCTGTCCGTGCCCGAAGGCTCCATCTTCGGCTTGATCGGCCCCAACGGCGCCGGCAAGACCACGGTATTCAACCTGATCACCGGCCTGTTGCCGCCCAGCGGCGGCACCATCACGTTCCAGGGCCAAAGCGTACTGGCCAAGAAGCCGCACAGCATCACGCGCATGGGCATTGCCCGTACGTTCCAGAACATTCGTCTCTTCAAAGAGATGACGCTGCTGGAGAACGTGGTGGTCGGCGCCTACCGGCACATGAACTACGGCTTCCCCAGCCTGCTGCTGGGCCTGCCGGGCTATCGCGAGCACGAAAAGCGCGCCCGCGAACGCGCGCATGAACTGCTGACGTGGATGCGCCTGGATCACAAGGCCAATGATCTGGCCGACAACCTGTCTTACGGCGAACAGCGCCGCCTGGAGCTGGCGCGCGCGCTGGCCACCGAGCCCAAGCTGCTGTTGCTGGATGAGCCGGTTGCGGGCATGAACACCAACGAACGCGCCGAACTCATGCGCGAGATCCTCGCCATTCGTGATCGCGGCTACACCATCCTGATGATCGAGCACGACATGCGCTTTGTCATGGGCTTGTGCGAGCGCATCGCGGTGTTGAACTTCGGCAAGATCATCGCTTGCGGCGGCCCTGACGAAATTCGCAACAACGAGCAGGTCATCGAGGCCTATCTGGGCCGCGAAGACGACGAAGACACCGAACAAGTGGAGGCCGCCAAATGAGTCGCCGGGCCGCTCCCAAGACGAATACCGTAGCGCGTTGCGCGGAGGTTGCACAATGAGCGCGATGCTTGAAGTCCGCGGGCTCGAGGTCAACTACGGCCATATCGAAGCCGTCCGCGGCATCGATCTGGACCTGAACGCCAACGAGATCACCGCCCTGGTCGGCGCCAATGGCGCCGGCAAGTCGACCACGCTGCTGGCGCTGTCGGGCCTGTTGCCCAAGGCGCGCGGCCGCGTCCTGTTCGAAGGCGAAGACATCACCAACCTGGCGCCCCATCAACTGGTGGCGCGCGGCATCGTGCAGGTGCCTGAGGGCCGGGCCATCCTGACCACCATGACGGTGCAGGAAAACCTGGAACTGGGCGCCTACCGCCGGGGCCTGAAGAACGTGGGTCCCGACCTGGAATACGTGTTCAACCTGTTTCCGCGCCTGAAGGAACGGATCACGGGTATCGCTGGCAACCTGTCGGGCGGCGAACAACAGATGCTGGCCATCGGCCGGGCCTTGATGGCCAAGCCGCGCCTGCTGCTGCTGGACGAACCGTCGATGGGGCTGGCGCCGATCGTCGTGCAGGAAATCTTCCGTTCGCTGCGCGCCATCAACGCCGATGGCCTGACCCTGTTCCTGGTGGAGCAGAACGTGCGCCAGGCGCTGAAGATTGCCCAAAGCGGCTATGTGCTGGAAAACGGCGCGATGGCGCTGACGGGCACGGGCCGCGAATTGCTGGGCCATCCGCGGGTGCTGGAAGCGTATCTGGGCGCCTGACCGCGCCTCGCGTTTCGGGGTTTTGTCCCCGGATTTGCATGTGCGCTGGCTGCAACGTTGCTTGCGGCCAGCCGCTGCCTGAGTTCTTTTCGCTTGCCCAATCTTTGAGCAGCCGTGTTAGAATTTCAGGCTTTCCCTCATTTTGACCATTGCACGGGCGGGTAATAACGCTTAGGCGGGACGTCGATAAAGGCAAAACCAAAGACAAAAACCCGAACCAAAATTCGTGGTTTCAGTTCATCAGGTTTTGCCCAGTTGGGGAAAGAACACTGGCTAGACGTTCTAGCCAGCAAGAACTTTTTATTCTTAGGAACCATCATGAAGACCTTTGTGGCCAAGCCGCATGAAGTCCAACGTGACTGGTTTGTGATCGACGCCAAGGGCAAAGTCCTCGGTCGTGTGGCCAGCGAAGTCGCACGTCGTCTGCGTGGCAAGCACAAACCTGAATTCACGCCGCACGTTGATACTGGCGATTACATCGTCATCATCAACGCTTCCGATATCGTCGTTACCGGTACCAAGGCGAAGGACAAGAAGTACTTCCGCCACACCACGTACCCGGGCGGTATCCGCGAAACGAACTTCGAGAAAATGCAAGAGCGTTTTCCCGGTCGCGCCATTCAGAAGGCCGTCAAGGGCATGCTGCCCAAGGGTCCTCTGGGCTACGCCATGATCAAGAAGCTGAAGGTCTATGCTGGTGCCGAGCACCCGCACACCGCCCAGCAGCCCAAGACGCTGGATATCTAAGGAAACGCCATGATCGGTAACTGGAATTACGGAACCGGCCGTCGCAAAACTTCGGTGGCTCGCGTTTTCATCAAGAAGGGCACGGGTAAGATCGTTGTCAACGGCAAGCCCGTTGACGATTTCTTCGCCCGCGAAACTGGTCGCATGATCGTGCGCCAACCGCTGGAACTGACCGGCCACCTGGAATCGTTCGACATCAAAGTCAACGTCCACGGCGGCGGTGAAACCGGCCAGGCTGGCGCAGTCCGTCACGGCATCACGCGTGCCCTGATCGACTACGACGCGACCCTGAAGCCCGCACTGTCGCAAGCTGGCTTTGTGACCCGCGATGCCCGTGAAGTCGAACGTAAGAAGGTCGGCTTCCGCAAGGCACGTCGTCGCAAGCAGTTCAGCAAGCGTTAATGTTGCTGCAAAAAACCCGCTTCGGCGGGTTTTTTGTTTTTGGGCGGTGATGATGGCAGGGTGTCGGATTCGCCCCGTCCGCCTTCGGCAACGCGGAACTCCGCCCCACCTTTTCCGGTCGGATGAATCCAGATCGCCCATCGCGATGCTCGCGTCGGCGCAACCCTGTATTCTCCGGGCGATACAATCTGTTTTCGTCCTACGAAGAGTTCATACCTATCATGGCCCAAGCATCGAATACCCGTATCAAGGTTGGTATTGTCGGCGGCACCGGTTATACCGGCGTCGAGCTGTTGCGCTTGCTGTCGCAGCATCCCAATGTGGAATTGACCGCCATCACGTCCCGCAAGGAAGACGGGTTGCCGGTTGCTGATATGTACCCGAACCTGCGAGGCCGCGTGAACCTGGCCTTCTCCGCGCCGGAAAAAGCGTCGCTGACTGACTGCGACGTGGTGTTCTTTGCCACGCCTCATGGCGTCGCCATGGCGCAAGCCCAGGAACTGATTGCCGCGGGCACCCGCGTCATCGACCTGGCCGCTGATTTCCGCCTGCAAGACATCCCCACGTTCGAACGCTGGTACAAGATTCCCCACACGTGCCCCGACATCCTGGCTGAATCCCAGTATGGCTTGGTGGAACTGAACCGCGACGCCATCGCCAAGGCCCGTGTCATCGGCAACCCCGGTTGCTACCCGACCACGGTGCTGTTGGGCCTGGCCCCGCTGCTGGAAGGCGGCAAGTCGTTGGTGGATGCGCAAACGCTGATCGCCGATTGCAAATCCGGCGTGTCGGGTGCGGGCCGCAAGGCGGAAGTGGGCTCCCTGTTCTCGGAAGCGTCCGACAATTTCAAGGCTTATGGCGTGTCCGGCCATCGGCATCATCCGGAAATCGTTGCCCAGTTGGAGAAGATCGCCGGGGGCAAGGTTGGGCTGACGTTCGTGCCGCACCTGGTGCCGATGATCCGTGGCATGTTCTCCACCCTGTACGCCCGCATCCTGCCCGAGGCCCGCGACACAGACTTCCAGGCGCTGTTTGAAGCGCGCTACGCCAATGAGCCGTTCGTTGACGTCATGCCCGCAGGCAGCCTGCCCGAAACCCGTTCGGTGCGCGCGTCCAACAACCTGCGGATTGCGCTCAGCCGACCGGGCAATGGTGACCAATTGATCGTCATGGTCGTCCAGGACAACCTGGTCAAGGGCGCCGCTGGCCAAGCGGTGCAGAACATGAATTTGATGTTCGGCGTTGCGGAGTCCACGGGTCTGGACCAGGTGGCCATTCTGCCTTGAGGCTTTGCACGGGCTGGCGGCGTGTGTCGCCGGCCCCGCTCGCTTTATGCCAGTCGACTCCACACCCCCCGGCCCGCAACCTCGCTCCGCGAGGGGGTTGCTGCGCGCGATTGCGGGGCTGCTGATAGGCGTATTGGTAGGTGGCGCCGCCGGCTATGGCTACGCGCAGTGGCAAGCACGGCCACAAGACGCGGTAGTCATCAGCAGGCAACAGGTTGAAGAGCAGGCCGAAGCCATGCGCCAGCAGGGCGCGCAGTTGCGTTACACCCAAGGCCAGTTGGATACGGCGGACGGCGAACTCGTCATCGAGCGCGCGGCACGCCAAGAGCTTGAAACCCAGCTACGCACCGCCCAGGCTGAGGTCGGTCGGGTGCGCGACCAACTGGCGTTCTACGAGCAGCTCTTGCCCGCCGGGCCGGAAGGGTCCGTGGATATACGAGGGGTGCAGATCGACCGTGAAGGCGGTGGTTTGCGCTACAAAGTGCTGCTGATGCGCAGCGGCCGCAATGGCGGCGCTTCTTTCGCGGGCGCGCTGCGGTTCCAGGCCACGGGTGTGCTCAAGGGCGAGACCGTCACGGTGGAACTTGCCCCCATGCAGGTCAAGGCCGAAACCGGCCCGGTATCGGCCTCGGCCGCCGCCGAGTCGACGTCAGCAGCGTTGCTGGCCTTGCAATTTGATCAGTACCAACGCAGCCAGGGCATCCTGGCGATCCCCGAGGGATTTGTCCCCGAAAGCGTGACCGTCAGCGTCCTGGAAGGCGAAACCGTCCGCGCCACGCGAAGTGTCAAACTCGAACTTTGAGTCTAGTCAAGCCCTGCGCTATAGTGACACCATGCGAGCGCCGTTGCCGCTCACCGAAATATGGCCGATCCGGCCAGGAGTGAACCATGAATGCAGTAACCGAAACCGTCGATCTTCAGGCCGCCCCGCCTGTGCCCTTGGTATTTACCGACTCGGCTGCCGCCAAAGTGAAGGATTTGCTGGCGGAAGAAGGCAACCCCGACCTGAAGCTGCGCGTCTTCGTCCAAGGTGGCGGCTGTTCGGGCTTTCAATACGGCTTCACGTTTGATGAAGTTGTGAACGAAGACGACACCGTGCTGGACAAGGCTGGCGTTCAACTGCTGGTTGACCCGATGAGCTTCCAATATCTGGTCGGTGCTGAGATCGACTACAAGGAAGACCTGGAAGGCGCCCAGTTCGTCATCCGCAACCCCAACGCCAGCACCACCTGCGGCTGCGGTTCCTCGTTCTCGGTCTAACCGCCCTGGCAGGAAAGTAAAAGCCCTTCGGCATGCCGAAGGGCTTTTTGCATGGGGTGACGGAATACGCGTACGCGATGCGCGCATAGGGCGCTCAGGGCGCCCCGGGTGTTGCTATGCCGGATACAGCGCACCCAGAATCCGCGGGCCGCGAGCCCCCGTCACCGCCGGCTGCCCGGCGGGCTTGCGTTGGACGAAGGCCTGCGCCAGCCATGCGAACGCCAGCGCCTCCACTTGCTGCGCCGGCACGCCGAGCACGTCGGTCGGGTGCACGGGTCGCTGCAGGCAATACGCCAGTTCCTGCATAAGGCCGGCGTTGCGGGCGCCACCTCCGCAGACGAAAACTTCCTGCGTGTGCGCGGCGGCCGCGTCGATGGCGTTGGCAACGGTTCGGGCCGTAAGGCGCTGCAACGTGGCCTGCACGTCCTGGGGCGCCGGCGTGGGGCCGTCAAAGGCCGCCAGACGGTCATCCAGCCATTGCAGGTTGAACAGGTCGCGTCCGGTGGATTTGGGCGCCGGCAGGGCGAACCAGGGCTCGCTGGCGATCAACTGTTCAAGCAAGGGGGCGATGACCTTGCCCGTCGCGGCCCAGCGGCCATCAGCGTCATAGGGCAGCCCCAGATGCCGTTGGCACCACGCATCCAGAAAGACATTGGCAGGCCCCGTATCGAAGCCTCTTACGGGCTGGTCGGGCGCGAGCAGCGTGACGTTGGCGATGCCGCCCAGATTCAGGACGGCGCGGCCTTGCGGCGCGCCGAAGATTGCGGCGTGAAAGGGCGGAACCAGTGGCGCGCCCTGGCCGCCCGCCGCCACGTCGCGGCTGCGGAAATCCGCCACCACGTCGATGCCGCTCAGTTCTGCGAGCAGCGCGGGCGCGTTGAGTTGCACGGTGTAGCCGCTGTCCGGACGGTGCCTGACGGTCTGGCCGTGGGCGCCAATGGCGGTCACATCGCGGGCATGCAGCCCCGCGTCTTGCAGCAAGCCGGTCACGGCTTGGGCATACAGCCTGGCCAGTGCATTGGCGGCAAGGCTGGCGCGCGCCAGTTCGTCGTCGCCAGACCGGTTCAACGCCAAGAGCTCGCGCCGCAGGTTTTCCGGCATGGGCAGGCTGGCGCTGGACAGCACCTGCGGTGCTTGGGTGTCGCCCAAGCGCACCAGCACGCCGTCCACGCCATCCACGCTGGTGCCGGACATCAAGCCGATATAGAGTGCCGTGCTGGCGGGCAATACAGGTACGGTGGAACTCACGAGCGCCTCGAAGAAAGAAAAAAGGCGGCCGGCAGAGTGTGCACGGGCCGCCTTTCGGGACGTTTGCTGTGGCGCGCCGTCTAGCGGCTGGCCACGTTGGTCAGTGCGTCGGGCAGCGTCTGCTGGAACTGCGTCAGCAGTTGGATCTGTTGCTTGTACGGCGCCACGGCCTGGTTGAACGCGCGGGCTTCCGCCGGTTCCAGGGCGCGGGCAACAGGCAGGTCGACCGACAGGGGATCGATGGGCACATTGTTGACGCGGAACTCGTAATGCAGGTGCGGGCCGGTGGCCCAGCCCGTGGATCCCACATAGCCCAACAACTGGCCTTGCGAGATCTTGGAACCCTTGGTGATGCCGGCGGCGATGCGGCTCTGGTGAGCGTACAGCGTCGAATACTGGCCGTGATGCTTCACGATGACCACGTTGCCGTAGCCGTTCTGCCAGCCCGAGAACTCAACCGTGCCGTCGGCCGTGGCGTGAATCGGCGTGCCCGAAGGCGCGGCGTAGTCCACGCCCTTGTGGCCCGTCCAGGTTTTGTGGATCGGGTGCATGCGCATGCCGAACGTGGAGCTGATGCGGCTGAACTTCAGCGCGGTGCGCAGGAAGGCCCCGCGCAGGCTGGTGCCGTCAAAGTCGTAATACGAGCCCGACTTTTCGTCCGGGCTGAACCACACGGCGTTATAGGTCTTGCCGCCGTTGATGAATTCCAGGGCCAGAACGCGGCCCGCGCCGGCGTAGCGGCCGTCGTGCGAACGGACTTCATACACCACGCGGAATTGGTCGCCTTGGCGCAGGTCGCGCAGGAAGTCGATCTTGGCGCTGAGAATGTCGGCCATCTGCATGGTGACCGAATCCGGGATGCCGGCGCCGTCAGTGGCGCCGAAGAGCGACGACTTGATCGTGCCCACGGCCACCCGGGTTTGGCGGTCGGTGCTTTCGGTGACTTCCTCGGCCTTGTAGCTATCGCCCGACGGGGCAACATGCAGCATGCGCGTCACGACCTGGCCGTCAGACTCGTTGCCGGGCGTGTGGATGTAACGCAGCCAGACCAGATTGCCCTGTTCGTCCGTGGCGGCCTGTACCGAGCGCCCCGGATAAAGCTTGTAGATGCTGCGGGCGCTGGCGTCGTGCGTCAGGAAGCTTTGCAGGTTGGGCGCGTCCAGCTCCAGCCGTTGCAGCACCGCCGAGAGCGTGTCGCCAGGGCGGATGCGCGTTTCGCTGATGTACGGGGCGGCGCTCGGCGTGCTGACTTCGACTTGCTCGGCGGTCAGCGGCAGAATGCTCTGGATAATGCGGGACGGGGGGAGTTCGGAGCGGTCGGGTTGCTGCACCATGCCCAAGGCGGCGGCGCCGGCAAACAAACCAATTGCGGTGACGAGAAGAGTGCGGCGGAAAAGTCCCGAGCGATGGGGCTTGGGCTCAACGGGCGCAAACAGGGCAGCAACTTTGCGCTTGATGCTACTCGCCAGTTCGTGGAGGCCACGATTCATCGTGAAGTAACCCTCTCAGGTGGCTGGGCTCGCAGGGTGCGTAACACGATCGGCCCCCGCGCGCCCGATATCCGGGGCAAGGGCTGGCGCTAGGCGCATCTTGTGAACAACGGGTGGTAGGCTGAACCGCAACTGCGTATAGATGGCAGTTGCGTATGATTGGGCGGTATCCTAGCTGATTCGGCTAGAATTTTCGATAGTTTTCGTCACTTTTTACACCTTTTTGTCGGCTGAAGCCGCTTTGGTCCCCCTGCCATGTCTCCCTCTGAAGCCCCTATTTCTCCTGAAGTCGAAGCCGATCTGCGTATAGCCAAGCGCGGCTGCGACGAATTGCTGGTTGAATCCGAGTTTGCTCGCAAGCTGGCCAAGAGCCGCGCGACCGGCGTGCCGCTGCGCATCAAGCTGGGGCTGGACCCCACCGCGCCGGACATTCACCTGGGCCATACGGTGGTGCTGAACAAGATGCGCCAATTGCAGGATCTGGGGCATAACGTCATTTTCCTGATTGGTGACTTCACCTCCACCATTGGCGACCCCAGCGGCCGCAACAGCACCCGCCCGCCGCTGACCCGCGAACAGATCGAGTCCAACGCCAAGACCTACTACGCGCAAGCCAGCCTGGTGCTGGATCCGGCACGCACCGAGATCCGTTACAACTCCGAATGGTGCGATCCCCTGGGCGCGCGCGGCATGATCCAGTTGGCCTCGCGCTATACGGTGGCGCGCATGATGGAACGTGAAGACTTCACCAAGCGGTTCAAGGGCGGCATCCCGATTTCGGTGCACGAATTCCTGTATCCCTTGATGCAGGGCTATGACTCCGTGGCGCTGAAGTCCGATCTGGAGCTGGGGGGCACCGATCAGAAATTCAACCTGCTGGTCGGGCGCGAGCTGCAAAAGGAATATGGCCAGGAGCCCCAGTGCATATTGACGATGCCGCTGCTGGTGGGTACGGACGGCGTCGAGAAAATGTCCAAGTCCAAGGGCAACTACATCGGTATTTCGGAGTCGCCCGACTCGATGTTCGGCAAGCTCATGTCGATTTCCGACACGCTGATGTGGCGGTACTTCGAACTGCTGTCCTTCCGTTCGCTGGAAGATATCGCCGCCCTCAAGCAAGAGACGGATGGCGGCCGCAACCCCCGCGATGCGAAAGTCATGCTGGCTCAGGAAATCATCACCCGCTTCCATTCCGCCAAGGCGGCGGACGACGCGCTGGCCTCTTTCGAGGCACGCTTCCGTGACGGCGCCATTCCTGAAGACATGCCCGAAGTGAACATTGGCGGCGCGCCTGTGGGCATTCTGAAGCTGCTGCGCGAGGCGGGCCTGGTGGCCTCCGGCTCGGAAGCCCAACGCAATGTGGAGCAGGGCGGCGTGCGCGTCAACGGCGATCGGGTCGAAGATAAATCGTTGCAATTGCCGGCTGGAACTTACGTGGTGCAGGTGGGCAAGCGCAAGTTCGCGCGTGTTAACTTGAACCCATGATTGCGAAGTTTTGATACGCTGAGCAAACGGACAAGGGCTGGTACGCCCTTGCGGCATTCAAGGAGCACGACATGGAACTTTCGAGTTTGTCTTTTTCCGATCACGAGTCGATTCCGGAACGCTATGCGTTCGGCAAGATCGATGCGCAATCGCACGTCGCGCTGGCAGATAACTACAACCCGCAGTTCTCCTGGGACGACGTCCCGGCGGGAACGCAGTCGTTCGCGTTGATCTGCCATGATCCGGACGTGCCGTCGCGGCCCGATGACGTCAACCAGGAAGGCCGCGAAGTGCCTGCCGACCTGCCTCGCGTGGATTTCTTCCATTGGGTGCTGGTGGATCTGCCGGCTGATCTGCGGGACATCGACGAAGGCGCCTTCTCCAATGGGATCACGCCGCGCGGAAAAGGCGGCCCGCTGGCGCCGATGGATGCCCGCCAGGGCATCAACTCGTATTCCTCGTGGTTCGCCAACGACCACGACATGAGCGGCGATTACTTCGGCTATGACGGCCCGTGCCCGCCCTGGAACGATTCCATCGTGCACCGCTACGTGTTCACCCTATATGCGCTGGACGTCAGCAGCCTGAACCTGAACGGCTCGTTCACGGGCGAAGACGCGCTGCGCGCCATGCAGAAACACGTGTTGGCCCAGGCTTCCGTCACGGGCACCTACACGCTGAACCCCCGGCTGGCGCCCAAGCAGATCGGCGCGACCTCCGCCTCGTAACTGTTTGGCTGGCAGCGCAAAAAAGGCCGCGATAGCGATATCGCGGCTTTTTTTCGTTTGCCTTCCGTACGCGGCCCTTCAGCTACTAGCGCGTAGATTCTTGACGCGCTTTGTTTGCATGAAAGTTTCTCAAGTCGGATTGAGAGCGGTTTTCGGGCGCCGAGCGATAGCGTGGTTTTCGTGCTCGTCGCACGGTTTTTGCTCACCTTCGGCGCATTTTGGCGGCAATTGATTCCGGCTGACGCGGTAAACTAAGCGAATTCTTCGGGTTTACCCACCCGACACTGCTTTCTCCTCTCTTACCGCCTCAGGAATCCCCCGTCATGTTTGACCGCAACCTCACCTTGTCCAAGGCTGACCCGGACGTTTGGGCCGCCATCCAGAAGGAAGACGTACGCCAAGAGCAGCACATCGAGCTGATCGCTTCGGAGAACTACGCCAGCCCGGCCGTCATGCAAGCCCAGGGCACGCAGCTCACGAACAAGTACGCCGAAGGCTACCCGGGCAAGCGCTACTACGGCGGTTGCGAGTACGTGGATGTGGTTGAACAACTGGCCATCGATCGCCTGAAGCAGATCTTCGGCGCCGAAGCCGCCAACGTGCAGCCCAACTCGGGTTCGCAAGCCAACCAGGGCGTGTACATGGCCGTGCTGAAGCCGGGCGACACCGTGCTGGGCATGAGCCTGGCCGAAGGCGGCCACCTGACGCACGGCGCGTCGGTCAACGCTTCGGGCAAGCTGTACAACTTCATCTCGTACGGCCTGGACGAAAACGAAGTCCTGAACTACGCGCAAGTCGAACAACTGGCCAAGGAACACAAGCCCAAGCTGATCGTGGCTGGCGCATCGGCCTATGCCCTGCACATCGATTTCGAGCGCATGGCCCGCATCGCGCGTGAAAACGGCGCGCTGTTCATGGTCGACATCGCCCACTACGCAGGCCTGGTCGCCGGCGGCGCCTACCCCAATCCGGTTCCGCACGCCGACTTCGTCACGTCGACCACGCACAAGTCGCTGCGCGGCCCGCGCGGCGGCGTCATCATGATGAAGGCCGAGCACGAAAAGATCATCAATTCGGCCATCTTCCCGGGCATTCAAGGCGGCCCGCTGATGCACGTGATCGCCGGCAAGGCCGTGGCGTTCAAGGAAGCCCTGGAACCCAGCTTCAAGGACTACGCGCAGCAAGTGGTCAAAAACGCCAAGGTCTTGGCTGACACGCTGGTCAAGCGCGGCCTGCGCATCGTCTCCGGCCGCACCGAAAGCCACGTCATGCTGGTTGACCTGCGCGCCAAGGGCATCACGGGCAAGGAAGCGGAAGCGGTGCTGGGCCAGGCCCACATCACGGTCAACAAGAACGCCATCCCGAACGATCCGGAAAAGCCCTTCGTGACCAGCGGCATCCGCCTGGGCACGCCGGCCATGACCACGCGCGGCTTCACCGAAGCCGAGGCCGAACTCACCGCCAACCTGATCGCCGACGTGCTGGACAACCCGCGCGACGAGGCCAACATCGCCGCCGTGCGCGCCCGCGTCAATGAACTGACCTCGCGCCTGCCGGTCTATAGCAAGCAATAAACAGCCAGCGGCACACCTTCGGGGGGCTTCCCGCCGAAGGGCCACTACGGAAAGGGACGGCCCCGCAAGGCGCCGTCCCTTTGCTTTCAGGGCGGCGGGCGCTATCCTCGTTGCTAGCCGTGATGATATTGGGGACGAATTAGCCCGTCTCGACGCTTCCCGGGGGAGCGTCGTTACAATATGCTGAAATTTTGCTATCCGTGCCTATAGGGAACACACATGCGGTGTCCATTTTGCGGCCATGCCGAAACGCAGGTTGTCGACAGCCGGGTCTCGGAAGAGGGCGATGCCATTCGTCGCCGCCGCCGTTGCCTGTCCTGCGACAAGCGCTTCACCACCTATGAACGGGTTGAGCTCGCCATGCCTTCCATCGTGAAGCGCAACGGCAGCCGCAGCGACTACGACCCCGTCAAGTTGCGCGCCAGCCTGAGCCTGGCGCTGCGCAAGCGCCCCGTCAGCACCGAGGACGTGGATGCCGCGGTCGCGCGCATCGAAGAGCAGTTGCTGGCCAGCGGGCTGCGTGAAGTGCCGTCTGAGCATATCGGCGAGCTTGTCATGAACGAACTGCGCAAGCTCGACAAGGTGGCTTACGTGCGCTTTGCGTCCGTCTACAAGAGCTTCGAAGACATCGGCGAATTCGTCGAGGCTATCCGCGAGATGCAAGGCCCGCTGCTGCCGGGCAAGCTGCGCAAGGAATAAACGCCGTTCACACGACCGCGAATAACGGCGCTTCGGCGCCGTTATTGCATGGGGGCCGACCGCGCCAGGCTAGGCGTATTGGGCTGGAACTTGCGCCAGACCCGGCGCATGTGCTGCGCGGATCCGAAACCGGATTTCTCCGCCACGCGCTCCAGATCCAATCGCGTTTCGCGCAGCAGGTCGCGCGCCAGCGCCACCCGGATCTGATAGAGATAGTCCATCGGCGTGCAGCCGGCATGCTCACGAAACAGTCGCGTCAGGTGGCGCGGGCTGGTGTGCGCCTGGTCCGCCAACGATTGGGCAGACCACGGCGCCGCCGGATTGCGGATCACCGCGTCCTGGACACGGTGTACGCCGGGGTGCATGTGGCTGCGGTGTTCCAGCCACGGCGACAGCGTGGTGTCCGTGCCCGCGCGCCGCTGGTAGACGACCATGTCGCGCGCCACCTCGCTGGCCACACGCGGCCCGCAATGGCGCGCCACCATATGCAGCGCCAGGTCGATGCCCGCCGTAATGCCGGCGCTGCTGAGCAGGTTGCCGTCTTCGACGAAGATGCGGTTGTCGTGCACGCGCGCACTGGGGTCGATGCCGGCCAACTGCGCCAGGCAGGAATGATGCGTGGTGCAGTCGCGCTGGCGGGTCAGCCCGGCGGAGGCGGCGAACAGCGCGCCCGCGCACACCGTCATCAGCGTGAACTGGTCGGCGGGGTGGCGCACGGCCAGCCAGTCGATGATGCTGTGCGCATCCGGCGAGTCCAGGCGCGTGTGCTTGCCCACTACGCCCGAAATAATGACAAGCGCGTTGGCGGGCAGGGCGGTCGGTAACGGCCGGATGCGCGCCAGATTCAATCCCGGCAAGCCGCTTTCCACTTCAGGCGTCGGGCCGCAGAAGTGTTGTTCGAAGGTTCCGGGGCATAGCTTTTCGGCGACGCGGAACGCCTCGGCGGGCCCCGCCAGGTCCAGCAGGACGATACCCCGGGTCAGGATGAAATACACGGGGATCATGCGCGGCTCCGCTTTGCTCAGCCAGCCAATGCGTCGGCGGCGCGCGTGACGCGGGCAAAGCGACCGTTCAGCACCAGCTCGGTGTGGTCCCGAATTTCGGCGGGCGTGTAGTGCTTGCCCGACGGGCTTTGCATGGCGAAAGTCAGCGTGGCATCCGTTGGGAACACCACTTTGAAGCCGGCGTCGCTGGCGTGGCGCGCGGTCGTTTCGCAGCACTGTTCGGTACGAATACCGCTGACGATGATGCCCTCGATGCCGTTTTCGCGCAGCCAGTCGTGCAGCGTTGTGCCGTCCGCACCCTGTGCATACAGCGACGAATGCACGGTTTTGTGGAACACGGCGGTAGGGGAGATCCGTAATTCTTCAAGCGTCCTGACATACCCCGAGGCCAGTGAAAACGGGTTGGTGGCATCGTCGGACGGGCTTTTGTGGAACACCTGAAGCACTGGAATATCCTGGGCGCTGGCCGAATCGATCAAGCCCTGGATCTTGTCCAGAAATGCGGGATATTCGGCTTCGTCCCAAAACGGACGGTGACGGAAGGACTCTTGTACGTCGATGACGATCAGTGCTTGCTTCATGTTTCGGGCTCCTGGTCTAGGATTTTAGAGGGGGTGAATGCATTCTGCGGGCAATTTCCGCAGCCCGCGAGATCGCCCCAAGCCACATAGCGGCCTAAAACGGACATACCCGTAAAAGGCGCGTTTGACGCCAGCATACCTCTTGGCAGTGGGCGGTGAGCCACCGCGGGCCTGCTGCCGGACATACAATTCCGCCATGACGACCCCAAGCGATTCCGACGATATCTTCTGGATGCGGCGCGCCCTGGCGCAGGCCGAAAGCGTGCTCTACACCACCGCGCCCAACCCCCGCGTAGGGTGTGTGATCGTGCGCGACGGCCGTGTGTTGGGCGAAGGGGCGACCCAACCGCCGGGCGGCCCTCATGCCGAAATCCGCGCATTGCGCGACGCCCAGGCGCGCAACGAGACGGTCGAGGGGGCCACCCTGTATGTCACGTTGGAGCCTTGCAGCCACTTCGGGCGCACGCCGCCATGCGTGGACGCGGTGCTGGCGGCCCGGCCGGCGCGCGTGGTCGTGGCCATCGGCGACCCGAATCCGCTGGTCAACGGCCAAGGGCTTGCCCGCTTGCGCGCGGCAGGCATCGCGGTAACCACGGGCGTCTGCGCCGAAGAAGCGTTGGCCATCAATGCGGGTTTCATCTCGCGCATGAGCCGAGACCTGCCCTGGGTCTGGATGAAGATGGCCGCGTCGCTGGATGGCCGCAGCGCCTTGCATAACGGCATGTCCCAATGGATCACCGGCCCGGAAGCCCGTGCGGATGGCCATCGTTGGCGAGCGCGTAGCTGCGTGGTGCTGACTGGCATGGGCACCGTGCTGAA
Organism: Achromobacter spanius; assembly: GCF_002812705.1. Lineage (NCBI taxonomy): Bacteria > Pseudomonadati > Pseudomonadota > Betaproteobacteria > Burkholderiales > Alcaligenaceae > Achromobacter > Achromobacter spanius. Next base: position 632,658 of record NZ_CP025030.1, on the reverse strand, counting down.
GGATGATCCACTGCTGAACGTGCGCGACGTGGATACGCCGCGCCAGCCGCGTAGGGCGGTGGTGGACGGCCTGTTCGGTATTCCCGAAAACGCCCGCCTGTTCGACGGCGGGCCCGTTATCGTCTTCACCGCGCGCGAAGACGCCGCCAAAGCGGCGCGCCTGGCGGACAAGAATGTGCAAGTGGTGGTGTTGCCGGGCCCGACGCCAGGGCGTGTGGACCTTGTCGGCATGATGCAGTGGTTCGCGCAGGCCCAGTTCAACGAGGTCCATGTCGAGGCCGGCGCGGGCTTGAGCGGCGCGCTGGTGGCGGCGGGTTGCGTGGATGAGTTGCTGTTGTATCTGGCGCCTGTGCTGCTTGGCGATGCGGCGGGCATGGTGCGCTTGCCGATGCTTGAGCATCTGGACGCCGCGCGGCGTTACGCATTCATCGATAGCGCACAAGTGGGCGCGGATTTTCGCCTGCGCGCGCGGGTGGAAGGCACGTGGCGCGCACTTATGCAGCGCGTGGCGCTGCCGCCGGTTGCGTCGTGAATGCTGTGCAGTGCCGCGCAAGCCATTGCTCGATTTCGCGCGTGCTAGCACTCAAGCTCAATGGCTGCTAATCCCGCGTGTAAGTCGTCTTGGCGATGATCTGTGTCGCGTTCAGCAAGGCAATTGAGGCAAGTTTGCGAGTGTTTGCTCGCCCGGTTTTCTTGCTGAAAACCCGCATTACGATTTTGATCATTACGCCAAATGAATTGCCACAAAACCGTCAATTGGCTTTAGCATAGGCACATGACTTGGCGCTTCGTGCATACGGCCATCACCGAACAGCGCTACACGCCCTCGTCACCACGGATTCCCGTGCCGCGATATCGGCGCTTTTTCATAACCGAACCGGCACGCTGCTGAACGAAGCGCAACGCGCTCTTCAGAACGTTCGCCGCCATCGCATGGCGGACGCATCGGGCTACTGCCCGAATCATAAGAATCCACCGGGATATCGCTCATCCCTTCAAATCATTGCTGACCATTTCATGTGCAGTCGCACCACGCGTGCCTGCCATAGCAATATGCTGAAGACGAGCCAGTTAACTTATTCACGTAAGTTGCATTCCCTGACGGAACTTGTGTCCGCTGGGTGCAGCCTAAACGGAAAGGGTTCGAGCGTGCTTCATGGTTGTTGTGTGGCGAAAGCAACATAACAACAGGCCGAAAATGCTAATCGCGAGATTGTCTAGTAATGCGCAGGCACTGAGGCACAATGGGGACACGTAGGCGTAGTGAATTTTTCGCGTGTTGTAGGAGGTTTCCGTGCAAAACATCGTCGAAGGCTTCAAGTCGCAGTATGCAAGAGAGCAGGAGTCAGAGCTTTCTCTTGAGGAGTATCTGAACCTCGCCAAACGTGATCCCATGGCGTACGCCAGTCCCGCTGAGCGAATGCTGGCGGCAATCGGTGAACCCGAAGTCGTGGATACACGCAACGACCCACGTCTTTCCCGTTTGTTTTCCAACCGGACCATCCGGCGCTATCCGGCGTTTCAGGAGTTCTACGGCATGGAGGACGTGATCGGGCAGATCGTCGCGTTCTTCAAACACGCCGCGCAGGGGCTGGAAGAGCGCAAGCAAATCCTCTATCTGTTGGGCCCTGTGGGCGGCGGCAAGTCGTCCATCGCGGAGCGGCTGAAGGCCCTGATGGAAAGCTATCCCATCTATGCCTTGAAGGGCTCGCCCGTCAACGAATCACCGCTCGGCCTGTTCCATCCGGAACGCTTTGGCGACACGCTTGAAAAGGAATACGGCATTCCGCGCCGCTACCTGACGGGCATCATGTCGCCCTGGGCGGTCAAGCGCTTGAAAGAGTTCGATGGCGACATCTCGCAATTCCGCGTCGTGCGCCTGAACCCTTCGGTGCTGCGCCAAGTGGCCATCGCCAAGACCGAGCCGGGCGACGAAAACAACCAGGACATTTCCTCGCTGGTCGGCAAGGTCGATATCCGCAAGCTGGACCGCCACTCGCAAGACGACCCGGATGCCTACAGCTATTCCGGTGGCTTGTGTCTGGCGAACCAGGGCCTGCTGGAATTCGTCGAGATGTTCAAGGCCCCGATCAAGATGCTGCATCCCTTGTTGACGGCCACCCAGGAAGGCAACTTCAAGGGCACGGAAGGCTTCTCCGCGATCCCGTTCAACGGCACGATCCTGGCCCACTCGAACGAATCCGAATGGCAGACCTTTCGCAACAACAAGCACAACGAAGCGTTCCTTGATCGTATCTATATCGTCAAGGTGCCGTACTGCTTGCAGGTGTCTGAAGAAGTCCGCATCTACGAAAAACTGCTGCATCACAGCTCGTTGTCGTCCGCCCCGTGCGCGCCGGGAACGCTGGACATGATGGCGCAGTTCTCGGTGCTGACCCGCCTGAAGGAACCCGAGAACTCCAGCATCTATTCGAAGCTGCGCGTCTATGACGGTGAAAGCCTGAAGGACGTAGACCCGAAGGCCAAGGCCTTGCAGGAATACAAGGACTACGCCGGCACGGACGAAGGCATGAACGGGGTGTCCACGCGATTCGCGTACAAGATCCTGTCCAGCGTCTTCAACTACGACCAGACGGAAGTGGCCGCGAACCCGGTGCATCTGATGTACGTGCTGGAACAACGGATCGGCCGCGAAGACTACCCGGAAGAGATCCGCCGGCGCTATCTGGAGTTCATCAAGGGGTTCCTGGCGCCGCGTTACGCGGAATTCATCGGCAAGGAAATTCAGACCGCCTACCTGGAGTCGTATTCGGAGTACGGCCAGAACATCTTTGACCGCTACGTCACGTTTGCCGATTGCTGGATTCAGGACGAAGAGTTCCGCGATCCGGAAACGGGCGAAAGCTTCGATCGCAGCGCGTTGAACGACGAGCTGGAAAAGATCGAGAAGCCTGCTGGAATTGCGAACCCGAAGGACTTCCGCAACGAGATCGTGAATTTCGTGCTGCGGGCGCGTGCCAACAACAACGGCCGCAACCCGACCTGGACCAGCTATGAAAAGCTGCGCGAAGTGATCGAGAAGAAGATGTTCTCGAATACGGAAGATCTGCTGCCGGTGATTTCGTTCAATGCCAAGGCTTCGGCCGAGGACAAGTCGAAACACCAGAGCTTCGTGGATCGCATGGTGGAAAAGGGCTACACGGAAAAGCAGGTCAGGCTGCTGTGCGAGTGGTACCTCCGAGTGAGGAAGTCTTCCTGAGCGAGGTGAATCATGAATTCACTGATCGATCGCCGTCTTAACGGGCGCAATAAAAGCGCCGTCAACCGCGAGCGTTTTTTGCGGCGCTACAAGGACCAGATCCGCAAGGCGGTTCACGGGATGATTCGTGACCGCTCCATTCAGGATATGGATCAAGGCGGAGAGATCAACCTGCCCGCCCGGGATATTTCCGAGCCGACGTTCCGGCACGGCTCGGGCGGTGACCGCGAGATGGTGCACCCTGGCAACCGCGAATTCGCCAAGGGCGACACCATCGACCGGCCGCAGGGCGGCCAAGGCGAGGGCGGGTCCGACCCGGGTGAAGGGGAATCGGTAGACCAATTCACCTTCAGCCTGTCGCGGGCCGAGTTCCTGAACCTGTTCTTCGAGGACCTGGAACTGCCGCATCTGGCGCGCAACCAGTTGGGCGAAGTCAGCCAGAAAAAATGGCAGCGCGCCGGCTACACCACGACCGGCTCGCCCAGCATGTTGAGCATCAGCCGCACGCTCAAGTCATCGTTGGCGCGGCGTGTTGCGCTAAACGTGAAAGCGCGCGCCGATCTTGAAGATGCCGAAAAGGCCTTGGCCGATGCGCGAGCGGCGAGTGCGCCCGCCGCGACCATCCGCACATTGGAGCAGGATGTCGAGGACTGCCGCGAGCGCCTTGCCCGCGTGCCGTTCCTGGACGACCTGGACCTGCGCTACCGCAATCGCGTTTCGGTCGCCATTCCGATGGCGCGCGCGGTCATGTTCTGCCTGATGGACGTGTCGGGGTCCATGGACGAAGGCAAGAAGGACCTGGCCAAGCGCTTCTTTACGCTGCTGTACCTGTTCCTGTCGCGCAAGTACGAGCATGTGGACCTGGTCTTCATCCGCCATACGGACAACGCCGAGGAAGTGGACGAGCAAACGTTCTTCTACGACCCCAAGAGCGGCGGCACCATCGTGCTGTCCGCGCTGGAGCTGATGCGCGAGATTCTGGAAAAGCGCTATCCGCCCTCGGCCTGGAACGTGTACGCGGCACAAGCCAGCGACGGCGATTCGTTCGGCGCCGACGCGGGCAAGAGCGCACGCTTCCTGGCCGAACACTTGCTGCCGTCGACACGGTACTTTGCCTATATCGAAATTCCCGACTCGCAAGAGGCTCGCAAGAGCAGCCTGTGGGCCGAGTATGAACAGAAGCTGGAGCCGCATTTCGTCATGCGGCGCATCTGCGATCGCGGCGAAATCTTTCCCGTGTTCCATGACCTGTTCAAGAAGGAAACCGCATGAATGCCATCGTGGGTGCTCTCGTGGAGCCGGATACGGCCGGCGGCGCTCGGCCGATATCCCAAGGTTCCGAATGGACGTTCGAACTGATCCAGTCCTATGACGACGCGATTTCCAAGGTTGCGGCCGAGTACGGCCTGGACACGTATCCGAACCAAATCGAGGTAATCACCTCGGAACAGATGCTGGACGCTTATGCGTCGGCCGGGCTGCCTATTGGCTATCCGCACTGGTCTTACGGCAAGGAATTCATCCGCAACGAACAGTACTACCGACGCGGCATGCAGGGCCTGGCGTACGAGATCGTCATCAATTCCAACCCGTGCATCTCTTATCTCATGGAAGAAAACTCCATGACGATGCAGGCGTTGGTGATTGCGCATGCGTGCTACGGGCATAACTCGTTCTTCAAGGGCAACTATCTGTTCCGGCAATGGACCGACGCCGATGGGGTGCTGGACTACCTGGTGTTCGCGCGCAAGTATGTGATGTCGTGCGAAGACCGCTACGGCATCGACGCGGTGGAATCGTTGCTGGATTCCTGCCATGCGTTGTCGCACCACGGTGTGGACCGCTACAAGCGGCCCGCGCCGATGTCTTTCAAGGAAGAGGCCGCGCGCCAGGCCGAGCGCAAGGAACACGCGCGGCTGCAATACAACGACTTGTGGCGCACGTTGCCGCGCCTGGAAACCGACAAGGACACGCGCACAGAGGCATCGGTGTTTCCGCCGGAGCCCGAAGAGAACCTGCTGTACTTCATTGAGAAGTACTCGCCCAAGTTGGCGCCGTGGCAAAAAGAGTTGGTCCGTATCGTGCGCAAGATCGCCCAGTATTTTTACCCGCAGACCCAGACCAAGGTCATGAACGAAGGGTGGGCCACGTTCTGGCACTACACCATCCTTAACCGCCTGCATGAAAAAGGGCTGGTCAACGACGGCTTCATGATGGAGTTCCTGCAAAGCCATACCAACGTGGTCAGCCAGCGCGGCTTTGACGAACGCGGTTATGGCGGCATCAACCCGTATGCGCTGGGCTTTGCGATGATGACGGACATCCGCCGTATCTGCGAAGCGCCCACGCCCGAGGATCGGAAGTGGTTTCCCGATATTGCGGGCGGCGACTGGCAAAAGACGCTGGACTTCGCCATGCGCAACTTCAAGGACGAGTCCTTCATCTCGCAGTACCTGTCGCCGCGGTTGATCCGCGAGTTCCGCCTGTTTGCAATCTCGGACCATCAGTCGAATCCGAAGCTGGAAGTGGCCGCCATCCACAACGATGAGGGCTACCGCGACATTCGCCGCTTGCTGGCCGCGCAGCACAACCGCGACAACCAGGTGCCGGATATCCAGGTGGTGCGCTTCAACCGCGATTCGGATCGTTCATTGGTGTTGCGGCATTTGAAGAGCCGTGACCGGCCCTTGGCGAGCGACGATGCCGAGCAGGTGATGAAGCATCTGGCGCGTCTGTGGGGCTTCAAGGTCAGACTGGAAGAAACCGAACCGGACGGCACGGTCAGTTCTTACCGCGAGCAGGAACCGCCGTCCTCGCACTGAAGGGCACAAGGGCGGGCACGCTGAGCAAGACTGCTCAGTGCGTCCCCCTTTCTGCTTCGGCTTGCTGCGTCGCGCCGAAACCTGCTAGAATCGCGGATTCGCAATTTTCGTAGTGTCTTTTTGCCTACGAAAATGCCGATTAGGACAGGTGGCCGAGCGGTTGAAGGCGCACGCCTGGAAAGCGTGTATACGTCAAAAGCGTATCGGGGGTTCGAATCCCCCTCTGTCCGCCAGGAACATTGATGGTGATCACCATCCAGTCCCTACCGATCCGGTAGGGATGAAAACGATAAGGCCCTCGACTTCATTGAAGTCGGGGGCCTTTTTGTATTGCAACCGCCCGCGCGACTACAGATAACGCAACGTGAACGTCACCGAACCATCCAGTGGAATTTCCTTGGTCGTCGGCAAAGCAGCGGTTCCATTCAGCATGGCTAGCACGGCGAAGCTGACGGATGCGGTCGTGATGGGCATGGCGGTAGCATCTTTGCCGAACGAGTATTCGTCCGCCGGATTCACGTTGATGGTGTCCATGGCGGACTGAACAGGCCAGCTTGCGCTACCGCTTGGCCGGGAAAGAACCATGGACGTACTTAGGAAGGGCGGGATGCCGTCCACCACAGTGACCTCAGGACGCACCAGCAGCACGGCGGCACCGATCTTGACATCGTCGATACGGCCCAGACCCCAAGCGTGAGGCGTGCCGTTCTGCGGATTTTGATAGGGCCATGGCATGCCGTTGGCGGTGGCTTCCTGACGCGTGATGGCAGTATCCGGACGGTTCTCCTGAACCGTGAAAGACACGCGCGTGGGGCCACCGCACGCGATTTCCAGGCGCGGACGCTGTTCAGGCAGCAACGTTCCATTGCGGTTCAGGTTATGAAAGGGCAGGGTGCCGAAGTCGACGGGGCTTGCCCCGCCAAAGCCCATGTTGCAAGCTGGCGGGGTGAGTTTGCCGCCGATGACCAGATTGGCTTGGTTGGTGGCGGCATGCGTGGTGCTTGCAGCGACCATAGCCAAGCCGGCGCAAAGGCGTGGCAGGGATTTCATCATGTGAGCAAAGAGAGTCAGGTTCGTGCGGATCCCATGGGAACGTCGTTACAGGTAACGCAGCGTGAACGTGATCGAGCCGTCCAAGGGGATTTCGTTCGCGGCGGGCAAGGTTGACGGTTTTCCGATCATGGGGGAGAGCCCGATCGTCAACTGCGCGTTGGTAATCGGTATGGCGGGTCCGCCCGTCGGGCCGAACGAGTATTCAAAGTCAGGGCTGAGGTTGATCGAGTAATGCGATGACGCGACCGACCAGCTATTACTGCCTGTGGGGCGCGCCAGGATCTTCTGCGCACCCGCTGTGGTCAGGACCACCCCGTCGACCGTGGTGGTTTGCGGAGTGATCAATGCGATCAATGCGCCCGTCTTGATCTGTTTGCCGTCTGCAAAGCCCAGCCCCCAGGAATATTTGGGGCCATTCGTGTCGTTCTGGTATGGCCAGTTCAGGTTGGGCGCTTCCTGGAGCGTGATTCCCGAGCCTGCCCGGTTATCCAGCGCGACAACGCTGACGCGCGTGGGGCCGCCGCAGTTGATTTGTAGAGCAGTGTTTTTGCTGCCCAGATTCGTCCCGTTGCTGTCCAAGGCGTTGAACACAATGGCGTCAAAGTCGAGCGTTGCGTTACCGCCGAAATGGGCGTTGCATGCTGCGGGCTTGAGCTTGCCTGTCACGGTGAGATCGCCAGTACCGGTAGCGTGCGATGCGGCAGCTAACGTGGCAAACGCCACGCCGACAAAGAATTTATTTTTCATAATGAACCTTCCTGATGTCAACAAACGCCGTCCTCTAGAGGCAGCGAACGAACTCGCCCTGGTGTTGCGCAATTGCAGCGGGGCTGCGCGGCCGTCAAAGGCCGCACAGCCGGACGCTGCGCTTGTTTTTAGGGCTTGTTCGATTGCGAGAGGGCGCCACAGCGCGCCCTGCGCGGTACGCTTACAGGTAAACCAGCGAGATCGTGGCACTGCCGTTCAGATTAATCTCTGTGGTGGTCGGCAGCGCTGCGGCGCGGTTGATCGTCGGGGTGACGGTCAGCGTACCAGTTACCGACGAGACCGCTAATGGCGTGGCACCAGTGCCCGGCGAGCCCACGAAGAATGCATAGGTGTAGTTGGGGCTGATGAACTGCCGCTGTATGGCCTCGGCGTACCAGGTCCGCTTGTCCGCGCTGTAGAGGACGACGGCTCTGTTGCTGTCGGCGTAGACGTCGCCTTCCTTGAATCCGAACATATAGCCGCCGATGGGGATCTGCGTGTTTTCGGGCCCGTCTACGGAGCCCAGGCCGAAGATGAAGGCGTCGCTGATGGTGGCGTTGTTTGAGGCCCACGCATTGACGTTTAACGAGCTTTTCAGAACTTTGCTGCCGGCGCGGTTGTCTACCACGTGCAGGCCGACGCGCGTATGGCCGTTGCAGGTGATGTTCAGGCCGATCGTTTTTGCATCCAGTTTGGTGCCGTCCACGGCGAGGGAGTTAAATGCGCGGTCTTCGAAATTGAGTTTTCCATCTGCGTCTAGTGAAAGATCGCACGACGGCGGCTTGATGACACCGGTGATTGTCAGGTCCGCGGTGGGAGCAGCTTGGGCGGAGGCGGCGATCAAAAAGCTTGCGGCCAGGAGGTATCGCAGAGCGGGCAGGGGGCGTACCGAGTGATTCATGACTATCCAGTTGCTGGTGGGACAAAAGAATCACTCTAGGAAACGGATGACTTTCCGGATATAGGCATTCGCCTAATCTTCATTACGATTGCGTAAACGGTTGCGTTACTATTTGTCCACGTTGGTTTTTCGCTCAACGAGAAACAGTGGAAAATCTGGGCTCTACCGGGGAATTCCATATTGTCAGCATCCAATTTTCGTCCGTTGCGCATTGCAATCCTGGATGACCATCCGGTGGTGCGGGCTGGCATGTCCGCCTACCTGTCGCAAAACCGCGACATCTTTGTCATCGGCGAATTCGAGACCAGCCGAGCCATGATCCAGGCGCTTGCGGATCAACCCGTCGACGTGCTGTTGATCGACTATTCGTTGGGCCCGACCGAAGTTGACGGCATTTCGCTGATCAAAATGTTGCGCATCAAGTTTCCCTACGCGCGCATTCTGGTGTTCTCTGCGCTCTACGACCCGGCCACGGTGGCATTGGCCTTGCGTTCCGGTGCCCACGGCTTTGTGGGCAAGGGCGGGCGCGAAGACGAAATCGTGCTGGCGCTACGCAAGGTGGCGGCTGGCGGTACCTACTGCGATCCCCAGATGACGTACCTGCTGTCTGGCGCAAGCACCGAGCAAGTCGAGCCCTTGGCGCGTGACACGCCGCCGGCCGACCCAGCCTTGTCGGCCTCGACAAGCGGCCTGCTGGATGGCGCGTCGTTGTCTGGCCGTGAACGTGAAGTGATTCGCTGCCTGCTCGCGGGCATGACCATTTCCGACATTGCGATCAAATTTGGGCGCAGCCCCAAAACCATCAGCGCGCAAAAGGGCACCGCCTATCGCAAGCTGGGCGTCACGACGGACAACGGCTTGTTCAAGCTGTGCGGGCTTCTGTAAACACGAGAGTTCAACCGCGCGGATCGCGAGCGGCCGCGCGCTACAGGTCTACCAATTCAAGCTGCAAGATTGCCGACCATTCCGTCTGGTCGGCGACGCGGACGTCGGCATCACTGACTTCGGGGTTCAACGCAATCTGGGCGGTAAGGCTACGTCCGGCGCGGCCATGCTCCAACATCACGGTGTCGCCGGGCCGCATGCTGATCTGAGGTCGGGCGCCATGGGGCGCGTCCGGATTGATCACACGTGCTTCGTCGCCGTCGATCCGGACGTGGCTGAGCACGACGTGCAAAGCGCCGTTGCCGGCGAACTTCGCGGCGCCGTGTTGCCCTGCGGTGGCGTTCAGGCGCAGTGCAATGGGGCGGGCGGTAGGGCAGTTGATCGTCAATGGCACCACGCGCGGCTCAAGCTGATAGCGCCGGTTGCCATCCAGCCTCAGTTGTCCGGCTGTGAAGCTGCCATAGTCGACGGTGGCTTGACCGAATGACATCATGCAGCCCGCTATCGGCGCCGCGACTGCTTCGCGCGTCATGGACGGGGAGGGCAATGCTTGCGCCGCTGCGGGCGTGGTCCAGGCGCCGGCCACCAGCAGCGCGGCCACCGTCGGTGCGGGCAGGCATGATCGAAGGAGACGAAGGGTTGCGAGAGTCATGGGGTCCTTTTGCGATTGACGAGATGGGGGCGTCTACGGCGCACACGTCGCCTGGGCGCGTTCGTACAACGCGTTCAGGTCCGGTGTATCGGCGATGTCGAATTCGAGCGTGCACGGCGCCTCCTCCGAAGGCGCCACGCTGAACGGCGTGGCGCCCGCGAGCATGTCGGGCAGGAATATCTGGCCGCCGCTGCCCACCAGGGTAATGAACACCCCATTGGCATCCAGCACGGCCGCGCCCTTGGGCACCGGCGAGCCGTCGGCATAGGTGGCGGTCAGCAACGCACGGCGAACAGTAACCACCTTGAAGTCCACCGCCGATACAGAGCCGCGCGCCGGATCGAGGCTGTAGTGGCCGTTGATCAGGTCCACGTTGCGCGCCAGCGATGGCGTGGCGACCTGGATCTGCCCGTTACGGTACGCAGGCAGCGACGCGATGACGGCCCGGCCCCAGGGGTCAGTCCACACGCTGCCCGCCGGCGTGCTCAAGCGGACGCCGGACAGACCGCCCACGGACGCGATGGCGAACGTGTCCTGCACCCGGTAGGGCGAAAAGCTCAAGCCATGTGCGTGCCCGACCAACCCGCCGCGCATGCGCGCGGAATGACTGTATCCGCCCTTGAAGCTGCTGGCCGCCAGGTTCAGATGCGTATAGGCTGAGTTGACGCCGACCGAACCGGAATAGCTGGTCCGGCCGTGCGAACTGGAGGTGGCCGCCAGGGTGTAGCTGCTCTGCTCGTTGATGGAGGCGCCGGTATTGACGCCGTAGCTTGTGCCGCTGTCCTGGCGTTGCATCGACGCGCTGACGCTTTGCTTGCCCAAGGGCAAGCTCAGGTTCAGATACATAAGGCTGCCCTGATTGCGGTGGCTGGAACCCATGTCGCGTTCGTATGACAGCGACACGCTGGCCCGACCGAAGCTCTTGCCCCAGCTAAACATGCCACGACGCGACAAGTTGCCGCGCGTGCTCCGGGACTCGCTGACGTTCATATTGAAGCCGCCCAGCGTGGATCCGCTCCAGCCCAATCCTGCGCTGATCTGCTGCTTGATGCGGTCCTCGCGAAAATTTGGATACCACTGCGCACCGCCCGTCGGCCTGCTGGCGCTGTCCAGCACCTCGCTGTAGCCGTCGGTACGCCGCAAGAGCGAGAGGTTCGTAGACACGCCCGGCAGCACTTGCCCGGAGACCGACACGATGTGCTGCGCGCCGCTGCGCCCGGTACGCGAACTTTGCGAGAACGTGCTTTGTACGCCGGTGTGGATGCTGCCTGGCAGAGCCATATCCGAGCGGGCGCCCAGCGAGCGATAGTCCTGGGTCAGCAATAGTCCGGCCGCGACGTTGGCGCGCCTGCCCAACGCGATACCGTATTCCGCCGCCGCGACCGGCATGGTCTCGCCACCTCCAGCACCCGTTTGGCGCAGCATGCCCAAGCCGCCGGTAAATCCGGCGGGCGCGCCTACACGGTCCACCTGCAACGCGGCCGCGGGCACGTAGAACACGCGCTCTTCGCCCGAGGTTTCGTGGATGACAACCTTGAGGTCTTGCGTCAATGACCGGGGCAGTACATCGGTCATGGTGAACGGACCTGGGGGCACGATGGCGGACGCAAGCGGAATGCCGTTCTGCAACACTTCGACGCGCGCCTGCGTGTGGGCGATGCCGGTGATGGGTGGACCCTCCTGCTTGCTGCTTTGCAGCGCGGTTTCCGGGAAAAACTGCATGCCGTTGACGGGAACGCCGGCAAACAGCGAGCCTCGCAGATTGATTTGCCCCGCCTGAAAGGTGGTGTGCCAGGTGGGCAATGTACGCTGGGCGTAAGCATCGACGTGGTTCCACGTCGACTTCCCGCCGCTATTGGAATAGGTGCTGTTGCTGCGCAGGATCCAATCGTTCGCGTTCAGGCCCAGTTCGGTATAAGCCTGCAGATAATTCGACTTTCCGCCGGTATGGCGCGTCTGGCTGGACAGCACGTCGTAGTTCAGGATGGCTGCGCGGCCCCCCGATTGATAGTTCGTGGTGCTGGCCGATCGGTCCATTGCGCCCGGGGGCGCGACGATGTCCACGGCCAAGCGTTCGGGCTGCAGCGCGATGGTGGTGGTGGGCCAGGCTTGAAGAAATGCGTCAGGACAGGCCTGTGAGTCGCCGCCTTGCGCTTCAGGCACCTTCAGGTCGGCCAGGGTCAGCAGTTCCGAGGTCAGGCAGAGTTTGCCGCCGGTATCGAATGTGGCCAAGGCGCGCCCGACGCTGCGCCCGTTGACGCTCACGTGCACGGTGTGTTGGCCTGGCAGGAATTGCGGCCCGTTCTTGAAGTGCGATGCGATGGCTGGATTCAAGCCGCGGCTTTTCAGCGTTTCAAGGTCGAACCCGCCCGCGCCGGACTGCGCGATGGCAGCCCGGTGCAGGCACAGCAGGAGGCTCGCGGCGACGAAGGCGCCACCGCGAGCATTGCGTAAGCGGGTGCAGAACATGAAAAGCCATGAGTGGAGCCGGCGCGCAACGCCCGCAATACCCGGTAGCCGGGTATTGCGAGCATGGCCAAGCGTGTTGATACCCCGTGGGGGCAGTGATGCCGTCAGTTCTTGATCGGCGCGTCGAAGGACGAGACTTGATAGCCGTAGACGCTGGCGGGATACAGGCGAACGCTTGACTGGCCCTCTTGCAGGGGGGCATCCGCGCCGACCAGTTCTAGCGTTTCACCCGGCAAGACGTAGGTCTTGGGCAGGGTCAGCGCCTGATCCGACGGCTGCACATTGACGCGTTGGTCCATGCGCACGATGTAGGGGCTGGGGTTGTGCACCTTCAGCTTGCCGTCATGCGCTGCCCACTGCAGCGAGCGCCACGGGGCATTGTCGTTGGCGACCTTCTTGGGCAGCGCGATCAGCGGAAGATCCTGCCGGATGGTCAGGTGCAGCTTGTTGCCTTGTTCACCCGTTTGCGGAATGCCTTCGAAGATGGCGCGCTTCATGCGCTGCACGTCCAGCGGCTTGTCGTGGGTGAGCAAAAAGCGCACCAATTGCGTTTTGCCGGGAGCCACCACGGCAGCGGGCGGCGACACCATGACCCAATTGTCTTGGTCTTCGGCAATGTGTTCGATCGTGGAGATCAGCAGCACGGGTTCGTCGCCCGTGTTCTTGATGCCGATCGTGCCTTCGCCGGTATTTTCGTGCACGAGCACGACCGACGTTTCAGGCTGGATGCCCATTGCAAGGGCTTGGCTGGTGGGGAAAAGGAGGGCGAATAGAGATGCCGCGACGATGCGCGGAAAGGAATTTTTGAACATGGGGATATCGCGAAGGCATCGGCCCAAAGGGCCTTGAAAGCGTAGCAGTGTAGAAACGGGTGGCCCCCGCTTGATATAGGCGAGCGCCTATTTCCCGCGTTCAAGCGCGACGGGCCGGACCGTTGCCGGTCCGGCCCGCACGCTAACCGTGTCGATGCGGCTCGCGCACCATCGCTTGTTGCGCTGCGTCAGGTTTTGCGGTTCTCGTAAGACGTATCCAGCACATCGTCCTCGGGCGTGATGACGCCGGGTTCGCCGGGTTGCGCAATGGCGCGTCCGTCGCGTGGCATGCCTGCCACTTGCTTGCTTTGGTCCGGCATCGGCAGCGTTTCCGTACCTTTGCGCGGGTCGGTGGGCGGGCGTGGGTCGACCGCCTTGGGGTTAGTCGGGGCTTGGGGGTCGGGGGCAGTTTTCAACATGGCTCTTGCTCCGCTTGCGGGCGTCCCAGGATGGCGACGCGCCTGTATACCTACGATTTATCTTAGACCTTGGGCACGCTCTGGCGGCCATCCGGCCTGTCACGTTTGCAAGGGGCTGTTGCAGCGCCAGAACCTTATAATTCCGGCTCCTCGCCGTTTCGCGGCGAGGCTTGCGCAATGCGCTTGCTTACGCCCTTTGCTCACCCCTTCGTCCACCCTTCACGACCTCCATCCTTGACCGAATCCGTCGAACGCTCCGTCCATACCGAACTCGTCGCCGTGCTGGTGGCCGTGACCAATGGCGAGCCGCGCGTGTTGACCACGGATGACGCAAGCGCCTTGCCGGCCGGGCCGTTCGAACTATCGCATCGTTCCTTGCAGGCCGGCCTGCGCGCCTGGGTGGAAACGCAAACCCATCATCCGCTGGGCTATGTTGAGCAGCTCTACACCTTTGCCGACGGCGACCGTTCCGACGAATCCGGCGCGCGCGTCATGTCGGTCAGCTATCTGGGCCTGACGCGCGAAGCCGGCGAAACCGGCGTGGCGCAGGTGGGCTGGCAAGACTGGTACCGCTATTTCCCGTGGGAAGACCGGCGTGCCGGTGCGCCCGCATTGGTCGAGGATGTGATCGTGCCGTGGTTGGCGCAATGGTGCGAGGCCAGTGCTGACCCCGCCGTGCGCACGCGCCGCCAGCAGCGCGCCGCCATTACCTTCGGCCTGGACGGCGCTGCATGGAATGAAGATATGGTGTTGCAGCGCTACGAGCTTCTGTTCGAGGCGGGGGCGGTGCCCGAGGCCGTGCGGCGCGGGGGAGGCAAGGCGGTGTTGCCGGGCGAGCCGATGCGCCACGATCACCGCCGCATTCTGGCGACCGGTATTGCGCGCTTGCGTGCCAAGATCAAGTATCGGCCCGTGGTGTTTGAATTGATGCCGGCCCAGTTCACCTTGCTGCAGCTGCAATTGGCGGTCGAGGCCTTGGCGGGCAGGGCGCTGCATAAACAGAATTTCCGTCGCCTGATCGAACAGCAGGCGTTGGTTGAAGAAACGGGCGAGATGGCGACGGGCACGGCGGGCCGGCCGGCCAAGCTGTTCCGTTTCCGGCGCGACGTGCTGCTGGAACGCGCCATTGCCGGTAGCAAATTGCCCTTGTCACGAACCTTGTGACGCTTGACAAGGTTTATGCTCGTATTTAGCATAACTGGTGCGCAACCTCTGCGCGCCTTTTTTTAACTCATAAATACTCAAAATGAGCATTAATGCCGAAGTGCCTACGAATGCCTTTCGCCTGAATGTCGCGCCTCTGCCGGACATCATGCTCGTGCCGCTGGTTCAAGCGGCCTTGCTTGAAGACCTGGGCCGCGCCGGCGACCTGACCACCGACGCAATCGTGCCGGCCGACGCCATCGCGGAAACCCGGTTGGTGTCGCGCCAAGAGGGCGTGTTGGCCGGCTTGGACCTGGCGCGCCTGGCGTTTCAAGCCATGGACCCGGGCATCCGCTTCAGCGCATCGCTGCGCGACGGTGCCGATCTGTCACCCGGAACCGAGATTGCACGTTTGCATGGCAATGCCCGGGCGATGCTGACCGCGGAGCGGGTGGCGCTGAACTTCCTGTGCCACCTGAGTGGTGTGGCCAGCGCCACGGCGTCGATTGCGCGTGCCATTTCCAGCTACGGCGCGCGCGTGACCTGCACCCGCAAGACCCTGCCTGGCTTGCGCGCCGTGCAAAAGTACGCGGTGCGCGTGGGCGGGGGCAGCAATCACCGTTTCGGCCTGGATGACGCCGTGCTCATCAAAGACAACCACATTGCGCTGGCGGGCGGCGTTGCCAACGCCGTGCAGCGTGCGCGCGCGAGCGTGGGCCACATGGTCAAGATCGAGCTGGAAGTGGACACGCTGGCGCAACTGGAAGTGGCGCTGTCGCTAGGCGTGGACGTGGTGTTGCTGGACAACATGAGCCTGGATGACCTGCGCCGCGCCGTCGACATGGCGCGTGGCCGCGCGATTACCGAAGCCTCGGGCCGCATCACTCCCGACACTGCCGCCGCCGTGGCCGCCACCGGCGTGGACCAGATTGCCGTCGGTTGGTTGACCCACAGCGCCAAGGTGCTGGACATCGGCCTGGATGCCTGAGAGCGCATCATGAAAAGCCTGCTTCGAACTAGTCTTGCCTTGTCTGCCGTTCTTCCGCTGGCGTCCTGCGGCAATTCGCCGTCGGGCGACGCGGCGGTCGACGCCACCTACCCCACGCACCCCATCACAATCGTGGTGACATTTCCGCCGGGCGGTGGCACGGATTTGCTGGCGCGTCGCATCGGCGCCAGCCTGCAAGAAGAATTGGGCCAGCCGGTGATCGTCGAGAACCGGCCCGGCGCTAGCGGCAACATCGGCGCACGCATCGTGGCCGAGGCGCCGCCAGATGGCTACACGGTGTTGATGGTGAACAGTTCATTCGCTATCAATCCGGGGGTCTATCGGAACCTGGATTTTTCGCCGAAGCAGGATTTTGCCGCCGTGATCAATGTGGCGTTCGTGCCGTCCGTCTTCGTGGTGCCGGCCGCATCGCCGCTGCAATCCCTGGGGGACGCGCTGGCCGTGGCCGTGCCGGGCGCACCCTTGCCGTTTGCTTCGTGCGGCAACGGCACGCCGCAACACCTGGCCGGGGAAATGCTGGCGCGAGCCAGCGGCGCGGTGTTGCAGCAAGTGCCCTACAAGGGGTGCGGCCCCGCGCTGAAGGATGTGACGGCAGGCCAGGTGGCGATGGGTGTCGTGACGGCGTCCAGCGCGGCGCCGCTGATTGCCGCGGGCAAGCTGCGCGCGTTGGCGGTGACGTCACCGTCGCGTTCGCCGTTGATGCCCACCGTGCCCACGGTGGCCGAGCAGGGCGTTGCGGGCTACGCCTTGGACCAGTGGCATGGCTTGCTGGCGCCAGCCGCCACGCCGCGCGCCGTGGTCGACAAACTGAATGCCGCCGTGACGAAGATCGTGCGGCGGCCCGAGACGCAGACCGCGCTGCGCGAACAAGGTTTCACGCCCGCCAGCAGCACACCGAAAGAGTTTCAGTCGATGATCAATGCTGACATCGACCGCTATACGGCGTTGACGGCGTCCATCGGCCTGCGCGCGGATTGACAGGGCGGTGGTGTCGATGGCGTCGGCGGTGTGCTGACGCCATCTCTGCCGATCAGGCGACCGCGCTTTTGGCGTGCTGTTCCAGCTTTTCCTTCAAGCCGGGTTCCAGCCGAAGCTGACGCGCCAATTCGTCCAGATAGGCGCGTTCCATATAGCTTTCCTCGTCCACGACGAGCAGGCTGGCCAGATACATTTCGGCGGCCATTTCGGGTGTTTTGGCGGACTGGGCCACGGCAGCCGGGTCCAGCGGCCGCGACAATTCCGTTTCCAGCCACTGGCGGTCCTGCGCGTCGGATGACAGCTTGGCCAATTCGGTTTCCAGCAGGCCGCGTTCTTCGGGGCCGATGTGGCCGTCGGCCTTGGCCGCGCCGATCATGGCGGTCAGCACGGCGTTGCTGTGCTGCTCGGCTTCCGGCGCGGGCAGGCGGTCCAGCGTTTGAGGCGGCGCGGCTTGCGCGCCACCGGCCTGGTTGCGCTGCCAGTCGCCGTAAGCACGGTAGGCCAGCGCGCCCAGCGCCGCCATGCCGCCATACATGGCGACCTTGCCGCCGATCTTGCGTGCCTTCTTGCTGCCCATCAACAAGCCCAGCGCGCCTGCGCCCAGCGCACCCCCACCCAGGCCGGTCAGGAACGAACCCTTGCCGCCTGCCGAGCCGCCCGTCGCGCCTTGCACGCGGTTGGTGGCGTCCGAAAGCAGGCCTTGGCCCGATTGCAGCAATTGATCAAGAAGTTGTCTGGCGCTCATGCGTCCCCCTAAGTCAGTTCGTGAATTGCGGATAGGGATATCCGACCAGTGGCTTAAGAATAAGTTCAGCATTCCGTCAGGTGTGGATGACGCCGGCGGATGCTACAAGTGGGCTTGCGGCGTCCGCGACGGATGCCAACTCCAGGAGATCCGATTCATGAGCATCCGCGTCCATCAGAATGCACCCGACACGTTGCAGTTCACCGCCACGGCCGAGGGCCACGACTTGCCGCTGGCGATGCCGCGGCCGCAAGGAGAGGGCCCCGATCCGCATGACTATTTCGACACCGCGCTGGGTGGCTGCAAGGCAATGACGCTGATGGTCTACGCGCAGCGCAAGGAGCTGCCGCTGAAGTCGGTGGATGTGGAGGTGGTGCGCGACGCCAGCGAGGAGCGCAAGGGCGTGTATCGCCTGACGGCCAAGCTGACGCTGCATGGTGAGCTGTCAGACGCCCAGATCGATGAGCTTCTGGCCGTGGCCGAGAAATGCCCGATCCACAAGCTGATGACGGCGGTGGACGTGCAGGTGTCCACGCTGGTGGTGCGGCCGGCTTGAACCGACCCTGGGGTGGGGAGGTAAACCGCCCCGCCCCAGGTGAAGAATCAGTCTTCCATGCCCGGGACGACGGTCGAGAAGCCGGCGTCCACATGGGTGATCTCGCCGGTGACGCCTGCGGCCAGGTCCGACAGCATGAACGCCGCCACATTGCCCACGTCGTCAATGGTGACGTTGCGGCGCAGCGGCGCCTGCGATTCCACGAACTTCAGGATGGACGAGAAGTCCTTGATGCCGCTTGCGGCCAGCGTCTTGATGGGGCCGGCCGAAATGCCGTTGGCGCGAATGCCGCGCGGGCCCAGCGCCGTGGCCAGGTAACGCACGCTGGCTTCCAGCGATGCCTTGGCCAAGCCCATGGTGTTGTAGTTGGGAACCACGCGCTCGGCGCCCAGGTAGGTCAGGGTCAGCACCGAGCCGTTGCGACCTTCCATCAGCGGCAGCGCGGCCTTGGCCATGGCGGCGAAGCTGTAGGCGGAAATGTCGTGGGCGATGCGGAAGCCTTCACGCGACAGGCCATCAAGGAAGTTGCCGGCGATGGCTTCGCGGGGGGCGAAGCCGATGGAATGCACCAGGCCGTCCAGGCCGTCCCAATGCTGGGCCAGTTCCGTGAAGGCGCCTTCAATCTGGCTGTCTTCGGCCACATCGCAAGGCAGCACGATCTTGCTGCCGAATTCAGCGGCGAATTCGACCACGCGATCCTTGAAGCGGTCGCCCACATAGGTGAACGCCAGTTCGGCGCCTTGCTTGTGACAGGCGCGCGCGATGCCGTAGGCGATGGATCGGTTTGAAAGCACTCCCGTTACGAGAATGCGCTTGCCGGCGAGAAAGCCCATGATGGTTCCTTTAGTTTTTTCCTGCAGAAAGACCGCCCATTTTAAGGAGTTTGGCGGCTTCGCGTACTTGTAAAAACGGCGCCCGCTGGGGGCGCCGTTCTGTGTGGACGACTGGAGAATATCAGCCGCGGGCGTTGGTGCCCGGCACGCGCAAAGGGGTGCCGATCTTCAGGGCGCTGCCCTTGATGTTGTTCAGGGCACGCAAGGCATCGACCGAGGTGCCGTACTGCTTGGCCAATGAGAACAGCGTGTCACCCTGGCGGACCTTGTGGGTGCGCACATTGGGGCGGGCGCTGGCCACGCGGGAGGCGGGCGCCGGGGCGGCGCGGCCGCGCGGAGCAACCGCCTTGTTGTCCGACGGCGCCTGCTCCAGCGCGCCCACCGGTGCTGCCAGCGATGCCAGTTGCACGCCAGCGTTGCCGGGTTCGCCGGGCACCAGCAGGGCCTGGCCTGACGCGGCTTTCTGGCGCGAGCTGATGTCGTTGGTTTCGCGCAGTTCGGCCAGCGTCACGCCAAAGCGCTTCGCGATCGCGGCGTAGGATTCCCCGCGGCGCGAGTGATAGATCTTCCAGGCGCTCAGGTCGCCCTTGTAGTTCGTCAAATTGGCGTTGAAGATCTCGACGCGGTCGGCCGGCAGCAGCAGGGTCGGGCCGTGATCGCCACGAATGACCGGGCGGTTGAACGACGGGTTCAGCGCCTTGAATTCGTCCACCGGCATCTCGGCCAGCTTGGCGGCGATTTCAACGTCGATGTCGCTGTTCTTCTGCACCGTCACGAAGTAGGGCGTGTTGCCCACGGGGGGCAGCGCCACCGCGTAGCGCTGCGGGTCGGCAATGATGTTCTTGATGGCCTGCAACTTGGGCACGTAGTTGCGGGTTTCGCTGGGCATGTTCAGGGACAGGTAGTCCGTGTTCTGGCCGGCCGCTTCGTTCTTGGCCATGGCGCGCTGCACCGAGCCTTCGCCCCAGTTGTAGGACGCCAGCGCCAAATACCAGTCGCCCTGCATCTCAAACAGCTTTTCCAGATAGTCCAGGGCGGCGTTGGTCGACGCGATGGGGTCGCGGCGCTCGTCGCGCCACCAGTCCTGCTTCAAGTTGAAGTGCTGGCCGGTGGCCGGCACGAACTGCCACAGGCCCGACGCCTGTGCGCGCGACAGGGCGGTGGGGTTGTAGGCGCTTTCCACAAAGGGCAGCAGCGCCAATTCCGTGGGCAGGCCACGGCGGTTGATTTCGTCGACGATGAAGTACAGGTACTTGCCCGCGCGCTCGGCCATGCGCTGAACGGCCTCGGGGTGGGACGCGTAGTAATCGGTCCACTGCTGCGAGAGCTCGGTGTTCAGGTTGGGGATGGCGAAACCGCGGCGGATGCGGTCCCAGGCGTCGCTCGGCGGGTTGGTCAGGTCAACCGTTCGGGACGTATCCCGGGCGATGTAACG